>JAJDAR010000578.1 GCA_029261775.1 Deltaproteobacteria bacterium | reverse complement strand
GTGCAGGCGGGCGAGGCGGTCAGCTGCTCGAGGGAGCTTCCGGTCCACCCGTCGCCCGAGAACCCGAACCCCGCGCTGCACATGATGGTGCAGGCCGGCGACGACTGCCTGATCCCCGGGATCGGTCTCGAAACCGCTCTCGACTTCGTCGGCGTGGCCTTTCACGGCATGGCCACCTCCCACATCGACGCGCTCTGCCACGTCTTCGTGAAGGGCCAGATGTACAACGGCTTCGCGGCGGAGGACGTGAAGAGCACGGGCGCCCGTCGCAACAGCATCATGTGCGCCGGAGACGGGATCGTGGGCCGGGGCGTGCTCCTGGACATCCCCCGGCTGCGCGGCACCCCCTGGCTCGAGCCGGGTGCCGCGATCGAGCACGACGAGCTGCTGGCCGCCGAAGCCGCACAGGGCGTCCGCGTGGAGGAGGGCGACGTCCTTCTGGTCGCGACCGGCCGGGACGCCCGGCGCAGCGAGCATGGGCCCTGGGATCCGGTCGGGGGCGGGCTCGCGGGCCTGCATCCCGAGTGCATCCCCTGGCTCCACCAGCGCGGCGTGGCGGTGCTCGGCTCGGATGGCGTGTCGGATCCGCTGCCCGGAAACGGCCCGGTGGGCTGGCCCATGCCGGTCCATCAGTGCACACTCGTCGCCATGGGTGTCCACCTTCTCGACAATTTGCGTCTCGACCGCCTGGCCGCGGCTTGTGCCCGGCACGAGCGATGGTCCTTCCTGTTCCAGATCGCACCGCTGCGCATCGAAGGGGGGACCGGCTCGCCGGTCAACCCGATCGCGGTGCTCTAGCCGTGTTCGATCTCGGCGGAAGGGTGGTGGTGGTGACCGGCGGCAACGGCGGCATCGGTCTGGGCCTGGCGCGGGGCGTGGCGAAGGCCGGCGCCGACGTCGCGATCTGGGCGCGGAACGAGGAGAAGAACGCCAAGGCGGAGAAGGAGTTGGAGGAGCTAGGCGCCAAGGTGCTGAGCCTGCGCTGTGACGTGTCCGAACCGGTGCAGATCGAGAAGGCCGTCGCGGACACCGTCAAGGCCCTCGGCCGGATCGACGTGTGCTTCGCGAACGCCGGCTTCGGACACATGGCGTCTTCACTCAAGATCACGCCCGAGCAGTGGCGGCAGGTCACGAGCGTCGATCTCGACGGGGCCTTCTTCACCTTTCGGGAGGTCGCCAAGCACATGGTGGAGCGAGGCGGTGGCGGCAAGCTGATCGGCATCGGCTCGATCGGTGAGATCTACGGAATGCCGCGGCAGGCCGCCTACTCGGCCAGCAAGGGCGCGCTCGGCGGCATGGTGCGCTCGTTGGCGGTCGAGTTCAGCCGCCACGACATCCAGGTGAACCTGATCCAGCCGGGCTGGATCGAGACCGACGCGACCGGACCCCTGCTCGAGTGGGAGGCCATGGACAAGACCATCCGCCACCGCACGCCGGCGAGCCGCTGGGGAACGCCCGAGGACTTCGAGGGCATCGCGGTCTATCTGTCGTCGGACGCCTCGCGCTTCCACACCGGCGATACGATCCGCATCGACGGCGGCTACGCGGTGTTCTGAGGGCCGGCTCAGTCCCCGCTGGTGCCAGCCCTTCCGGCGAAGCGCCGCATCTGCTCCAGGAACTCGGGGCTGGTGGCGCGGGCGATCACGGCCTCCGCCTCGCGCTCCAGCGCCTCCTCGAAGCTCGAGCCGAAGCTGCCCTGAAGCTCGCGCTTGATCGCGGCCAGGGCGCCCGGGCTCTTCTCCGCCAGTCTGGCTGCCCAGCGCGCGGCCTCCTCCGGGAGGGCGGCGTCGGGGAGCACGCGGTTCACGAGGCCGAGGGCGTGGGCTTCTGCTGCGCCGATCCAGTCGCCGAAGAAGGCGAGCTCCTTCGCCCGCTGCAGTCCGACGAGCCGGGGTAGGAGCCAGCTGCCGCCCGAGTCGAGGGGGAGACCGCGGTCCACGAAGAGCTCGGCGAAGCGGGCGCTCTCCGCGGCGAGCACCAGATCGCATCCGAAGGCCAGGTTGGCGCCCGCGCCGGCGGCCAGCCCGGGCACGGCAGCGAGAGTGGGCTTGGGCAGCCGATGCAGCGCGAGGCAGGTGGCGTTCACGGTCCGGCGCATGACGTCGATGGGCGGCTCGTCGGGCCGACCCCGCCCGGCGAGATCTCCTCCCGACGAGAAGCAGCCCCCCGCGCCGGTCAGCACCAGGACCCGGTCTCCGGCATCGCTCGCGACCTCGGCGAGGAGTGCCTTCAGCGCCTCCCAGGTCTCGACGTCGATGGCGTTGCGCCGCTCGGGCCGGTCCAGGGTGGCGGTGACGACACCCTCCGCGCGCTCGATCCGCAGCGCGCTCATCGTCAGCGCACGCTGGCCAGGTGCTCGCGGATCGCCCGCGTGACCGTGTCGCCTTCCTCGATCGCCAGCCCGTGGCCCGCGCCCGAGATCACGATGGTGTGTGCGTGGGGCAGGGCGGCGCCGACGGACTCCCCGTCCGGCGTGAGCAGGTCCTGTGCGCCGATCAAGATGAGTGCCGGCGCTCGCAGCTCGCCGAGATCGTCCGGGCTCCGTCGGCCCGACCAGGCCTCGAGCCCTGCGCGGGTCCGCTCGAGGGTCGCCGCCGGCACGCGCGCGACGGCCGGCGCGAGCCCGCGCAGCGTGCGCTCGCGCGCCGTGTCGTCCGCCAGGTAGGTCTCCGAGAAGAGCCACGGCAGCAGGAAGCTCGCGACCGCTTCCGGGCTCGCCTCCGCGGCCAGCCGGGCCCAGGCCTCGGTGACCGCCCGGAGCCGGGCGCTGCGCACCAGGAACGGGGTGATCAAGGTCAGCGAGCGCACCCGCTCGGGGTGGCGAAGGGCGAGCTCGAGGGCCGTGGCAGCTCCGAGGCTCGCGCCGACGATGTGGGTAGGCGTGTCACAGATCGCCGCCGCGTCGTCGGCGGCGCGCTCGACGGCATAGACATCGGCCTCCGGCGCATCGGAGCCGCCGACACCGCGCGGGTTCAGCCCGATGCAGGTGTGGGTCGGACGCAGGCTGTGGATCTGCATCGCGAACGACGACACGTCGGATCCGAAGCCGGGCAGGAAGAGCACGGGCTCGCCCTCGCCCTCGCGCAGCACCTCGAGGCCCACGCCGGGCTCGACCTCCACCAGCCGCTCGCGCGCGGCCACATGGGCTTCGACGTCCTGACGTACGACCCGACCGTGAGGGCCCGTGCCCCGGATCGCGTCGAGGTCGAGGCCGAGCTTGCGGGCGAGTGCGCGGGCGGCGGGTGCGACCGGCCGCCGGGCCGGGCTGGGTGCCGCCACCGCGGGCCCGGCGGATGCGGCCGGCGTCGCGGGTGCCGGCTCCGCGGCCGCGGGCTCCGGTCCGTAGCGAGCCCGATGCTCGGTGGCGAAGGTCTCGGCGTCGAAGGGCTCGTCCACCGCGTCGGTCAGGGCCGCCAGCAGGGTCTTGCAAGGAACGACCTCACCCGGGTCGACGTAGACGTGCCGCAGGAAACCGGCCGCGGTGGCCTCGATCTCGGCCTCGTTCTTCTCGGACTCGATGACGAGGACGATCTGGCCCTTCTCGACGTGCTGCCCGAGGGCCACCGGCCATTCGACGACGGTGCCTTCTTCCATGGTCATGCCGAGCTTCGGCATGGCGATCGCGGTCGTGCCCAAGACCGGCCCCTAGGAGAGTTCGGCGACGGCGGCGATCACCCGCTCGGCCGAGGGCATGTAGGCGTCTTCGAGCACCTTGGCGAAGGGCACCGGGCAGTGGGGGGCGGTGACCCGCTTGACCGGCGTATTCAGATGGTCGAAGCCCTGGTCGACGCACAGCGCCGCCACGTCGCTTGCGATCCCGCAGCGCGGCGTCGCCTCGTCGACGATCACGACCGAGCCGGTCTTCGCCAGGGTCGTGAGGATCGCCTCCTCGTCGAGTGGCTGCAGCGAGCGAAGGTCCAGCACCTCGGCGCTGGTGCCGTCCGCGGCCAGCCGCTCGGCGGCCTGGAGCGCGACGCGCACGGTGGCGCCGAAGGCGATCAGTGACACGTCGCTGCCCTCCCGCACGATCTTCGCCTTTCCGAACGGCACCTCGTAGTCGCCCTCCGGGACGGGTCCCGACGCGTAGAGCACCGTCTTCGGCTCGCAGAAGATGACGGGATTGTCGTCCCGGATCGCCGACAACAGCAGGCCCTTGGCATCCGCCGGGTTCGACGGGATGACCGTCTTGAGGCCGGGGATGCCGGTCGTGATCCAGTACAGGCTCTGCGAATGCTGGGCCGCCGCCTGCATGCCGGCACCACTCACGGTGCGGACCGTCAGCGGGACGCGGGCCTTGCCGCCGAACATGTAGCGGAGCTTCGCAGCCTGGTTGAGCAGCGGGTCGAGGCAAGTGCCGAGGAAGTCCATGAACATCAGCTCGGCCACCGGGCGCAAGCCGGTGGCTGCGGCGCCGACCGCCGTGCCGATGATGCCCATCTCGCTGATCGGTGTGTCGAGCACGCGGTCCGGAAAGGCCTTGACCAGCCCCTTGGTCACCCCCAGCACGCCGCCCATCTCGTCCACGTCGTCACCGTCCCGCGCGCCTCCGCCGGCCACGTCCTCGCCGAGCAGGATCACGTCGGGATCCGTCTGCATGGCGATGTGGAGCGCCTCGTTGATGGCGGCGGCCACACTGAGCTTGCGGTCGGTCATGCGGTCTCCACGTACACGTCGGTGAGCAGCTCGTCGATGCTGGGCAGGGGAGCCTCCTCGGCGGCGGCGACGGCGGCTGCGAGCTCGCGCTCGACGTCCCCGTCGATCACCCGGAGCTCGCCTGCGCTGAGCAAACCCCGCTCGGCCACCGTTCGTTCGAAGCCCTGCAGGGGGTCGCGATTCTGGATCCAGTCCTCGGCCTCCTCCTTGTGGCGATAGGGCAGGGGGTCGCCGACGAAGTGGCCCATGAAGCGGTAGGTCTTGCACTCGAGCAGGGTCGGGCCCTCGCCGGCCCGGGCCGCGGCGATCGCCTTGCTGGCCTTCTCGGCGACGTCGAAGAAGTCCATGCCGTCGGCGATCTCGCTGCGCATGGCATAGGAGCGGGCCCGCTCGGCGATGTCGCGCACGGGGACCACGAACTCGGTCGGCGTGAACTCGCCGAAGCCGTTGTTCTCGACCACGTAGACGACCGGCAGCTGCCAGTTCGCCGCCATGTTGAGCGACTCGTGGAACTGGCCCTGGTTGGAGGCGCCATCGCCGAAGAAGGCCACGGCCACGTTGCCCGTGCGCTTGAGCTTGGCGGTCAGGGCGGCGCCGGTCGCGAGCGGGATGCCGGCGCCGACGATGCCGTTGGCGCCCAGCATGCCCTTGTCCATGTCTGCGATGTGCATCGAGCCGCCCTTGCCCTTGCAGGTGCCGGTCGCGCGGCCGAAGAGCTCCGCCATCATCCCGGGCACCTCGACGCCCTTGGCGATGCAGTGGCCATGTCCCCGGTGGGTCGAGGTCACGACATCGGTCTCCTGCAGCTGGCTGCAGACGCCCACGGCCACCGCCTCCTCGCCGGCATACAGGTGGAGGAAGCCACCGAGCTTTCCGGCCTGGACCAGATCCGAGAGCTTCTCCTCGAAGAGCCGGATCATGCGCATGTGGCGATACGCGAGCCTGAGGTCGTCGGGCTTGAGCTCCACGGGCTCCTCCGTTGGGGAATCACGCCGCCGCCGGCGGGCGCAAGAAGGTCGCATGCTACCGCGAGTCGGCGCCGGCCGGGTGCCGCCGTGCCAGGCGAGCTCAGGCCAGCCGACGGCCTTCCCGGTGGACTTCCAGGGCGAAGTGCGGGCAGCCGCGCGCGGCTTCGAGGATCCGGCTCTCGGGGTCGCCGGGCGGTTCGATCGGCTCGGCGCGGTCCTGGTCGTCGAGCCGGAAACTGTGGGGCGCGCGGCGGACGCACTCGGCGGCCCCGCGACACGCGCTGCGGTCCACGCGGATTTCCAGCCCCATCCGGGCAGGATAGAGCCTGGGACGGTCCGGTCGACCACGAGTCCGCGGCCGATCCGTCGGCGGGGCCGCACCCGGTACACTCGATCCATGACCGACGCCCTGATCGAGAGGATCCTTCGCGCGCGAGTCTACGACGTGGCCCGCGAGACGCCGCTCGAGCCGGCCCGCCGCTTGAGTGAGCGGCTCGGCGAGCGGGTCTGGCTGAAACGCGAGGACCTGCAGCCGGTCTTCTCCTTCAAGGTACGCGGCGCCTACAACAAGGTGGTGGGGCTGACGGCCGAGGCGAGGCAGCGCGGGCTGATCGCCGCCTCCGCCGGCAATCACGCCCAGGGTGTCGCGCTCGCGGCGCAGACGCTCGCGGCCCCCGCGACGATCGTCATGCCGACGACGACGCCTTCGATCAAGGTCGAAGCCGTCGCGGCGCTCGGTGCCGATGTCCAGCTCCACGGCGATGGCTACGACGACGCGCTGGCGGAGGCCCTGCGCCAGCGGGACGCGACGGGCCGCACCTTCATCCACCCCTATGACGACGTGGATGTGATCGCGGGCCAGGGCACCATCGCCGTCGAGCTGTTGAGGCAGCACCCGGACCCCATCGATGCGCTGTTCGTCCCGGTAGGAGGCGGCGGCTTGCTGGCCGGGGTGCTGGCCTACGTCAAGTTCCTGCGCCCCGAGACCCGCGTGATCGCGGTGGAGCCGGACGACGCTGCCTGCCTGGCGGCTGCGCTGGAGGCCGGCCGGCCGGTGCCCCTGGATCGGGTCGGGCTCTTCGTCGACGGAGCCGCCGTACGAGAGGTCGGAGCGGAGCCGTTCCGGCTGGTGAAGGGTCGGGTCGACGGCGTCGTTCGCGTGGGCATCGACGAGGTGTGTGCCGCGATCCAGGACCTCTTCGAGGAGACCCGTGTGCTCGCCGAGCCCGCGGGAGCGCTGGCGGTCGCGGGCATGAAGCGCTGGCTCGAGGGTTCGGGCGGAGGGCGCGGCCGTTCGCTGGTCGCGATCCAGAGCGGCGCGAACATCAACTTCCACCGCCTGCGCCACATCTCCGAGCGCGCGGAGCTCGGTGAGCGCCGCGAGGCGATCCTGGCGGTGACGATCCCCGAGCGGCCCGGCAGCTTCCGCGAGCTGTGCGCCGCGCTGCGCGAGGCCAACGTCACCGAGTTCAACTACCGGTACTCGAGCGGCGCAGAGGCCCACGTCTTCGTCGGTGTGCAGCTCGGAGGCCGCACGCGGCAGGCGTTGACCGCCGGGCTGGCGGCACAGGGCTACGACGTGCTGGACATGACCGACAACGAGATGGCCCTGCTGCACACCCGCTTCATGGTCGGAGGTCGCGCGGCGGAGCTGGCCGACGAGCGGCTGTTGCGCTTCGAGTTCCCCGAGCGCCCCGGTGCCCTGTCGCGATTCCTGGATCTGATGGATCCGCGCTGGAACCTCTCGCTGTTCCACTATCGCAATCACGGCTCCGCGGTAGGCCGGGTCCTGGCGGGCATCCAGGTGCCGCGCGAGGACGCCGACGCCTTCCGGCGCTACCTCGCCGAGCTCGGGTACCCGTGGACCGACGAGACTGCGAATCCGGCCTACCGGCTCTTCCTCCACTGAGACTCCGGCCTATCGGCTCTGCCTCCACTGAGACTCCGGCCTATCGGCTCTGCCTCCACTGAGACTCCGGCCTATCGGCTCTGCCTCCACTGAGCGTGGCCGGGGTCGAGCGCCCCCGCTTTACGCAGACTTTACGGTGAGCCTCCGGGTCGGCCGGTAGTCTCGATCCATGGCCGATCCCCGCCTGCTGCAGATCCTCGTGCTCTCGAGCCTCGCCCTCTACGGGGCGTTCGGGCTCGAGCTCGAGATCCGCCCGCTCCACGCCGCAGTGACCGTGGTCGTGGCCCTCTTCACCGAGGCGGCGGGCAGGCGCCTGCGCGGCAAGGCTTTCGATCCGCGCAGCCCGCTGATCACGGCGCTTTCGTTGACCCTGCTGCTTCGCACCGCCAGCCCCGGGGTCGCGGCCCTGGGGGCTCTCTTCGCGGTGGGGAGCAAGTTCCTGATCCGTGCTCGCGGGGGCCACGTGTTCAACCCGGCGAATTTTGCGCTCGTCGCGCTGCTGCTGACGACCGACCGGGCATGGGTCTCCTCTGGGCAATGGGGGCACGTGGCGCTGCTCTCCCTGCTGCTGGTCGGG
>JAJDAR010000577.1 GCA_029261775.1 Deltaproteobacteria bacterium | reverse complement strand
TCGCCGCGACCTGGCGCGCCTTCTCTTCCTCGGCCTCGCGCTCGGCCCGCTCGCGGGCGCGTTCCGCGCGGATCCGCTCCTCTTCGGCGGCCAGGGCCTTCCGGCTCTCGATGTCCTGCACGTCCTCGGTGCGCATCACCGTGAGGAAGCGGAGCACCGACTCATCGAGCCGCAGCACGCGCTCGAGGGGCGCCACGGCCTGACCCTCGTCCAGGAAGTAGGTCGTGACGTAGCGACCCTTCTGGAACTTCTTGATCTCGTAGGCCAGCCGCCGCTTGCCCTGGTCGTCGTGGAGCAGCCGGATGGAACCCTGGGCGGCCAGCGCTTCGTCGAGCCTTCCCAGCAGCTCGCTGCACCCTTCGTCCGAGATCTCGGGCTGGACGATGAAGGTGGTCTCGTATTCCCGCATGTTTCTCCCCCTGGTCTCCGCCGGTCGGCGGATGGGCCCCCGTCGGATGTCGCCGGGCCGCGGGGGGCCGGCGATCTGCTGAGGACCGAGGTGAATGAAGGGGCAGGAGATAGCAGCCGCGACCCGGCCAGTCGACCGGCCCGACCCAAGCCCCGACCCCGTCCCCCAGGGAAACAACCCGAGAAAAGGCCAGGACCCCCGGCGCAACTCGGTCAAGCCCAACAACTTGAGAAAAAGGCCCGGCCTTTCTCTCAAGAACTTTGGTTGGGCTCTTGGGGGGAGAGGAAGAGCTGGTGGACGCGGGGGTCGGGGGTGAGCTCGGGGTGGAAGGTCGCTGCCCAGACGTTGGCCTGGCGGACGAGCACCGGGGCCGCGTCGACCCGCGCCAGGACCTCGACGCGATCGCCCAGGTGCTCGAGCCTGGGCGCGCGGATGAAGACGCAGCGCAGCCCCGCGAGCGCCGCGGGGCCACCCGCGTCCACGGATGCCGCGAAGGAATCCACCTGGGTTCCGTAGGCGTTGCGTCGGGCCACGGCGTCGAGCAGACCCAGGGTCGGCACGGGATGGTTCTCGCTGGCGCGAGAGAGCAGGATCGCGCCGGCGCAGGTACCGAGCAGCGGCCGGCCGCTGGCCGCGAACTCGCGGACCGGCTCCCACAAGCCGAGCCGGTCCATGCCCTTGCTGATGGTGGTGCTCTCGCCCCCGGGCAGGATCAAGGCGGCCAGGCCGTCCAGGTCCTTCTCGCGAAGGACCGGGACGGCTCGGGCGCCGGCGCTCTCCACGGAGCGGCCGTGGGCCGCCACGTCGCCCTGGATCGCCAGGATGCCGACCCTTCGTTCCATGGCTCCGCGCTCCCCGGTCCCTACCAGCCCCGGTTGGCGAGCCGCTCGCTCTCGTCGAGCGTCTCCATCTCGATGCCTTCCATGGCCTGGCCGAGACCGCGCGAGGCATTGAGCACCTCGGCCGGCTCCTGCCAGTGCGTGGTGGCGTGCACGACCGCCTTCGCCCGGCTCTCCGGATCCTCGCTCTTGAAGATGCCCGAGCCGACGAACACCGCCTCGGCACCGAGGCTCATGCACAGCGCCGCGTCCGCGGGCGTGGCGATGCCACCGGCCGCGAAGTTCGGCACCGGGAGCTTGCCGTGCTCGTACACGTAGCGGACCAGGTCGACCGGCGCGCCCAGCTCCTTCGCCCGAGCCGGAAGCTCCTCGGGGCGGAGCGCACCGATGGCACGGATGTCGCCGTTCACCTGGCGCAGGTGACGCACGGCCTCGACGATGTTGCCGCTACCCGCTTCGCCTTTGGTCCGGATCATCGCGGCGCCCTCGCCGATGCGCCGCAGCGCCTCGCCCAGGTTCCGGGCGCCGCACACGAAGGGCGACCGGAAGGGGTGCTTGTCGATGTGGTGCGCGTCGTCGGCCGGCGTCAGCACCTCGCTCTCGTCGATGAAGTCGACGCCGAGGGCGTCGAGGACCTGGGCCTCGCTGAAGTGCCCGATCCGCACCTTGGCCATCACGGGGATCGACACGCACTTCTGGATGCCCTCGATGATCTGGATCGAGCACATCCGGGCCACGCCGCCGTCGCGCCGGATGTCGGCCGGCACGCGCTCGAGCGCCATGACGGCTGCCGCCCCGGACTCCTCGGCGATCTTGGCCTGCTCGGGCGTGGTCACGTCCATGATCACGCCGCCCTTCATCATCTCGGCAAAGCCGACCTTCAGCTCGTAGCTCTGGGCGGCCTGTCGGTCGTTGGTCTCGTCACTCATGGGGGTCCCTCCTGGATCTGGAATGGAGTCTGCGGAATGTCGCGCTCGGAGCGCGCTAGACGTCGATCCTCGAAGCTCGCTGGCTCCCCTGCTCGCGCAGGCGTTCGCGCACCAGGGCGCCGAGCAGCGCGATCCCGCGGCGGATCTCCGCGGGCGTCGCCAGCGCGATCGAGAGGCGCATGCCGGAGGAGCCCCGGCCGTCGAGCAGGAACTGGTGACCGGGCGCGAAGAGCACGCCGGCCCGCACGGCATCGACGAAGAGTTCGCGGGTGTCTAGGGGCTCGGGCATCTCGACCCACACCTGGTAGCCGCCCTCGGGCCGCTGCCAGCGCGCGCCCTCGGGCAGCTCCGTCTCGAGGCTCTCGAGCAAGGCGTCCCGCCGCTCGCGCAGCTTGCGTCGCAAGGTCGCCAGGTGCCGGTCGTAGGCTCCCGTCCGCAGGAAGTCGCCCAATGCGGCCTGCAGCGGCAGGGCTCCCCCGAGATCCGCGGCATGCCGCAGGGCGAGCAGGGCTTCGACGTGACGACCCCGTGCGATCAGCGCGCCGCAGCGCAGACCGGGAAAGAGCGACTTCGAGTAGGAGAGCAGCTGCACCACGAGCCCCTCCTCGTCGAGGGCGAGCAGCGAGGGCACCGGCCGCCCGGAGAGGCGCAGGTCCATCTCGTACGCATCCTCGATGACCGGCTTGCCGTGGCGGGCCGCGATCGCGAGCAGCTCCTGGCGATGGGCGAGCGAGGTCGTGGTCCCCATCGGATTGTGGAAGGTCGGGATCGTGTAGAAGAGCTTGACCTCGGGCCGCGCCAGCGCGCGATCGAGGGCGTCGAGGTCGGCGCCGTCGGGCCGCATCGGAACCGCCGTCATGCCCAGCCCGAGGGCCGTGCTCGCCGCCAGCGCGTTGTGGTAGGTGGGCTCCTCGACCGCGATCTCGTCGCCGGCCTCGGCGAACAGGCGGAGAGCCAGGGAGATGCCCTGGCTCGCGCCCTGGCAGAGGATCACCTGGGCGGCGTCGACGCGGCAGCCGGCGACCCGGAGCCGCTCGACGATCGCCTCGCGCAGGCCCAGATCGCCCTGGGGGTCGCCGTAGTCGAGGATCTCCGGGCCACGGCTCACGAAGATGCGGTTCAGGGCCCGCCGGAAGGCCTCGGCCGGAAACAGCGAAGGGTCGGGCTTCAGGGCGTGCAGCTGGATCGCGTCGCCCGGCGCGCCGTAGGCGACCCGGGCCCGCTCGAAGTCGACGAGCCGCTCGGTGCCGCCCGCCAGCCGGGTCTCGACCGGCGCCGCCGGACGCGTGTCTCGCGGTCGCAGGCCTCGGACGAAGGTGCCTCTGCCGACCTTGGCATCGAGCACGCCCTCGGCCGCCAGGGTCTCGTAGGCGGTGCTCACGGTGTCCCGGTTGACGCCGAGGTTGCGCGCCAGCTCCCGGATCGGAGGCAGCCGATCTCCGGGGCCCAGCTGGCCATCCCTCACCTGGGCGCGAATCTGGTCGGCGATCTGCCGGTAGAACGGCAAGCCGGCGGCACCGCCAGCGCCGGCAACGCTGCCCTGCCGTTGGATCTGAAGCTCGATCCCATCCATGACCGGGAGGATAGGCCCGGAATCGGACCCCCTCAATCGCGGTTCTGGGGGATCATCCGAGCTTTTCTTGAGCCCGTTGACCCGGCCAATGCCCGGACAATCAGATCCAGATCGCGTCCAGGCCGGCTCAGTGGGGAGCTGGGGCGACCGGCTGGCTCTTGGGCAGCGATTTGCCGAGCACGATCAGCCCGGCTGCCGTCGCCAGGACCGAGCCGAGCAGGATCCCGATCTTCGAGCCGGCCGCGTGGACCGGATCGTCGAAGGCCAGGGCGGTGACGAAGAGCGCCACCGTGAAGCCGATGCCGGCCAGGATCCCCGTCGCGAAGATCATTCCCCAGTTGACGCCGCGGGGCATCTCCGCGAGCCCCGTGCGGATCGCCAGCCAGCTGAAGAGGGTGATGCCGATCGGTTTGCCGATGAGCAGGCCGAGCGCGACCGCCCAGGCGACGCTCAAGGCCATGCTGTCGCCCAGGGTGGTGGTGTCGAGGACGACCCCGGCGTTGGCCAGCGCGAAGACGGGCATGATCAGGAACGCCACCGGACGCTCCAACAGGTTCACCAGGTAGTCGAGCGGCGAGAGCGTCTCGCGCCCCAGCTGGGCGAGCTCCCGGGCTGCATGGTGGCGCTTGTGACCGCCGTGGTCGACGGGGTCGGGGGTCTCGTGCACGCCGACCAGCACCTCGCGCAGGTGATCGAGGGCGTGGCGACCGCGGTCGATCAGGCTGGCGTGGTCATCCCTTGGCGCGGCATGCGGCGTGATGAAGCCGAGCATCACACCGGCCACGGTGGCGTGGACGCCAGAGTGGTGGGTCTCGTACCAGACGAACGTGCCCACCGCGAGATAGACCAGGAAGCTCCGTACGCCGATCACCCGAAGGAACACGCAGAACGCGAGGCCGCCGCCGGCCATGGCCAGGGCATCCAGGCGGATCTCTGCGGTGTAGAAGATCGCGATCACGGCCACGGCGCCCAGATCATCGGCGATCGCGAGCGCAAGCAGGAAGATCCGCAGGCTCCCGGGAACCCGGGACCCGAGCACCGACAGGGCCGCGACGGCGAATGCGATGTCGGTGGCCATCGGCACACCCCAGCCGCGGATCGCGGGGCCGCCCATGTGGAACCAGGCGTAGATCCCGGCCGGGACGACCATGCCGCCGATGGCGGCGGCGAGCGGCAGCATCGCCCGGCTCCGGGTCGAGAGCTCGCCGTACGCCATCTCGCGCTTGATCTCCATGCCGACCATGAAGAAGAAGAACGTCATGAGCCCGTCGTTCACCCAGTGGCCCAGCGAGAGATCCAGCCGGAACGAGTCGCCGTACTGCAGGCCCAGAGGCGTGTGCCAGAAGTGGACGTAGCTCTCCGCCCACGGTGAGTTGGCCCAGACCAGCGCGACCACGGCCATGCCCAGGAGAAGGATGGCGCTCGAGATCTCGAGGTCCATGAAGCGCTGGAACGGGCGGGCGAGCCGGTCCGCAAGCTTCGCCGGCGGCGGCTTGCGGGAGGGCGGCGTCGGCTCAGGTTCGGGAGAAGGTTCCGGCATCGAGTGTGCGGGCTCTGCAACCATGGCTCGGGCATCGGCCAGCGTCCAGCCGCACTGTAACGGTTGGCCCTCGTGTTGCCGAAACTTCACGCCGTCCCTGGGGCAAAAGCCGGAGATCGGGGATCGCGAGGATTCGTCGCTCGCTCCCGACGGCCCGGCGCGGTCAGGCCTCGCCGACGGTCTCGGCCTCAGGCTCGAACGGCCCGTTGAAACGGTCCATGGCCGGCTCCACGCCCTGCGCGAGGAAACACGCCACGGCGTCCGCCGCGCGGGGAAGCGCCCGGCCGAGCTTTCCGCGCTCCGCGGGGAGGAACCCCCGCAGGACCCAGTCGACCGGGTCCACCCCGAGCGGCGGTCGCCCCACGCCGAAGCGGAGCCGTGGCACCTCGTCCGAGCCGAGCCTCTCGATCACGTCGCGAAGCCCGCGCTGACCGCCGTCGCGCCCGCGCGGCCGCAGCCGAAGGCGCCCGAGCGGCAGATCGATGTCGTCGAACACCACCAGCAGGTCCCGGGCCGGGGTCTCGACGCCCAGTCCGCGGAGCGCCTGGACCACCGCCTCCCCGGACGCGTTCATGAAGGTCTCGGGCAGGAGCAGGCCGACCTCTTCCCCGGCGACGACCCCTTGACCGAACCGACCCTCGAACCGCGACTCGTCGAGATCGATCCGCGCGCGCTCGGCGACACAGCGCACGACCTCCCGGCCCGCGTTGTGGCGCGTGGTGCGGTAGCGCTCGCCCGGGTTGCCGAGCCCGACGACCAGCTTCATCCGCGCCGCTCCCAGGCCGGGCCAACGCCCACCCGCGCGGGCTCCATCGCCCTCGCCGCCCTCGGCACAGGCCCAGGCGCCTTCCGCGCAGGCTCAGTCGCCGTCCGCGCCTTCCGGCTTGGGAGCGTCGGGATCCTCGCCCTCGGTCGGCTCGGCGCCCTCGACGGCCTCGCCCTCGACCGGCTCTTCCTCTTCGGCCTTCGGGGCTTCACAGATGGCAACTGCCAGCTCGCCTTCCGTCTTGAGCTCGACACCTTCGGGAAGGACCAGCTCGTGGACGTGGATCGAGTCGCCGATCTGCAGCGAGCTGACGTCGACTTCGACGGATTCGGGGATCGCATTCGGCAGGCACTCGATCTGGAGCTCGCGAACCGGATGGTCGAGGATGCCGCCGAAGTCGACCCCGGGCGCCTTGCCGATGAAGTGCAGCGGGATCTCGACCTCGACGGTCTGCCGCAGATCGATCTCGAAGAAGTCTGCGTGCAGGGAGTGGCCGCCGACCGGATCGCGCTGCAGGTCCTTGAGCAGGACGGTGTGGGAGCCCGAACCGACCTTCAGCTCGATCAGCGTGTTGCGCCCCGCGTCGCTCGCCTGGAGGAGCCGGACGAGGGCCTCGGGGTCGACGGTGAGCGAAGCGGTCTGCTTGCCCTTGCCGTACAGCACCGCCGGGATCCGCCCCGACGCGCGCAGCTTGCGTGCGACGCCCTTCCCGGTGTTCTCTCGGATCTCGGCAGCGAGTGCCTGGTCGGACACGTCTTGACTCCTTGGGTCGGCCTGGAGCCGCGAGGCTCGGCGACGATCGATTCCTTCGAATGTGGCTGGGGCGGCAGGACTCGAACCTGCAAATGGCGGCTCCAAAGGCCGCTGCCTTACCATTTGGCGACGCCCCAATGAGCTCGTCCGGGTTCCGCCTCGACTGGACTGATCAGGGTGAGGGGAGCGTGCGGGTCACCCAGGTGTCCGCTCCGCTCCGCTCTCGCAGGGTCCGGGCCGCCACGGCGGCTCGCGCTTCGTCCTCGAACACGCCGAACAGGGTCGGCCCGCTCCCGGACATCGCGGTGACCAGGGCCCCGCTGTTCTCGATCTCCCTTCGCACCTCGGCCACTGCGGGCTGCAGGGCAGTCGCGGCGGGCTCCAGCTCGTTGTTCACGAGGCCACCCAGCTGCGGGCCAGCCCGATCGAGACCCCCGGCTTCCAGCAGGGCCCAGAGCGGGCGGAGCGTAGGATCCTGCCCCCCAGGCGTCAACGAAGCCGTTCGCTCGGGTGCGGCGTCGTAGGCCCGGAAGACGGCGGCCGTGGAGAGCCCGGGACCGCGCCGGGCGAGCAGGATGGGCAGCGCTGGGACGTCCGCGAGCGGCTGGATCCGCTCGCCGATCCCGCTGACCCGGGCGGGCCGGGGATCGAGAAAGAAGGGGACGTCGGCCCCGAGCCCGAGCGCCAGCGCGGCCAGGTCGGTCTGGGAGATCCGATCCGGCAGGAGGGTGGCCAACGCCCTCAGCACCGCACCCGCGTCGCTCGAGCCGCCGCCCAGGCCGGCGGCCGACGGCACCGCCTTGGTGAGACGCACGGAGACCCCCCGCGCGTCCCCAGCCGCCTCGAGGAAGACCCGCGCCGCGCGAACCGCCAGGTTCTCGGGCCCGGTCGGCACGTCCGGACCCGCCTGCCCCAGGAGCGTGAAGGCGACCCCCTCCCCCACCGGCCGCAGCTCGACCTCGACCTCGTCCGCGAGTGCGAGGGGCAGGAAGATCGAGTCGAGCGTGTGGTAGCCGTCGTTCCGCACCCCGATGACCCGCAGGCCGAGATTGATCTTGGCCGGCGCGCGCAGCTTCACGGGGCGTTTTCGAGGCGGTCGCCAGCCCTCACTTCGAGGCTTCGACGAAGCGCATGCGAAGCTCGGTCAGCAGGTTCGTCAGGAGCTCCGCCTCCTCGTCGGTGAGGTTGCCCCGGGTCTTCCCCTCGAGCAGGGCGAGGGTGTCGATCGTGTGACGCGCGAGCTCGAGGTTCGGCTCGGTGCGCTCGCCGGTCTCGGGATCGGCCACCAGGCCCAGATGGAAGAGCGCCGACGTCGCCAAGGAGAGCAGGAAGCTCGGGAAGTCCGCCTCGGGCAGCGAGGCACCGCCCGCCGTCCGCTCCGACGCGGGCGCCACCACCTCCTCCTCCTCCGGCTCCTCGTCCCGCTCGCCGCGTCGGTCGACGATCGTGAAGCCCCGTTCCGGGCTCTCTTCATCCGCCATGCGTGTCTCCTCGTCTTGCCTCGGCGGGCCACCCGACCTGGGGTGGCTGTGCCGGAGGCATAAGCTTCGCCATGCGCGTGCGGGCCAGCGCGATGCGCTGCCCGGCCGTCCAGACCGACCCCAGCGTCACGATGCCGATGGCCAGAGGCATGAGCCCGAGCAACGCGCCGAACATCAGGATCACGATCCGCTCGGCGCGCTCCAGGATGCCGCCCTTGAAGTCCGGTACCACCGACTCGGCCCGGGCTTTCGTGTACGAGACCAGCTGCATGGCCACGAGTCCCACGCCCGCCAACCAGGCCATCGCGAAGTCGTCCAGCCGGGCGTAGTGGAGGACCAGCGCCAGCATCAGGGCGCCGTCGACGACGCGGTCGAGGGTCGAGTCGAGGAAGGCGCCGAAGGGGCTGGCGGTCCCGTTGTGGCGCGCGACGACCCCGTCGACGAGGTCGAAGAAGCCGCCCAGGAAGACCAGCACCAGGCCCTCCCGGAAGCGCCCGGTGGACCAGGCCGCCGCCCCGCCCAGCGAGACCAGCAGACCGAGCACCGAGAGCAGGTTCGGGTTCAGGGGACGCACGAAGAGGAACGGGAACAGCCGGTGGATGCGGCCGTCCAGCCCCTCGCCCAGCTTCGACTTGATCACCGCCGGATCCCTCTCGAGGCGATGGGCCCCGGATCAGTCTCCGCTCGGGGCGGCGCCCGGAGCAGGCGCGGCCCCGGGGGCGTCGCCGGTGATGGTCTCCGCCTTGTCCGACACGTCGGGCAGGGCCTCGACGTGGGCATCGAACGCCTTGTCGTTCAGCCAGCCGCGACGGCGTTGCAGGCGGCGATCGAACTGCAGGTTCTTCATCGAGTCGTGGACCATGGAATCCCCCGGGGTAGATCGGCTCTGCAGCAGCAGGCGAGCCGAACGTGGTTCTGCCGGCTCGGGTCGGGGCCGATCGGGGAGGACCCCGTCGCCCGCGCCTGACCGGTCGCAGAGAGCCCTGCACCCTAGCAAATTGACACCGGCTTCACGCATCGGGTAGGTTGCCTGTCGTCCGCGGAAAAGCCTTGAAAAACGAGGGCCTTCCGCCGATCCTCCCGGTCGGGGCGCCGCTTGCCGGCGTGCCCTCTCCGGGGGGGGAGCCGTTGGTGCGAGTGTGCCGACCGATCCGAGCCTGGCGTTCCAAGCCCAAGGGGGGTGATCCCATGGAATCGAAGCTTCTGGTCTCGCTTGCCTTGGCAGGCGCGCTGCTCGTGGGCGGCGCCTCCGGCTGTGCCACCACGCCGGACGTCGCCGAGCTCGAGGAGATGCCGACGGCGGAGCAGCTCTACGCGGAGGGCACCGAGCTGCTCTCCGACCGCAAGCAATTCCTGACCCTGGACATCACCGACTACGCCGGCGCGATCCAGAAGTTCCAGGACATCATCGACAACTACCCCTACAGCGCGCTGGCCGTCGACGCCGAGCTGAGCATCGCCGATGCCTTCTATCAGCAGGAAGCGTTCGACGAGGCGCTGACCTACTACCGCGACTTCGCGGACCTGCACCCCGACCACCAGCGTGTGCCGTACGCCCTGCTGCGGGCGGCCCGTTGCCACGAGCAGCAGAGCCGCGACCCGGGTCGCGACCAGACCGCGACGCGGGACGCGCTCGCGCAGCTCGACGTCGTGATCACCCGCTTCCCCTACTCGCCCGAGGCCACCCAGGCCGAGCAGCTCTGGAAGGAGCTGCGCACCAAGCTCGGCGAGCACGTGCTCGGAATCGGCGACTACTACCTCACCCGCGAGGAGTACCAGAGTGCGGCGAATCGCTACCGCTCGGTGCTCAACGAGTACCCGGGGCTCGGGCTGGACGCGGAGGCCCTCTACAAGCTGGGGGTCTGCTACCAGAACCTCAACCGCGACGAGCAGGCTCTGCAGATCTTCGAAGTCCTCCTCGAGAACTACGAGGGCAGTGACGTCGCGGCCGCCGCGCAGGAACTCATCCCGGCCGCCAACTGATGGGCATGCGGCACGCAAGCCGCATGTCGCCCGATGAGCGCGAGTGGTTCCTGCTCGGCAGGCAGCACTTCGAGCGGGGTGACGACGAGGGGGCCCTCCGGGCCCTGCGTCCCTTGTTGGACACGCATCCGCGTTTCGCGGACGTGCACTACATGGTGGGCCTGGTGCACGAGCGCCAGGGCGAGCTGGAAGAGGCGAGCGCCGCTCTCGAGAGCGCTCTCGCGATCAACCCGGGCTACTCCGAGGCGGTGATCGCGCTGGCCGGCGTGTACGAACGGCGCGGGCTCTTCGACGAGTGTCGATCGCTGATGGAGCGAAGTGCCGGGCAGCCGCTCCGCAACGACGGCGACGAGCGGGTCGACGCGACCACGCGGGCCAAGCTCTCGAACCTCCACGCGGCCATCGGGGATGCGTACGCCGAGGTTGGAGACTGGCGCGAATCGATCGACGCGTATCGCAAGGCGCTCGACCGGGCGCCGGGCTTCCACGACATCCGCTACCGGCTCGGCGTGGCCCTGCGTGAAGCCGGCCTGCCGAGTCAGGCGCTGGCCGAGTTCCACCGCATCCTGCGCAGCAGCCCGGGCTCCCTCGAGGCGAAGGTGCAGCTCGGTCTCACCTACTACAGCCTGGGTCGCAAGGAGCAGGCTCGGAACGAGTGGGACGAGGTCCTCGAGGTCGATCCGTCTCGGGACGACGCGCGCATGTACCTGCGGATGGTTCCCTGATCGGGCCACCGCCAGCGGCCGCGCGCCTCAGCGCCTCTTGCGCAACAGCTCCCGTGCCGCGTTGCGGCCGCACGCGCCCATCACGCCGCCACCCGGGTGGGCGCCCGCGCCGCACAGCGAGAGCCCCTCGATCGGCGACGCATAGCGCCCGTGGCCTGGCAGGGGCCGCATGAACGCGAGGCGATCCAGACTCATCGCTCCGTGGAAGATGTTGCCGCCGCGCAGTCCGAAGATCCGCTCGAGATCGGGCGGCGCCAGGACCTCGTAGTCGAGAACGGACTCCGAGAAGCCGGGCGCCACTTCGTCCACCATCGCGAACACGGTGCGCGCGAACTCCGGGCGCAGCGCATCCCAGCGCTCCGCAGAGAGCCCCGGTGGCACGTGCTGCACGAAGAGCGACGCCACGTGCTTGCCGGGCGGCGCGAGGCCGTCGTCGACGACGGAGGGCAACGTCATCTCGACCATCGGGCGCGCCGGCAGCTCGCCGCCCACGGCGGCGACGTAGGAGGCCTCGAGCGCGTCGAGGTCGAGGGCCCCGACGTGGATGGTGCCGCGGTGCTCGGGCCCGGCGGCCGGGCCTTCGCCGTGACCGCGGAACACCGGCAGGCGATCGAGCGCGGCGTTGATCTTCACGACCGGGCTGCGCATGTCGAGCGCGGCGATGCCGCGGACGAAGTCCTCGGGAAGCTCGGCAGCGTCGACGAGGTCGAGGTAGGTGGTCTGGGGATCGGCGCAGGACAGGACGGCCCGGGCTCCGATCACGCTGCCGTCGACCAGCTCCACACCCCGTGCGCGGCCGCCGGCCACCAGGATGCGGGCGACCGGGGCCTCTCGTCGCAAGGTCGCTCCGGCGGCTTCGGCGGCGGCCGCCAGGGCGTCGGAGAAGGCGCCCATGCCGCCCTTCACGTAGGCCCACACGCCGCGGGCGCCGCCGGTATCGCCCATCACGTGATGGAAGAGGACGTAGCCCGTCCCTGGCGAGGACGGGGACGCGAACGCTCCGATCAACGCATCGGTCGCCAGCGTGCCGCGCAGCGGCTCGCTCTCGAACCAGGTCTCGAGCACGGGCCGCGCCGCGCCCAGCAGGAGGCCCAGCGCCTCGGGCAGCTCCCGGCGCAGCCGCAACGCCCCGCGCGCCGCCCGCGCCAGTGGCAGCAGGTCTGCCCAGCGCGGCCGCGCCGGGTCGGGCGCCGGCGCATCGAGCAGCGGCTCGATCACCCGGGCGATCCGGTCGAGCATCGCCTCGTAGCGGGGCAAGGCCTCGGCGTCCCGGCGCGAGAACGCACCGATGGAGCGGGCATTGGCCTGCTCGTCGCGGCCGAGCAGCAGACCTCCTCCCTCCGGCAGGGGCGTGAAGGAGGAGGGATCGCGGGGGAGGAAGCGCAGCCCGTGTCCTTCGAGCCCCAGCTCGCGTACCACGGCGGGGCGCACGAGGCCGGCGACGTACGCCGCCCGGGAGCACTGGAAGCCCGGCCAGAGCTCCTCGGTGACACAGGCACCTCCGAGCACCGGGCGGCGTTCCAGGACCAGGGTCTGCAGGCCGGCGCGCGCGAGATAGGCCGCGGCCGTCAGGCCGTTGTGCCCGGCACCCACGACGATCGCATCGAAGGCGCCCTTGCCCCCCGCATCCCCCATGGCGGGAGTGTAGAATGCACGGCCATGGATGGGGATGCGCTGCGGGCGCTGGGCTGGGTCGACCTCTGCGCGCTGCTCGTGATGGCCCTCGCGGTGCTGCGTGGGCTCTGGATCGGAATCATCCGCGAAGCCTTTTCGCTGGCGGCCGTGGCCCTGGCGTGTGTGGCGATCCGTTTCGGCACCCTGCCCTTCTCCGACTGGCTGCTCGCGCAGGTGCCCGTCGAGCTCGCGCCCATGGCTACGCGCCTGTTCGCCGGCATCGCCATCGGGATCGGCACCGCGCTCGTGGTGGGCCGGATCGGGGCGCTGATCCGGCGGGGCGTTCGCGCCGCCGGGCTCGGATTGCTCGACCGGCTGGGCGGCGGGCTGCTCGGTGCGGGCGAGGGAGCGCTGGTCATCGCGTTGGCGATGCTCGCCATGAGCAGCGTGCTGGGAACCGATCACCCCTCGGTGCGCGACACGCGGACCCTGGCGACGCTCGATGCCGTCGCCTCTGGATTGCGTGGGCTGCCGCCCGACGTCGCGGCGCCCTACCCGAACGACCGGAGCTAGGACGAACGACCGGAGCCAGGACGCGGGAGCCGGCCCGGCCCCCGTGCGGCAGGCGCTGCGGCTGGACCCGGCGAGCGTGTCGCTGGCGCTACGGGTGGACCCGGCGAGCGGGTCGCTGGTGCTACGGCTCGACCCAGCGGCCGTGGTCGCGGATCAGCTCGACCAGCCGATCGGGTGCCGCCGTCTCGGCGACGTTGCGCACCACACAGTCGTGGCCCACGTACAGGTTCACCGTTCCGGGGCCCGAGCCGACGTAGCCGAAGTCGGCATCCGCCATCTCGCCGGGACCGTTCACGATGCACCCCATCACGGCGATCTTGAGCCCCGGCAGGTGCGCGGTCCTGGCCTTGATGCGCGCCGTCGTCTCCTCGAGGTCGAAGAGTGTGCGCCCGCAGGAGGGGCACGAGATGAACTCCGTCCAGGACGTGCGCTGCCTCGCTCCCTGCAGGATGCGGTAGGCGACACCCACGTCGCGATCGATCGCGCCGAAGCCGCCCAGGCAGACGAGATCGCCGATCCCGTCGCAGAGTGCCGCTCCGAGATCCGTCGCCGCGCGAAGCAAGCCGACTTCGGCGTCGAGGAAGGGATCGCTGCGGTGGCGAAGCGCCACGGGCAGCGACAAGCCGCGCTCGCGCAGCAGCGCGACCCCGAGGCGCAGTGCGTGGGTCGGCGGGTCTCCGACGAAGGAGACCAGATCCGGGGGTGAGGCCCCGGCGAAGGCTGCTTCGACCAGGCCGGCGAGCTCGCCGGTCGGCGCCTCGAAGCTCCACTCCAGGGCGGCGCTCCCGCGCCCGGGCAGCTCGACGTCCGGGCGCTCGATGCGGAGCACCAGACGATCGGCCCAGCCGTCGAGCGTCGTCGCGAGATCGGGCGAGATCCGCATCGCGAGCGGCGGCGCCCCCGGGAGGTTCCGGAGCGCCTCGGAGAATGCGCGGGCCCGCGCCACTTCCGACCCGCTGGCGACGTCGAGCGAGACACCCTCGCAAGCGAGGTCGCCGAGGCGTCCGAGGCCCTTGGCCAGGGCTTCCACGGCCGACGGGGCATCGGCCGGGACCGGCCCCAGGTCGACTTCGACGCGAACCGGCGCATCCCCTCCCACCGGGTGGGGCCCGAGCGCGAAGGCCCTCGTCGGCCGCCGCTCGTGGACGGTTCGGCTGGCCACGTAGCTCGCGCCGGGATCGGGCGGGGCGACCTGCGGCCTGCGCTCGTCGTAGCGGGCCGCCAGCGCCCGTGCGACGGGCACCTCCTTGACCGGGTCCTCCGTCAGCGACACGCGCACGGTCTCCCCGATGCCGTCCTCGAGCAGGGCGCCGATGCCGATTGCGCTCTTCACCCGCCCGTCCTCGCCGTCACCGGCCTCCGTGACGCCGACGTGGAACGGGTACGCCGGCACCGACCAGCCTCCCGCGCGCTCGGCCAGCCGATCGGCCAGAAGCCGGTACGCATGGATCGCCACCTGAGGATTGCTGGCCTTCATGCTGAACACGACGTCGCGAAACCCGTGGGCTTCACACACGTCCAGGAACTCGAGCGCGCTCTCGACCATGCCGAGCGGCGTGTCGCCGAAGCGGTTCATGATGCGGTCGGAGAGGGAGCCGTGGTTCGTGCCGATGCGCATCGCGCGACCGAGCTCCAGACAGCGCCGCACCAGCGGCTCGAAGCGCGCCCCGACCCGGGCGAGCTCGTCCTCGTACTCGGCGTCGCTGTACTCCCGCACTTCGAAGCGCTTCTTGTCCGCGTAGTTGCCCGGATTGATGCGGACCTTCTCCACGTGCAGCGCCGCCTCGAGGGCCGCGTTGGGCGTGAAATGGATGTCGGCCACCAGCGGCACTTCGATCCCGCGCTCGCGAAGGGCCGCCCGGATCGGTCCCAGGTTCTCCGCGTCGCGGATCGAGGGCGCCGTGATGCGCACGATCTCACAGCCCGCCTTCGCGAGCCGCTCCACCTGATCCACCGTCGCGGCGGTGTCCCGGGTGTCGGTGGTCGTCATCGACTGGATGCGGATCGGATTCGCGCCGCCGATCCCGACGTCGCCGACCCGGACTTCACGCGTCGAACGCCGCGCCCAGGCGAAGGGATCGAAGCGGCCGGGCACGCTCTCGGAGGGGTCGCGTGCTGCCACCGCTCAGCCGCTCTTGGACGCGACCGCCTCGCGGAAGCGGACCAGCGCTTGATCGATCTGCGAGGCATCGCTTCCGCCGCCCTGGGCGAAGTCGGGGCGTCCACCGCCCTTGCCCCCCACCAGCGGAGCGACCTCCTTCATCAGCTCTCCGGCGGGCATGCGCTCGCGCAGCTCGGGCGTCACCCCGATCGCAACCGCCACCTTGCCCTCCCCGGCGTCGGAGATCAGACACACCACGGCCGGGGCGTGCTGGTTGCGGAGATCGTCCACGAGGCCGCGCAGCTCCTTGCCGGTCGCGCCTTCGAGACGCGCGGCGTGGATCCAGATCTCGCCCTGTTGCTCCCAGGTCGGTGCCGCCGCGCCACCCCCGCCCTGCAACTGGGCCTTCTTGAGCGCCGCGATCTCCTTCTCGGCCGCCTTGCGCTCGTCGAGCAGCTTGCGGATCCGGTCCGGCGCCTGCTCCGGCGGCACCCGCAGCAGCTCGCCCACCTCGCGCAAGCGGCGCTCTTCGGCGCGGAGGTGTCGGAGCGCGCCGAGCCCCGTCAGCGCCTCGATGCGCCTCACGCCGGCGGCGATCCCGGTCTCGGACACGATCTTGAGCAGCCCGATGTCACCGGTGGCCTTGGCGTGGGTGCCCCCGCAGAGCTCGGTGGACACGTCGCCGAACGCCACGACGCGCACGTCATCGCCGTACTTCTCGTCGAAGATCGCGATGGCGCCGGCCTCGATGGCTTGCGGGTAGGCCATCTCGCGAACCCGTCCCGCGTCGTTCGCCTCGATCCAGCCGTTGACCAGGTCCTCGACCTGCTCGAGCTCCGCTTCCGAGAGCGCCTGGTCGTGGGTGAAGTCGAAACGCAGTCGCTCGGGCGAGACCAGGGAGCCCTTCTGCATGGCCTCGGGTCCGAGCACCCGGCGCAGGGCGGAGTGCAGGAGATGGGTGCCCGAGTGGTTGCGGACCGTCGCGTCCCGCGACTCGCGATCGACCTCGAGGGAGGCCAGCTCGCCGACCCGCAGCGTTCCGCGCAGGACCTTGCCCCGGTGCACGATCAGCTCGCCGGCCGGCCGCTGCGCGTCGTCGATGCTGAGCTCACCGCCCGGCGTCGTGGCGCGGCCGGCGTCGCCCACCTGTCCGCCGCTCTCGGCGTAGAAGGGCGTCTCCGCCACCACCATCTCCACCTCGTCACCGGCGGAGACCTCGTCCACCAGATCGCCCCCGCGCAGCAGGGCGAGGATCTCCGAGGCGTGCTCCAGGGTGTCGTAGCCGAGGAAGGTGCTGGTCACGTCGGCGGCGATGCGACCGTAGACCTCGGAGACGGCCGTGTCTCCGCTGCCCTTCCAGGCCTGGCGAGAGCGCGCGCGCTGCGTCTCCATCTCGGCTCGGAAGGCCTCGTCGTCGGTGCGCAGACCGTGGCCCCGCAAGATGTCCTGGGTCAGGTCCAGCGGAAAGCCGAAGGTGTCGTAGAGCCGGAACACGACCGGGCCCGGCAGCACGTCCTGGCCCTTCGCCTGGACCTCGCGAATCTCGTCCTCCAGCAGCGCGAGACCCTTCGAGAGGGTGAGCAGGAAGCGCTCCTCCTCGCGCCTCACCCGCTCGGTGATGTAGCTGCGCCGATCCTCGAGCTCGGGAAACGCCCCCGCCATCTCGTCGATGACGACGTCGGCGACGGAGTGCAGGAAGGGATCCTCCATGCCGAGCAGCACGCCGTGGCGGGAGGCGCGGCGCAGGATGCGACGCAGCACGTAGCCCCGCCCTTCGTTCGCCGGCAGCACGCCGTCCCCGATCAGGAAGGTCACCGCCCGGGCGTGGTCGGCGACCACCTTGAGCGACACGTCGTGCTCGGGCCCGGCGCCGAGCTGGACGCCCGAGAGCTCCTGCGCCCGCGCAAGGAGGGGCGTGAAGAGATCGGTCTCGTAGGTGCTCTGCACGCCGTTCAAGAGGGACACGGTCCGCTCTAGGCCCAGCCCGGTGTCCACACAGGGCTTGGGGAGCGGCTCCATGTGTCCGCTCGCGTCGCGATTGAACTGCATGAAGACGAGGTTCCAGAATTCGAGGAAGCGGCCCGACTCGCTGGACGGATCGTCGTCGTCGAAGCCCGGCACGGGACCCCGGTCGAGATGGATCTCGGTGCAGGGGCCGCAGGGCCCGGTGTCGCCCATGGACCAGAAATTCTCGGCCTCGTCGAGGCGATAGATCTTGGAGGGCGACAGGCCGATCTCGCGCTCCCAGATCTCGGCCGATTCGTCGTCCTCGCGAAACACGGAGACCACCAGATCCGCGGGATCGACCCGATAGTGCTCGGTCACCAGCTCCCAGGCGTAGCGGATCGCGTCGTGCTTGAAGTAGTCGCCGAACGAGAAGTTGCCGAGCATCTCGAAGAAGGTGTGGTGGCGCTGGCTGCGACCGACCTCCTCGAGATCGTTGTGCTTGCCGCTCACCCGCATGCACTTCTGGCTGGTCGTGGCGCGGGAGTAGGGGCGGTGCTCCTCGCCCGTGAAGACCCGCTTGAACGGGACCATTCCGGCGTTGACGAAGAGCAGGGTCGCGTCGCTCTCGGGAACGAGCGAGGCGCTCGCCACGCGGGCGTGATCCTTGCCTTCGAAGAACGTGAGGAACGTCTGACGGACGTCCCGAGCCGACCAGGTCACGGCTGGACCTCCCAGGGGTGCGGAGACGGAGAACGGGGCACGGGAGCCGCGGAGGATACCGGAGGGCTCCCGGAGGGACAGGCCGGACGGACGGGATCAGTCCTGGGGGGCGGCCTCGGCGGGCGTCGGACCCGGTTGCCGGAAGATGCGGATCGGCCAGCTCCGGCGCCGCGCCTCCCGGTAGAGGCGAGGGTCCGGGTTGGTCGCGACGGGATGACCCACGATCTCGAGCAGCGGAAGGTCGGTGATCGAGTCGGTGTAGAACCAGCTCTTGGCGAGGTCGATGCACTCGGCTTCCACCAGTCGGCGGAGCCAGTGGATCTTGCCGGCCTCGAAGCACAAGGGCTCGACGACCCGCCCGGTCAGGCGCCCGTCGCGCACCTCGAGCCGGGTGAAGATGCTGTGCTCGACGCCCAGATGCGCGGCGATCGGCTCGACCACGTAGCGCGTCGAGCCCGAGACGATCGCGACCAGGTGGCCCTGCTTGCGGTGCCATTCGATACGCTCGCGCGCCTCGGGGTAGATCGTCTCGACGACGGCATCCAGGAATCCGGCAGCACTGGCCCGCAGGTCCTCCTCGGTCTGGCCTTCGAAGCCCGCCATCGCGGTCCGGGACCAGGCCCCCACGTCGAGGGCACCGAGCTTGTAGCGAAGGTAGACGAGACCCTGGCGCGCGAGCTCCAGACCGTCGATCTCGCCGGCCTCGTAGCGATGCTTCATGTAGATCGCGCCCGAGTTCTCGGCGATGAGGGTCTTGTCCATGTCGAAGAAGGCCGCGACCCGGGGCCTGCTTCGCGTCGATTTCGTCATGGCGTCAGAAGATGTAACGCCGCATCGACACGTTCATCAAGAGCCCGAGTGCGATCAGGTTCGCGAGCATCTGCGAGCCGCCGTACGAAACCAGCGGCAGGGGCACGCCGATCACGGGAGCGAGGCCGAGCACCATGGCCACGTTGATGGCCGCCGGCCAGAAGAGCATCCCGACGACGCCGACCGCCAGCATCGCGCCGAACTTGTCCTTCGAGTTGTTGGCGACCACCAGGCCCCAGATCAGGATGGTGAAGTAGAGGCCGAGCAGCACCAGCGAGCCGAGGAAGCCCCACTCCTCGGCGAGCACCGAGAAGGCGAAGTCCGAGTGCTGGGTGGGCAGGAACTGCAGCTGCGTCTGGGGGCCCTCCAGATAGCCCTGGCCCAGCAAGCCACCCGAGCCCACGGCGATGCGGGATTGGATGGCCTGGTAGCCCGAGGCCAGCGGATCGCGGGACGGATCCACGAAGTCGAGCAAGCGCTCGCGCTGGTAGTCCTTGAACACGAAGCGCCAGAGCCCGGCGAAGGCGAGCACCCCGGCGGCTCCCATCGCCACCCAGGCACGGGTCGGAATGCGCACGAACAGCAGGTAGGTCGTCGCGATCAGCAAGGTCAGCACCGCGACGCCCATGTCGCGCTGCAGGACGATCAATCCCACGGGGCCCGCCGCGATCAGGGCGGGCATCCACAGGTCGCGGACCCGTCGGATCTCGCTGGGCGGGTTGTGATGGAAGTAGCGCGCCATGGCCAGGATCAGTCCGACCTTCGCGAGCTCGGCGGGCTGCAGGCTGAGGGGGCCGTAGATCAGCCAGGACCGGTTGCCGCGGGTGATGGGCGCGAACACCAGGGTCGACGCGACCAGCAGCAGCGTCGCGACGTAGACCGGCACGGCCATCCGCTCCAGGCGCCGGTAGTCGAGCACCAGCGCGACGAGCAGCCCCCCCACGCCGACGCCGAGCGCCAGCAGCTGGCGCCTGAACTCCGAGGGCATCCCGGACTCGGTCCCCGGCGAAGCGGCCGAGTACAGGTTCGCGAGACCGATGCCGACCACCGCCGTCACCAGACCGAGCAGCACCCAGTCGAAGTGCTGGAGGGAGCGCCGATCGATGGCCGGCCTCATGGCTGCGTCCCTCGCCCGAGAGGCCCGGGGGGCGTCGCGGTCGCCGCGGGCCCCGCCGGGGGAGACGCTGGAGGGGCGGAGTCCGACCGGACGAGCGGAGCCGCGGGGAGGCTCGACGGCGGGGCGACCGCCAGCTCCGCGACCCGCCCCTGCTTCTCGAAGTAGCGACGCAGCAAGCGTCCGGCGATCGGCGCGGCTGCGGAGCTGCCGTGCATGCCGTGCTCGACGAAGACCGCCACCGCAATCTCGGGGTCTTCGGCCGGCGCGAAGGCGGCGAACCACGCGTGGTCCCGGTAGCGGATCGGGATCTCCGCCTCTGCGAGCCCCTCGTAGCGCTCGATCCTCACCACCTGGGCGGTCCCGGTCTTGCCGGCCACCGCGATGCCGGGAACGCGGGCGCGGCTGCCGGTGCCGCCCGTCTCCTCGACGACGGCGCGAAGACCGCGGCGCACTTGGGCCAGGTGGGCCGCCGAGACCGGCACCTTGCCGACCGTCTTCGAAGCGAAGGTCTTGACGGTGATCCCGTCCTGGCTCTCGAGGCGCAGCACGACCCTGGGCTGGAGCACGCTCCCGCCATTGGCGATGGCGGCATAGGCGATCGCGAGCTGCATCGGCGTGATGAGATTGAAGCCCTGACCGATGCTGGCCGAGATCGTCTCGCCGGGATACCACGGCTTCCCGAAGCGTCGCCGCTTCCACTCGGAGCTGGGGACCAGGCCGGGCGCCTCGCTGCCGAGCCCGAGCTGCGGCGGCTGGCCGACGCCGAAGGCCTTCACGTAGCGCGCCAACCGATCGATCCCGAGCTTCTCGCCGTAGGTGTAGAAGAAGACGTCACAGGACCGCTTGAGCGCATCCTGGAGGTTCACGCGGCCGTGCCCCGAGCGCTTCCAGCAGCGGTAGCTGCGGCCGCCGAAGCGGTAGAAGCCGGGGCAGAACACCGTGCTCGTCGGACCGATCACCTTCTCGCTCAGGAGCGCCGCCGCGACCAGCGCCTTGTGGGTCGAGCCTGGGGGAAAGTGATTCTGGATCGCGCGATTCTGCAGGGGGTCCCAGTCGTCGGAGGTCAGCTGCTTCCACGTCGCCGAGTCGATGCCCCCTGCGAAGTCGTTGGGGTCGAAGGTCGGTCGCGAGAGCATCGCGAGGACGTCTCCCGTCCGGACGTCCAGGGCGACCACGGCCCCCATGGCGGGAGCGAGCAGCTCGGGCACGTCCTCGAAGGCCGCTTCGGCTTCCTGCTGCAGGTCGATGTCGAGGCTCAGCACCACCCGCCCGCCGGGCACCGCCGGCACCTCGAGCAGCGGATCGCCGACCTCCCGACCCGACGCATCGACGAGCACGTTGCGGCCGCCCTCGCGTCCCCGCAGATGCGACTCGAAGCGCGCCTCCAGTCCGCCCTGGCCGATCACGTCCCCCGAGCGGTAGCCCTCGAAGGCCGGCCGCTCGAGCTGATCCGCGCGGATCTGCCCGATCGTGCCGAGCAGATGTGCCGCACTGGAACCCCCCAGGTAGTGGCGCCGCGGCTCGACGTGGGTGCGGACGCCGGGCATCGCGAAGCGGTGCGTCTCGACCCGCGCCAGCACCTCGAAGTCGAGGTCATCCATGAGCACGACGGGGCGGAAGCGGCCGCGGCCGCGGGTGGGACCGACGCGCCCGTCGAGGTCGGCGGGCTCGCGCGCCAGCAGTCGCCCCAGCGCCGCGAATGTCGGCGCGCGCCGCTGCAGATCGTTCGGAACCACCTCGAGGCGGTAGGCCGGCCGCGTCGAGGCCAGCACCCGACCCTCGCGATCGAGCACCTCGCCGCGCGGCGCCTCGAGCCGGATCTGGCGGACCGAGTTCTGCTCCGAGCGCCGGCGCAGGTCGTCACCCTCGAGGATCTGGAGCTGGAAGAGCCGCACCACGAAGCCCATCAGCACGAACGTGATCAGCACGCCGGCCAGCCGCAGGCGACCATCGATGGGCAGCTCGCTGCCGGTCAGATGGTTGTTCACCGGATGGGGCTCCCGGGCGTTCCGTGGTTCACCCCTCGAAGCTCACAGGACGCGGGGGTCGTGTCGAGGTCAAAGGACGGGGCGCTTCGTGTCGAGGCGCATCTCCCGGCGTGCCTCGCTCTCGTCGAGCGCGTCGGCGATCCACCGGGCCACCCCGCCGATCAGCGGAGCCGCCAGCCCGTTCACGCCGGCCCGCAGGAGCACCCCGCCCACCTCGCTCCAGTGGAAGGAGAGGCCGAGGAAGAAGCGGCTCTGCAGGACCAGGAGGCCCGCATCCGCCAGCGAGAGGGCTGCGACGAAGACGCCGAGCGGAATCCCGCGACGCAGGTCGAGCTGCGAGGCGAAGCCCCGCAGCACCGCCAGCTCGAGCACGCGCAGCATCGCCTGCTGGCCCACCAGGGTCCCGGTCATCACGTCGGCCGTGAGGCCCAGGCTGGCCGCGACCAACAGGCCGGCGGCGGGGCCCAGCACCAGACCGGCGGCGACGGTTCCGAGCAGGGACAGGTCGGGCAGGAAGCGGACCGGAACGCTCCCGGCCAGCGCCCCGACGGCGATCAGGCCGAGCAGGCCCGCCACCAGCACGGCCGCGGCCTTCTTCACGGGGTCGGGGCCCGGGCCGGGGGTCGCCGGCTCATCGGGTCGACGCCTGCGCTTCCACTTCGTCTGCGTCGTCGGGCAGGTCGCCGTCGCCGGCGTACAGGAGGTCCATGGTCGGCGCCCGCTGCAGCAGCACGAAGACCTGCTCGAGGCGGCCGAAGTCCACGGCCGGCGCGACGCTGGCGGTATGCAGGAGCTCCGAGCGCTCGGTACGCACCTCGAGCACGCTCCCCAGGCGCAAGCCTTTCGGGTAGACGCCGCCGACACCCGACGTGATCAGGACGTCGCCCCGCTGCACGTCGTCGCCCCGCACCTGGAAGACGAACTCGAGCGCGCCGGTTCCGGTACCGCGAACGATGCCGCGGGCCCGACTTCGCTGGACGATCGCGTCCGCAGCGCTGCGTCGATCGAGCAGCAGCATGGCGCGAGCGGCACTGCGCGTGGTGGCACTGACCACCCCGACGAGCCCGAGATCCGAGACCACCGGCATGCCCGAGAGGACCTGATCGCGCCGGCCGCGGTCGAGCAGGACCGCATGGAACCACGACGAGACGTCCTGCCCGACCACCTGCACCGGGAGCAGCGGCACCTCGAATCCCTCGCGCATGCGGGCGATGCGCTGCAGCTGACCGCCGGCCACCAGCGCCTCGCGGAACTGCAGGTTCTCCTCCTCCAGCCGGGCCGTCCGCTCGCGGAGCTCCTCGTTCTCGACGTGGAGATCGACGAGCGCGACGTACCTCGAGAAGGCCTCGCCGAGCCAGTCGGAGGGAGCGGCCAGCGCCTTCTGCACCGGCGCTGCGATCTCGAGGAGCACGTCGGGCAGCCAGCCGTCGCGCTCGGCCACGCCGGGCGCGACCGGACGGTCCGCCAGCATCAGGACGAGCGTCAGGAGCAGCAGCCCCGCAAAGAGCAGGGGCAGGCGGATGCGGCGCAGGAAGTCGCCCATGGCCTCCCGGTGGGTGGGGGCGTCAGGACGGGATCGAGACCTGGCTCAGCAGGCGCAGCTCGTCGAGGGTCTGACCCGTTCCGAGGGCCACGGCCGTGAGCGGATCCTCTGCGAGCATCACCGGCAGGCCAGTCGCCTCCCGGAGCAGCACATCCAGGTTTCGGAGCAGGGCACCTCCCCCCACCATCACGATGCCCTTGTCCACGATGTCCGCCGCCAGCTCGGGCGGGGTGCGCTCCAGCGCGACCCTCACGCTCTCGACGACCGCGGTGATCGGCTCCTGCAGGGCCTCGAGGACCTCGTCGGACTTGATCTCCAGGGTCTTCGGAACCCCGGCCACCAGGTCCCGGCCCTTGACCTCCATGGTCTGGATCTCCTGGGTCGGGTAGGCGGTGCCGATCGTGATCTTGATCAGCTCCGCCGTGCGCTCGCCGATCAGCAGGTTGTACTTGCGCTTGACGTAGTTGATGATCGACTCGTCCATCTTGTCTCCGCCGACGCGTGCGGAGTTCGAGTAGACGATGCCCGACAACGAGATGACCGCGACCTCGGTGGTACCGCCGCCGATGTCCACGATCATGTTGCCCGAAGGCTCGGTCACGGGGAGTCCCGCACCGATCGCGGCCGCCATCGGCTCCTCGATCAGGTAGACCTCGCGCGCTCCGGCGGACAGGGCGGCCTCACGTACGGCGCGCTGCTCGACGGACGTGATGCCCGAGGGCACCGCCACGACGATGCGCGGGCGGACCAGCGCGGACGAGCGATTGTGCACCCGCTCGATGAAGTGCCGGAGCATCGCCTCGGTGACATCGAAGTCGGCGATCACGCCGTCCTTCATCGGCCGGATCGCGACGATGTTGCCCGGCGTGCGCCCGAGCATCTTCTTCGCTTCCTCACCGACCGCCCGCACCTTGTCGGGTCCGCGACCGTCCTTTACCACGGCCACGACGCTCGGCTCGGAGACGACGATGCCCTTGCCCTTCGCGAACAC
>JAJDAR010000576.1 GCA_029261775.1 Deltaproteobacteria bacterium | reverse complement strand
CTCCTGCCCCGGCCGCACCGGCGCAAAGCCCACCCCGCAGTTGCCCATCACCAGCGTCGTCACCCCGTGCCACGAGGTGGGCGTGAGCAGCGGATCCCAGGTCGCCTGCCCGTCGTAGTGGGTATGGATGTCGACCCACCCCGGCGTGACCAGCTGACCGGTCGCGTCGATCTCCTCGGTCCCGCGCTCTTCCACGCGCCCGACGGCCACGATCCGACCGTCCTCGATTGCGACGTCGCCTTGGAACGGCGCCGCACCGGTCCCGTCGACGATCGTGCCGTTGCGGATGACGAGGTCAAGCATGGGGGTCTCCTGAAGATGAAACCGGCGTACAGCGAGGAAAGAGCGGGGACGTTGGTTTCATTGTTGCAGTATGCGGACGAGACGCGAGAGACGCCGCCGAACGAGGTCGAGGCCGGGGCGCGCAACGATGAAACGAACGTCCCTCTGTCGGGGGCGTGCCATCGCGGCGAGAACGCAGCCGATGCCGAGGAGCAGGGCTGGATCGGGTTCGGGGACCTGGAGGGCCAGGTCGATCGGGAGCCAGATCTTCAGGCCCTCAGGGCCGAGCACAGTGCCTGCGTGGTGAATAAAGCCTGTGGATGGATCGTAGGGCTCGTTGGGAACGAAGAAGTCACCTTCGCATTCTCCGGGGTCGGGAGGCGATCCCGGGTTGAGACCGCACACCAAGGCCAGCGGACCCTGGGCGATGTGCCCGTAGGGCTCGATCCCCGGCGCATCCACGAGGGACGCGACCAGATCGACGGAGGCACCATGGACCAGGATGCGAGCGTTCCAGCTCGCGAACACCACGGCGCCCGTTTGGGTGTCGATCTGCAGCACGTAGTCGCTTGCCGAGCCGGTCTCGTAGACGACGCCCCCAGCCGGGCTGTGGATCTGGTGGAAGAGGAATGCATCCCACAAGAACGCCAGGATCCGAACTTCGGCGACTGCCACGCTTGGCGTGAGTTGCGCATCAAGGGGAGCCGTGAAGAACGCGCGCGCATCCGATGAGGTGATCGTGCAGCCGGCGATGCTGTCTAGCGTGGAGGCATCACACGGCGACGTCTCGAACCATACGAGGATGGGCCGGACCGCGCCGGTCTGCAGATCGACTGGTGTCCCGTAGGATGCCCCGGCCACGAGCGAACCCAACGCCGCGAAACTCAGGACCCGCGCGATCGCCGGGAGGGAAAGCGAGGATGTTGCGCTCACCGCTGCGTCCACTTTCGCCACCCGGCCGCGCAACCCGCCAGGACGCCGGCCGCCAATAGACGGGACTGCGCTGTGGCCTCGGGGACTTCCTGCATGGCCAGGTCGAAGGAGACCCAGAGCTCGAGGTCGCCCAGGCCCGACGCCGCGCCCGCGTGGTTGAGGAAGCCGGTCGCGGGGTTGTACGGCTCGTTGGGAACGAAGTGGCTTCCGTCGCATTCACCTGGGTCCGGAGGCGTGCCCGGGTTCAGACCGCAGACCAGGAGCACGGGACCCTGCGCGATGTCTCCCACATAGGGCTCGGCCCCAGGGCCGCTCAGCAGGCGCGCCGCGATCTGCACGGGCTCCCCGTGGAAAGTCAGTCGGAAGGACCAGTTCGCGAAGACCGCCTCCCCCGAGCTCGGATCGATCCGCAACACGTAGTCGCTCGCCGAGCCATCGGTGTAGAGAATGCCGCCAGCCGGATTGTGGATGCTGGACTTCAGGACCTGATCCCAGGTCGCGGTGGGAATCCGGATCTCGGCGACGCCGCCGATCGCGGTCAGCGTCGGCCGAAGCTGCAGCCCAAAGACCGCCTGAGGGCTCGAGGAAGTGACGCGACAACCCGTGAGGTCGACGGGGGGCGCGCTGGGGAAGCAGGCGGTGCTCTCCATCCAGAGCAAGATCTCGCGCGAACGCGGATCGCCGAGCAGGACGGGTCCCCCGTAGATGCCACTTGCCCGCGCTCCGACGGGGCCGACGAGCAAGCCGAGCGCAAACGAAACGCCCACAAGCGTCCAGAGCGGGGACGTTGCATTCATTGTTGCAGCCCCCGTGCACCCCGCGCGGCAGTGTACTACACACGAATTGCCCCGGTCCCCGGCGGACCTGACCATGGCCCGAGCCCCTCGGCCTGACGCGCCCGGCGCCGTCCACCACGTGATGATGCGTGGAATCGAGCGCCGCCGCATCTTCCTCGACGACAGCGACTACGAGGCGTTCGCAAGCCGCCTCGACACCCTGGTCCCGGAGCTGGGCTTCCGCTGCTTCGCGTGGGCCCTCCTTCCGAACCACGTGCACCTCGCGCTGCAGACGGGCGCCGTCCCTTTGCGCCGCCTCATGGCGCGGCTGGGGACGGGCTTCGCGGGCTATTTCAACCGGAGGCACGACCGGGTCGGGCACGTCTTCCAGAACCGGTACCGGTCGCGTCTGGTCGACGGCGAGCAGGACCTGACGGGTCTGGTCCTCTACATCCACCGCAACCCATTGGAGGCTGCGCTGGTGCGGGACGTCACACGGCTCCAGAGGTTCCCCTGGTGCGGACACGGAGCGCTCATGGGTGCGCGCGCCGCCCGGCCCCTCGAGTCGCCGTCGGCGTCGCTGCGCCTCTTCGGCGATTCCCCCGGGCGGGCGCGACGCAGGCTGGGAGCTGCGATCCAGGAGACCTCGGACGCGGTGGTGGAACCGCCCTCGCCGGACCGTCAGCCGCTCTTCGCCGCCGACCCCAGGCCCGAGCCGTCACGCGCTTGCCTGGCGGAACTGATCGCCGAGGTCTGCCGGAGCCACGACATCCCACCGACTGCCTTCGCGGAGCCGACGCGCAGGCCAGGGGTTCGCCAAGCGCGAGACGAGATCTGCCGGCGAGCTTCCCGAGAGCTCGGCGAGTCCGGGCGGAGCATCGCCCGGGCGCTCGGCGCCTCTCCGGCGACCGTCAGCCGGGCGATCGCCCGCGAGGACTAGCAGTGCCGTGCAACAATGAAACCAACGTCCCCGCTCTCGTCCCGCTCACTTCTCGAGGTACTGCATCAGGGTGTGATGGAAGTGGCGGATGCGGATCTCCTGGGTGCCGAGGTGGAGGCCTTGGAAGGCGCTCGAGCGCATGCCCTGTTGGATGCGGGGGAGGTTGTAGAGGTCTTCGTCGAGGACCTCGCCGCCGGAGACGTGGGTGAGGGTGTCGCCGTCGTCGACGCGGTAGTGGGCGCGCTCGGGGCGGGGGACGTCC
>JAJDAR010000575.1 GCA_029261775.1 Deltaproteobacteria bacterium | reverse complement strand
GCCCCGCCCCCCCCCCCCCGCCCTACGCATAATGCGGGGCGGGGGGTGCGGGGTGGGGGGTGGGGGGAGCGGGGAGGGGGGACGTTGGTTTATTTGTTGCAGCGTTGCATGGTGCAACATTGAAACCAACGTCCCCATCCTCGTCCCCGTCCTCGCGGCGCTGTCCCGGGGTTCGGGGCTTCGGTTGCGGGTTAGAGGAGGCCGTCCTTCGGGGCTGGGCGGGCGCGCTGGTTGTACAGCATGCTGCGCAGGCGGGTGCGGTCCTGCTCGGAGAGGGAGTCGTAGTCGATCGAGAGGTCCGAGCCCACGGCCATGCCGCGCTGCAGCGCCGGTCGTTCCGAGAGCTCCTCGAACCAGCGCTTGAAGTAGGGGAAGTCGTCGATCTGCTGGCCCTGCCCTTCCCAGTTCACGGTCCACGGGTAGGAGATCATGTCCGCGATCGTGTACTCGTTGCCCGCCAGATACCGCCGATCGTAGAGCCGGTTGTCCAGCACGCCGTAGAGCCGGTTCACCTCGTCGGTGAAGCGCTGCACCGCGTAGGACTGGTCTCCCTGGCTGTCGCCGAGCCGGCGGAAGTGACCGCACTCGCCCGACTTCGGTCCCTGGTTCGCCATCTGCCAGATCAACCACTGGTTCACCTCGTGGCGTCCGCGCAGGTCCTGGGGTTGGAAGCGACCCGCCTTCTCGGCGAGGTACAGCATGATCGCTCCCGACTCGAAGAGCGCGATGGGCTCCCCGCCGTCTGCCGGCTCAGTGTCGACCATCGCGGGCATGCGGTTGTTCGGGCTGATGCGCAGGAACTCGTCCTTGAACTGGTCTCCCTCGCCGATGCTGCAACGGACGATCTGGTAGGGGATCTCCGCTTCTTCGAGCAGGATCGTCACCTTCTTTCCGTTCGGCGTCGGCCAGTAATGGAGGTCGATCATCGGGTGCTCCTGGCGCGGGGTTCGTCGCGAGCGGAGAGGATGCCCTAGCCTTCCCGGTATGGCGAAGGCACGGAACCCGCTCGCGAAGCTGCGCAAGATCATCGAGGCCTGGCCCGAGACCGACGAGCGAATCTCCCACGGCGCACCGACCTGGTGGGGAGGCAAGAAGACGTTCGCGACCTTCCACGACAACCACCACGGCGACGGCCGGGTCGCGGTCTGGGTCAAGGGCGAGCGCGATGCCCAGGAGGGCCTGGTCGAGGCCGAGCCCGAGATCTTCTTCGTCCCGCCCTACGTCGGCCCCAGCGGCTGGGTCGGGATCCGCCTCGACCGCGACGTGGACTGGGGCCTGGTCGAGGGCATCCTGCTCCAGGGCTACCGGCAGGTGGCGCCCCTGCGAGCCCTGAAGAAGCTGGACGGCGACTAGCCCGCCACGCGCTCACGCCCAGCGGAAGGTCGCGTTCACCTCGGTGTCCGGGTGCAGGCTCTTGTGCACCGGGCAGGTGTGGGCGGTGCGCTCGAGCACGGCGCGCGCGTCCTCCGGAATGCCCGCGGTCATCTCGAAGACCACGTCGAGTCGGCCCACGCGGCGCACCGGGTCGACGACCATGTGCTTCTCGACGCTGACCTTCGACCCTTCGAGCTTCCAATCGTGGCGGCGCGCGACGATCCCCATCACGGTCAGCATGCAGGTGCCGAGAGCCGTGGCCAGCAGATCGGTCGGAGAGAAGCTCTCTCCGCGCCCTTCGTTGTCCTTGGGAGCGTCGGTTTCGAGCCTGGCACCGGAGGGCCCGTGATGGGCCGACGTGTGCAGGTCCCCTTGATAGTCGATCTCGATGCGAACCATGATCTCTTCCCCTACCAGCTCGTCGGCCACTCGGGATGCCAGGGCCGTTCGCGCTCGAAGAGCGCGGCCGCACGCAGCACCAGGTCGTCGCGATGCCGCGGGCCCACGATCTGCAGCCCGATCGGAAGCCCCGCGTTGGAAAGACCGGCACGCACGCTGGCGGCCGGATGCCACGACAGGTTGAACGGAATCGTGAAGGCCGCGACCCCGGCCGGGGGCTGCTTGCGACCCTCCGTCTCCTCGGGGAAGGGGCCGCGAGCCGGCGGCGGATCGTAGGGCACGGTGGGCGTGAGAAGGAAGTCGACCTCGTCGAACACTCCCGTACACCATTGGTTCAGCTGCTGGCGCTGCTGCGCCTGACGGCCCCAGATCTCCGGCGTCATCGCAGAGGCGGTCTGGACCCCGCGGATGAAGGTGCGGCCGAACTCGTCCTCGCGTTCGGGCAGGTACCGGCCCAGCTGACCGGCCAACTCGAAGGAGCCGAGCAATCCCCACTCCTGCCCCATCAGTGGCGGCCCGCCCGCCACCGGCACGAGCGTGTGGCCGGCCTTCTCGAAGACGTGGATCACGTCCTCGAAGCAGGCCGCGACATCGGATTGCACGACGGCGTACCCGAGATCGACCGAGACGCCGAAGCGCGTGCCGGCCGGGAGCGCCTCGGCCAGCGCCTCGACATAGGAGATGCCGGGGTCCGGGAGCGAGTTCGGGTCGCAGGGCGAGGCGCCTGCGACCTGGTCGAGGAAGAGCGCAGCGTCGGCCACGGTGCGGGTGGTCGGCCCGTAGACCGACGTGTCCTGGTAGCCCCAGGCCTCGGAGGGGCCGCGCGGGACCCGCCCATAGGAGACCTTGAGCCCGAAGGCTCCCACGAAGCTCGCGGGGATGCGGATCGAGCCGCCCCCGTCGCTCGACGTGACCAGCGGGCAGACGCCGCCGGCGAGCGCCGCGGCCGAGCCGCCGCTCGAGCCACCAGGGGTGTGCTCCAGGTTCCATGGCGAGCGGGTCACGCCGTAGACCAGGTTCTTGGTGATCGCCGTGTACCCGAACTCCGGCGCGTTCGTCTTGCCGACCAGCACGGCCCCCGCCGCGCGCAGCCTCGCAACCTGGGTGCTGTCGTGGTCCGCGACGCGGTCCTTGTAGATCAGGCAGCCCTCGGTGTGGGGCAGGCCCTCGGCCGCCTCGAGATCCTTCACCCCGAGCGGGAGCCCCTCCAGGGGCCGCGCCTCTCCCACGCCGATGCGCTCGTCGCTGCGACGCGCGTCGGCCAGGATCGCCTCCCGGTCGCGCAGCGACACGAAGGCGTTCAGGTCGTCATGGGTGGCGTCGATGCGCGCGAGCACCGCTTCGTTCAGCTCGACGGCCGACAGCTTGCGCGCGCGCAGGCGCTCTCCGAGTTCCGTGATCGAGAGGGTGAGGAGGTCGTCCATGGGGCCCATGGTAGACCGGATCAGGGGAGCTCGCGCCCGGGCCGCGGAGCCGGATCGGCCGGACGCAGCCGCTCGAACTCGTCGAAGACACGGCCTTCGTCGTCGATCGCCCGAACGCGGAGCCGATCCGCGTCGGCGTCGAGGAGCAGCGAGCCCAGGCCGCCGCCGCGGCTCACCTCCATCCGCGGATGGTCGAGGGGACCGGTCCCCGGGATGCTGCCGTGGCCCGAGACCACGTAGACCGGCCCATCCCCCAGCCGGCTGCGTTCGTAGCCGTGACTGTGGCCGGCGAGCACCAGGTGGACGCCGGCCTCTTCGAGGATCGGCACGACCCGCTCCCGCACGAGCCCGGTGGCGACCTCCTCGGCGCTATCGTGGCTGCCCCGGCTGTAGGGGGGGTGGTGGAAAGCGGCGATCAGCCAGGGCCTGCGCTCGCGGGCCCGGGCGAGGTCGCGCCGCAGCCAGTCGAGCATGGGGCCCTCGGGCCGACGATGGCCCGTGACGGTGTCGAGGGAGACGACGTGCAGGGGACCCCAGTCGAAGGCGTACCAGCGCTCGCGACCCGAGGGCTCCCCCCCGGCCTCGCCCCGGGTCGGCAGCGAGAACGCGTCGAAGTAGGGCCCTTCGTCGGTCTGCGATCGGGAGAGGACCAGATCGTGGTTGCCAGGCGCGGGCCAGAACGTCGCGCTCCGCAGCAGCGGCGCGAAGGTGTCGAAGACCGCGGACTGCAGCTCGGCCTCGCTGCCCGACGGATACGCGTTGTCGCCGAGCGTGATCCACAGCTCGGGGGGACGGTCGCCGGCTGCCCGACGCATGCCCTCCAGCACGGCCCGAGCGTGCTCGTCGCCGGACCCCTGGTCGCCGGTCACCCAGGCGCGCACCGGCCGACCCGGAAGCGGACGGGCCAGCGACACGGGAGTGTCCATCCCGACGAGGACGCGATCCCCCACCCCGATGCGGTAGGAGAGATCTCCGTCCGGGGGCAGTGCGAGCTCGACCTCGTGATGCCGCGTCGGATCCTCCTCGGTGACCCGCACGGTGACGCCGAGGCTCGAACGCAGCTCGACCCAGGTGAGCGCCGGGCGATCGGTCCCGTAGCAGAGCACGGTCCGGGTGCGGCTGGTCTGCTGGAGGTAGGGACCGCGCAGGATGGACGTGGGATCGCTCGCCCGGTGTGCGCGGAGCTCGAGCGCGAAGCGCAAGTCGCCGCTGCGGGCCGCGACCTGATGCACCTCGGCCGCGACCAGGTTCGCGCCAGGACGCAGGGCGTCGGGCGGAAGGGCGAGACGATGCCAGCGCGCCTCGTCTTCCCCGCCGACCGAACGCGGCGCGCGTGTCTCGGGCCCGATCGCTCCGCCGGGCAAGTCGTGTCTCAGGATCTCGACGCCGTTCAGCAGCAGACGCAATCCGTCGTCCCGCTGGTAGCGGACGCTCAGGCCCTCGATGGCGTCGCGGGGGACTCCGATCTCCGCCAGATCGAAGCCCGTGCGGAAGTAGACGGTCAGGTGCGGCGGCACTTCTCCGGTCGGATCCTCCGTGTACGTCGCCAGGGAGCGCTCGCCGTAGCCGAGGGGTGCCTGCCCACGCGCCCACGAGGCGTCGTCGAGGTCCGGGGCCGCCCACGAGTCGCCTCCTTCCGGACGCTGGACCGTATGGCGCCACGCTGCATCGGCCGCCACGAGCACCGGTCCGGAGACGCCCGGGCCCGGCCCGGGCGGAGAGGGGGAGCAGCCTGCCGTCGCGACCGTACAACTGAGCACAGCCCCGAGCGCCACCCCGAGGCGCGCGGGCGCCCTTCGTCCCCTCAACCGGCGACGCGCAGCGGCGCGTGGGGCAGCTCGGGCAGCACGTAGCGCGCGAACAGATCGCACTCCTCCGCGTGCGGGTATCCCGAGAGGATGAAGGCCTCGATCCCGAGCGCGCGGTAGGCGAGCAGCTTGTCGCGCACCTGGTCCGGATCTCCGACCAGCGCCGCACCGCAGCCGCTGCGC
>JAJDAR010000574.1 GCA_029261775.1 Deltaproteobacteria bacterium | reverse complement strand
TGAAAGGAACGACTCCATGACGACGTCTCCCTACCTGGAAGGCAACTTCGCACCCGTCGCCGAAGAGCTGACGGCCCACGATCTCGAGGTGCGCGGCGAGCTGCCGCGCGAGCTGAACGGGCGGCTGCTGCGCATCGGACCCAACCCGGTCGCGCCGGTCGAGCCCTATCACTGGTTCAGCGGCAACGGCATGGTGCACGGACTGCGCCTCCGCGACGGCCGCGCCGAGTGGTATCGCAACCGCTTCGTGCGCGATGACGACGTCGTCGCGGCCAAGGGTTGGCCCGAGGTTCCGGGACCGCGCCACGGCATCGGCGGCAACACCGCCAACACCAACGTGATCAGCCACGCGGGCAAGACCTTCGCGATCGTCGAGGCCGGCGGGCTGCCCGTCGAGCTGACCGACGATCTCGAGACCGTCTGCCGGAGCGATCTCGGTGGCACGCTCCAAGGCGGCTTCACGGCGCATCCCAAGCGCGACCCGAAGACCGGCGAGCTGCACGCCGTGACCTACTACTTCGAGTGGGACCACCTGAAGTACGTGGTGATCGGCACCGACGGCAAGGTGCGCCACCAGGTCGAGGTGCCGGTGCCGGGCGGGCCGATGGTCCACGACACGGCCATCACCGAGCGCTTCGCCTTGCTCTTCGACCTGCCCTGCATCTTCGACTTCTCGATCATCGAGGCGGGCGGCAGCTTCCCCTACGTGTGGCATCCCGAGTACGGCGCGCGCATGGGCCTGATTCCGAGGGAGGGCCAGGCATCCGACGTGCGCTGGTTCGAGGTTCCCAACTGCTACGTCTTCCATCCCCTGAACGCCTACGAGGTCGGAGACGACACGGTCGTGCTCGATGCCGTGCGCCACGAGCGGATGTTCGACCAGGAGCGCGATGGCCCGACCGAGGGCAAGCCGGTGCTGACGCGCTGGACCTTCGACCTGGCCGGCGGATCGGTGAAGGAGGAGCAGCTCGACGACCGGCTGATCGAGTTCCCCCGCCATGACGAGCGCGTGCTCGGTCGCAAGAACCGCTACGGCTACGCGGCCTGCTACGACACGAAGGGCTTCGACTTCCCCTCCCTGGTGAAGTACGACCTCGAGAGCGGCAAGAGCTCCGAGTGGAATCCGGGCCCGGGGCGCTCGCCGCTCGAGGCCGTCTTCGTGCCGCGCACGCCGGACGCGGCCGAGGACGACGGTTGGCTGCTCACCTGCGTCTACGACAAGGCCGAGGATCGCTCGGAGATGGTCGTGCTCGAGGCGGGCGCCGCATTCGGCGACGAGCCGATCGCGACCGTGCCGCTCCCGGGCCGGGTACCCTTCGGCTTCCACGGAAACTTCGTGCCCGACGAGGGATAGACCCCGGGTCCGGCGAGCAGGCTAGAGGATCGCGCCGCTCTGCTTGTGGCGCGCGATCTCGTCCCACTCGAGGCCGAGCTCGAGGAGAACCGTCTCGGTGTCCTGCCCGTGCTCCGGTGCGGGCCGGAGCGCCGGGGCGGCCTCGTCGAACTGCACCGGGTTCGCGACGAGCTGGAACGTCGTGCCGCCCGCCGTCTGCAGTTCGGGCATGTAGCCGTTGGCAGCCACCTGCGGATCCTCGGTCGCCTCCTTCGGCGTCTGCCAGGGCGCCCAGGCGCCGATCAGGGTGTCGAGCTTGACCTTCCATTCTTCGTAGGTGCGGGCGCGGAAGATCTCGTCGAGGATGGCGACGCACGCCTCGCGGTTCTCGAAGCGCGCCTTCATGTCGACGAAGCGCGGATCGCTGGCGAGCTCCGGCCGGTCCAGATGCTCGCAGAGATCGGGCCACCAGCGATCGGCCTGCAGGAAGTTGAACATCAGCCAGCGGCCGTCCTTGGTCTGGTAGGAGTTGACCACAGGGTTGGGCGGGGCGCCGCGACCCGAGATCGGCATCTTGTCGAAGCCCATCAGCTTGCTCGCGACCAGATCCGGGCCGAGGGTCCACATGGCGGACGAGAGCAGGGAGACGTCCACCACCGAGGTCTCGCCGTGCTGCGCGCGGCGGAACAGTGCCGCGGAGATACCACCGGCGATCGTCATCGCGCCGATCGAGTCGCCGAAGGCCGCACGCGGACCCACCGGCACCTCGTCGTCCGGACGGGTGAGGGCGTCGCCCACCCCGCCGCGGGCCCAGAAGGAGACGGCGTCATAGCCCGGCCTCTCCGCGTGCGGGCCCCGCGCCCCCTGGCCCGACCCGCGCACGTAGATGATCTCGGGATTGCGGGCGCGGATGTGCTCGACGTCGATCTGCAGCTTCTTGCGGGCAGGCGGGAGGAAGTTGGTGAGGAAGACGTCGGAGGTCTCGGCCAGGCGGTAGATCAGCTCGCGCCCGTCGGGGTGTGCGATGTCGATGCCGATGCTCTTCTTGCCGCGGTTCGACTGCTCCATCATGAAGTTGACGCCGCCGGTACTGGCCACGAGGCCGGAGGCGATCAGGCCGCGCTGCCCGTCACCGGTGACGGGGTGCTCCACTTTCAAGACCTCGGCGCCCCAGTCGGCCAGCAGTGCGCCCGCGGCCGGCACGAACCACCACTGGGCCACTTCGAGGATGCGGACTCCGCGCATCGGGTCGTTCATCTCGGTCCTCCTGACGGCTCGAGGCGTTGCGGCACGATGCGAGTATCGCACAGCCCTGCGGGCGGCCGTCTCGTGCATGGGCGAGCCCGCGATGTCCTACCATGCGGCCGCCGCCCATGACGGACCAAACCCCGGAGAGCCCCGAGCGCAACGCGGACCGCCTGGCGATCCTGCAGCTCTGCGCGGAGTACGCCCAGGGCATCGATGCGCGTGACGTGGAATCCCTGGAGCGACTCTTCACCGAGGACGCGGTCCTGGCGATCCACCCCCGCTCGGTCTCCGAGCCCCCGCTCTCGGAGGCGCGCGAGCGCCGGCGGGTGCTGCGCGGAATGAAGGTGCTCGATCGCTACCGCGCGACCCACCACTCGGTCGGCCTGCCGACGATCCACTTCGACGGCGACGAGGCGCGGGTCGAATGCCCGTGCCGCGCCCACCACCTCTACGAGCGGGACGGCACGGATCGCGTCTACGTGATGGTCATCCGCTACTACGACCGCTGCGTGCGCCGGGAGGGCCGCTGGCTCTTCGCCGAGCGTCGGCTCGTCGTCTTGTGGGAGGAGGATCGCGCCCTCGCCGTCGAGGGGCGGCTGCTCCCGCGCCGGTGAACCGCCCGTGCGTCGCTGACCCGTCGGCGGGGATCCTCTAGAATCGGCGCCCCTCGCACCCTCGGCTGACAGGAGAACCCACGTGACCGAAGCCTCCCCCACCACCGGCTTCTGGGCGATCGCCCAGGAGGAGCCCGACCGCCTGGCTGTCGCCGACCCCGACTACAACGAGGCGACCTTCGGCGAGCTGTTCGCGCTCGTGAACCAGATCTCCCACGGCTTCGCCGCCCTGGGGCTGCAGCGGGGCGACCACATCGCAACGACCCTGCCGAACTCGATCGAGCAGGTCGCGCTCGGCCTCGCCGCCTTCCAGTCCGGGCTCTACATCACCACGGTCAACTGGCACCTCGTGGGCCCGGAGATCGCGTACATCCTGAAGGATGCGGAGACCCAGCTGTTCGTGACCCACGAGCGCTTCGTCGGCGAGGCGAAGCGGGCGGTCGACGAGGCCGGTCTCGATCCCGCGCGGGCGTTCGGGATCGGAAACACGCCCGGCTTCCGCCCCTTCGCGGAGCTGACCGACGGCCAGCCGACGACCCGTCCCGAGAAGGTCTCCGCCGGCTCCTTCATGTTCTACACGTCGGGAACCACCGGGCGGCCGAAGGGCGTGCGCCGCGCGCTCCCCGACGCGCACCCGGACGACATGGCGAAGATGGCGGGCATGCTCTTCCTGCTCTTCGGCATCCAGCCCCACGACGGGCACGTCGAGATCACCCAGGCGCCGCTCTACCACACCGCAGTGAACAACTGGACGATCACGGCACTGCACTGGGGGCATCCCGTCGTGCTGATGGACCGCTGGACGCCGGAGGCCGCGCTGGAGCGCATCGAGAAGTACAAGGTCACCTACTCGCACATGGTGCCGACCATGTTCAACCGCATGCTCAAGGTTCCGGAGGAGGAACGGCTCAAGTACGACGTGTCGTCGTTGCGCTGCATGATCCACGCGGCGGCGCCGTGCCCGGTCGAAACCAAGTGGAAGATGTTCGACTGGTGGGGCGACGTGATCTGGGAGTACTACGCCGCGACCGAGGGCGGGGGAACGATCGTCTCTCCCCAGGACTGGCGGAAGTACCCGGGCACCGTCGGCAAGCCGTGGCCCAACTCCGAGGTCGTGATCTTCGACGACGAGGGCAACGAGGTGGCGACCGGAGCGAGCGGCACGATCTACATGCGCATGGGCGGCAACGAGTTCCAGTACTACAAGGACGACGAGAAGACGAAGAAGGCCCGCATGAAGGGCTTCTTCACCGTCGGCGACATCGGCTACTTCAACGAGGACGGCTACCTGTTCCTCAACGACCGCGCCAACGACATGATCATCGCCGGCGGCGTCAACATCTACCCGGCCGAGATCGAGGGCACCCTGCAGCAGCACGAGAAGGTGCAGGACGTGGCGGTGTTCGGCGTGCCCAACGAGGACATGGGCGAGGAGATCAAGGCCGTGATCGAGCTGGTCCCCGGGGTCGAGGCCTCGGACGCCGTGCGTGAGGAGATCGTCGCCTACTACAAGGACAAGATGACCAAGCAGAAGTGGCCGCACTCGATCGACTTCACCGACGAGATGCCCCGCGACCCGAACGGCAAGCTCTACAAGCGCAAGCTCCGGGATCCCTACTGGGAAGGGCGCGAGCGAAAGATCGTCTAGGAGGGCGCCATGGCTCGGCTCGACGACCGGGTGGTGATCGTGACCGGGGCCGCCCGCGGCATGGGCGCGAACCACGCGCGCCGTCTGGTCGGCGAAGGGGCCCGGGTCGTCCTGACCGACGTCGACGCCGAGGCGGGCGCCAAGCTCGCGGCCGAGCTGGGAGGGGGCGCCGCCTTCGTCGAGCACGACGTTTCCCGCGAAGCGGAGTGGGATCGGGTCATCGCCACCGCGCGGGAGACCTTCGGCAGCCTGCAGGGCCTCGTGAACAACGCGGGCCTGCTTCGCAGGGAGCGCATCGAGGACGAGAGCCCGGAGGCCTTCGAGCGCTTGCTGCAGGTCAACCTGATGGGAACCTGGTGGGGCATCCGCAAGGCTGCGCCCCTGCTGCGCGAGGCCGGTGGCGGGTCGATCGTGAACATCTCGTCCACGGCCGGGCTCAAGGGCTACCCCGGGTTGTCCTCGTACATGACCTCGAAGTGGGCGGTGCGCGGCTTGACGAAGGCCGCCGCGCTCGAGCTCGGGCCCGAAGGCATCCGCGTGAACTCGGTCCACCCGGGTGGCATCGAGGACACCGGCATGTTCGGCGGCAGCGGCGCGACGCCGGAGCAGAAGGCACAGGCCGCGGCCAGGATCCCGATGGGCCGCAACGGCCGGCCGGACGACATCTCCGACATGGTGATCTTCCTGCTGAGCGACGCCTCGTCCTACGTGAACGGCGCCGAGCTCGTCGTGGACGGCGGCTCCATCCTCTAGCGACGCCGAGTTGACCGGAACCCGGCCCCCTCCTCGACGCAGTTGACCGAGAGACCCGACCCCTTCGTCAACTTGGTGTTGACCGAGAGACCCGACCCCTTTGTCAACGGGGGAAGAGGCCGCGGGTCTGGAGGTGGGCGATGACGCGGGCGCCCTGGGCGCGGTGCATGGCGTGGCAGCGGCGGGCGGCCTCTTCGGCGTCGCCGTCCTTCATGGCGGCGACGATGGCCGGGAAGGCCCCGCGCGCGACGTCCCTCGAGCCGGGGATCAGCTCGAAGAAGTTGCCGGGCACGATGCCCGAGAGCGATTTGACCAGCGTGCGAAGACGGGGCGAGCCGCCGACGCGGTGGAGCAGGGCGTGGAACTCCGCCACCCGGTCGAAGACGCTGCCCGCGCCCCGAGCCGCCGCGATCCGCCCCGCCAGACCCTCGAGCTCGACGAGCGTCGCCGCATCCGCGCGCTCGGTCGCACGGCGCGTGGCATGGCCGTAGACCAGGCCGTAGAGCTCGTAGTGATCCTCGATCGCCGCAGGGTCGAAGGCGCAGACGAAGGCACCCCGGTGCGGCTCGATGCTGACGACCCCGTCGCGCTCGAGGGCGACCAGGGCTTCGCGGACCGGGATGCGACTCACGCCCAGGGCGTCGGCGATCTCCTGCTGCGGCACCTTGTCGCCCTGGCGGAGTTCGCCATCGAACACCAGCCGCCGCACGTGGGCGGCCACCGCCTCGCTGGAGCTCGGCCGGAGCAGACGTGCGGCGACTCGGGGAAGCTCCTGCGTCACCGCTCAGACCTCCGAGGCGTGGGGCAACGGGTGGGTGAGGAGCAGGTGGTCCGCGACCGGCACGCCGCCGATCACGTGCTCCTGCAGGATGCGCTCGATCACGGCCGGCGTGCACGAGTGGTACCAGGTGCCGTCCGGGTACACGACGGCGATCGGCCCCTTCATGCAGACCTGCAGACAGTTGGCCTTCGTGCGGAAGACCCCGCCGTCGCCGACGAGGTCGAGCTCGACGAGCCGCGCCTTCAGGTAGTTCCAGGACTCGAGACTCGCCTCCTTCGGGCTGCACTTCGGCTTGGTCTGGTCGCAGCAGAGCAGGATGTGCCGCCGCATCTGCGGAACCCCCAGCTCCCCGGCCTTGTCGCGGGCCTTGCGGGTCATCAGGTCGTCGGAGGCGGCCATGGGAACCTCGGGAAGGGCGGGGATGTCCCGGAAACTCGTATATTGTATACAATCCTCGTTCCCGATCCGCAGGGACGCTGCTGACGGCGCCCCCCGACTCCCCTACCCAGTGGGACGCGGAACGGGTCACCGTCGACTCCCCGAGACGCCGTGAGGACTCCATGACCGGAATCGCCGCCTTCGGCGCCTACGTCCCCTACACCCGGCTGCCCCTCGCCCTCATCCAGGGACGCCCCGCCAAGGAGGGCGGTCCGGAGAAGGCCGTCGCCTACTACGACGAGGACGCGATCACGATGGCCGTCGCCGCGGCGATCGATTGCCTGGCCGGGATCGATCGCGACCAGGTGGACGCGGTCTACTTCGCCAGCACCTCCTACGAGCTGAAGGAGAAGCAGGGCGCGGCGGTGATCGCGAAGGCGCTCGACCTGCGCCGCGACGTCCTCACCTCCGACCACGCCGGCTCGCTCCGCGCGGGCACCGGCGCGCTCGAGGCCGGGCTCGTGGCGGTCAAGGCCGGCGCGGCGCGCAACGCGCTCGTGGTGGCCAGCGACTGCCGCATGGGCGCACCGCGCGGCGCCCTCGAGGGCAAGCTGGGCGACGGTGCCGCGGCCTTCCTCGTGAGCGCGGAGAACACCATCGCGACGTGGACGGCGAGCCATGCGGTCACCGCCGAGTTCCAGGACGCCTGGCGCATCGACGGCGAGCCCTTCACCCACAGCTGGGAGGACCGCTTCGTCGTGCAGGAGGGCGTGATCCCCAACCTGGGCGACGCGCTCCGCGGCCTGATCGACAAGGCCGGCGCGGCCCCCGGCGATTTCGCCAAGGTGGCTCTCTACGCGCACGATGCCCGCACGCTCGCCGCGGTCGCGGGCGCAGCAGGGATCGATCGCTCGCAGCTGCAGGATCCGCTGCTCGGCAGGCTCGGCAACACCGGCGCCGCCTATGCGCCGATGCTGCTCATCGCTGCCCTCGAGGAGGCGAGCCCGGGCCAGAAGCTGCTGGTCGCGAGCTACGGCGACGGCGCACACGGCCTGGCCTTCGAGACCAGCGATGCGCTCGCCGCACTCCCGCCCCGGCTCGGCGTGGCGGGACACCTGGCCCGGCGACGCACCCTCGGCAGCTACGACGCCTACCTGCGCTCCCGCAAGCTCGACCCCAAGGAGTGGGAGGGCGGCGCGGACCTCGGCCTGTCGGCCACCGTGCGCCACCGCGAGAGCGACGCCGACATCGGCTTCATCGGCGGCCGCTGCACGGCTTGTGGCCAGATCCACCTGCCGACACCGCGCGTCTGCTACGCGTGCAAGGCGAAGGACCAGTGGGAGCCGGCGCGGCTCTCGGACAAGACGGGACGCGTCCTCGCCTTCACCTTCGACTACTTCTTCCCGGCGGCCGAGCCGCCCACGATCATGGTCGTGACCGAGGTCGAGGGCTGCCGCGTCCAGGTCCAGATGGCGAACACCCAGCCGGACGAGGTGCGCCTCGATCTGCCGGTCGAGTTCGTTTTCCGCAAGATCCACGACGCCGGGGGCAAGGCCAACTACTTCTGGAAGGCCAGTCCGCTCCGGAAAGGAGAGGCTCGATGAATCCCGAAGCCATTCGCGACAAGGTGTCCGTCGTCGGCGTGGGTTGCTGCCAGTTCGGCGAGAACTGGACCAGCAGCCGTGAAGACATGATCGTCGACGCCGTCTACGAGGCCTACGAGGACGCCGGCATCGAGGATCCGGACCGGCAGATCGAGGCGGTCTTCGCCGGCGCGGTCTATCCGCGCGAGGGCAGTGGCGAGGTCGCCGAGGCGCTCAAGCTCTTCGGCAAGCCGATCACGATGCTCATGGACTACTGCCAGACCGGTACCGACGCCTTTCGCTGCGGGGTCTTCTCGGTCGCGGCCGGTCTCTACGACACCGTGCTCGTGATCGGCTTCGACAAGCCGAAGGACCGCGGCGTGTCCGGCCCCTCCGTCAACTTCGACAAGGTGCGCGGTCTGCCGGCGACGCCGGCCGGCTGGTTCTCGCTGTGCGCCGCCCGCTACTTCGACACCTTCGATGCCGGCCGCGAGGACCTCGCCCGGATCGCGGTCAAGAACCACCACAACGGCACCCTGGCGCCGAAGTCGATGCTGAAGAAGGAGATCACGGTCGAGGACGTGCTGAAGGCGCGGATCATCAGCTGGCCCTTCGGCCTCTTCGACTGCGCCGCCCAGAGCGACGGCGCCGCGGCGGCGATCATCACGCGTACTGATCTGGGCCGCAGCTTCCGTGACGACCCGGTGCTCGTGAAGTCGGTCACCGTCGCCACCGCAGAGCACCCGCAGCGCGACCCCGACTTCGATTTCCTGGCCTGGAAGCCGACCCTCTATGCCGCGAAGGACGCCTACGCCCAGGCCGGGATCACCGAGCCCTTCCGCGAGCTCGACGTCGTCCAGCTCCACGACTGCTTCACCCTGACCGAGATGCTCAGCTACGAGGACCTCGGCCTGTGCAAGAAGGGCGAGGCCAAGGATCACATCGCGAGCGGCACTTTCGAGCTTGGCGGCGAGCTGCCCGTCAACACCGACGGCGGCCTCAAGACCTTCGGCCATCCCACCGGTGCGACGGGCGTGCGCATGATCTACGAGAACGTCCTGCAGCTGCAGGGCCGCGCGGGACCGCGGCAGGTGCCGAACGCCACCCTCGCCCTCAGCCACAACATCGGCGGCGCTCCCCAGACCTGCGGCATCGCCATTCTCGGCATGAACTGACGCGACCTCCGGGCCGCCCCCTCAGCGGACCGCTTCCAGCTCCAGCTCCTTGCGCTGACGGCGCTCGCCGGCGAGGGCCTCCCACGCCTCGATCTCCGCCGTGCGTTGGCGGAGCTTGTCGACCAGCTCGTCGTCGGCGCCGACCCGTGACTCACCGGGGCCGGCAGAGACGTCGGGCAGCGCGGCAGGCAGACCCACACTGGCAGGCAGATCGGCAGGCGGCCGGAACGTGACCAGACGCTCGACCCGATGCTCGGCACCCTCGTCGTCTCGGGCCCGGAACACCAGGCGATTCGGACCCGGCTCGAGCTCGACGAAGCCATCGAAGCTGCCGTCGGGGAACACGCGCAGCGCGCGAGCCTCGCCACCCGTCGTGGCGTTGGCGACCTCCAACTCGGTCAGTCCCACCAGGTCGAGCTGACGAAGCCGGTTCACGATCAGCGCGGGCCGCGTCACACGCTCGAGGCGCCCGGAGGTCCAGCCGGCCATGCGTTCGAGCACGACGAGCCCGGCCTCGGCCTCTGGACCGATCGCGAAGGCAAAGAGCCGGATCCCCGCTCGACCGGCATCGATCGCGGCCTGGAGCGCGTAGCGCTCCGCGCGATCGCCGTGGACCGGGCGCGTCGGCGCGCCGTCGGACAGGAACACGATCGAGCGCAGCCGGTCGTCGGTCGTGCCGAGCTCGGGGCGCAGCAGCCGATCCGCGGTCTCGATCGCCGCCTGGTAGTTCGTTCCGGAGCCGTGCAGGGTGAGGTCGCGCGGCAGGCCGCTGAGGGCTTCGCCCAGCTCTTCGGGGGCGCTGCCCAGCGGGGCGAGCACCCGGGCGTCTTCCGCGAAGGAGACCAGCGCGACCCGGAAACGCGTCGGGTCGAGGCGGGCGACCAGCGCCCCGGCCGCGGCCAGCTCGGCGGCCAGCACCGTGTCGTCGAAGTCCTGGCTCGAGAGCTTGCGTGCGATCCGCTCGCCGCCGCGGCTCGCGAGCCACTTGAGCAGCTCGGGATCGGTTCCGCCCCGCGGGCCATCGCCATCGAGCTCCATCCCGGAGTCTTCGAGGGTGCTCTCGGAGACGTCGATGGCGATGACGACGTCGTGTCCGCTGCCCTTGCGGTTGCCGCCGTGACCGGCGACCTCGATCAGGTTGCCGTCGACGGTCGAGCGCGCCGCCCTGGGGGCATCCACCTCGAGAAAAGGCGCGGCCGCCACGGCACCGGGAGCCGGAGCGAGGAGCAGCACGAAGACCAGCAGGAAAGAGGAGCCGCGGAGCACCGGTCGAGTATCGCCCAGCCGGCGCTCGCGGACCCGAAGGTCCGGCGGGCTAGGGGACGGTGCCTTCGTAGGGCGGGCTGGCCAGGGCCCGCATGTAGGCGATCACGTCCCAGATCTGGGCCTCGTTCAGCACGCCACCCCAGGGAGCCATCGAGACGCTCTTGCCGACAGCGGCTCCACCCTCGGCCACCACCTTGTAGAGGTGGTCGTTGGAGAGCGGGTTCATGTAGGCGCCGTCGGTGTGGTTGGTGGGCGGCGGCACGAGGGCGAGGCCCGCGGGCCCATCCCCCGCTCCCTCCGCGCCATGGCAGCTGCCGCAGTTGAGGGCATAGGTCTTGGCGCCGCGCGCCGCGTCGGGCACCAGGGGCTCCGGCTCCGCGGGCTCGCCGGTGTCCACGGGCTCGTCCGTCGCATCCGAGGTGGGAATCGCCAACGCCATCGGGCCGCTCGGCGCATCCTCTCCCGCGGCCACGCGCTGGCGAGCCAGCTCCTGGATGCGGGTGACGTCCTCGTCGATGGTCTCCGTGCTGGGCCAGCCGGTACCGGGCGCGTCG
>JAJDAR010000573.1 GCA_029261775.1 Deltaproteobacteria bacterium | reverse complement strand
ATGCCGGAATCCCCCGAGGGAACGCAACCTCGGACCGGACCCTGGGTTGGATCCAGGGAGGGTGGAGACACGTGTGGCGGAGGTGGTCGACGAGGACGTCCGGCTGATGGTGGCGTTTGCCGGCGGCGACGAAGAGGCCTTCGACGCACTCTTCGATCGCTGGTCGGGAAGACTCCTCCACTTCCTCGAACGCATGGTGAGGGACCGAGCCGTGGCCGAAGAACTTCTGCAGGAGAGCTTCCTGCGGGTGCATCGCGCGCGCGCGCGGTATCGGCCCGAAGCGCGGTTCTCGACCTGGCTCTACACGATCGCCGGCAACGTGGCGCGCAACGAGCTGCGTCGGCCCTTCCGTCGGAGCCCCCACGACAGCGCCGACGCGGAGCGCGAGGGAGAGCCGCTGGTGCTGGCATCCCAGGCTCCCGCCACCGACGACATCGTCGACGCGCGAAGGCGCAGCGACAGCGTCGAGGCGGCGCTCGATGCGCTGCCGGAGCGGCAGCGGGCGGCACTCTGGCTGTCTGCCGTCGAAGGCCTGTCCTATGCGGAGGTCGCCGAGGCCCTGGAGACGACGGAGAAGTCGGTGAAGGCTCTCGTCCACCGCGGGCGGGTCGCTCTCACGCAGTCGCTGGCGCCCGAAGGCGAGGAGCCGTCATGAATCCCGGCCTGGAAGCGCGTCTCTCTGCGCTGATCGATGGCGAGCTCGAGCCCGGCGAGGAGGCCGCGCTGCGCGCAGAAGCCGCGCGGGATCCCGAGCTCGCCTCGAGGCTCCGCGAGCTCGAGCGCGTCGACGAGGCGCTGCGCGCGCTTCCCGGCCCGGCCGTGCCCGCCGACGCGAGATCCCGCCTGCGAGCACGGATCCGCGAGGAGGAGGCGGAGACCCGCGCAGCCGCTGCGGAGGAATCGCCGGTCCGAGCACGCGGCCCGGGCGCCTCACGTGCGCCGGCCCGACCGGGGCGGCGCGGATGGATCGCTGCGGGCGCGGCGCTCGCAGTAGCCGCAGCGATCCTGTTGCTGCTGCTGCGGCCCGGGCCGGGTCCCGAGGACGACCGGGTTCCGCTGGCCGGCAGCGACGGCCCGCCCGAAGCCCCGGCACCGTTGCCGGTGGAACCGACGGAGCCCTCCCTCGCGGCCGACGACCTCGAGTTTCCCGACCTGCTCGATCCGCTGCCGGGGCCCGAGGGGATCGCAGCCGCCGACCCGATCGACGATCCCTTCACCGAGCTGAGTGCTGGCGACTTCACCGAGCTGAGTGCTGGCGACTTCACCGAGCTGAGTGCTGACGACTTCACCGAGCTGGATGCTGGCGACTTCACCGAGCTGGATGCCGACGATCCGTTCGCGGAGCTGGCCGCAGAAGACGACGCGCCGACTCCCCCCGAGCCCGACGAAGCGCTCGCCGACCCCTCACCCGACGACGTGGTCGCGCTGGCCTCCGATCTCGACCCGGAGGAGCTGTCCGTCGTCGAGGTGCTCGACTGGCTGGCCGAGCTGGACGAGCTGGAGGCGGAGAGCCGACGCGGATGAGAGATCGCCTGCGAACAGCCTTCTGTCTCGGCCTGGTGCTCGTGGTCTGGCTCGGCAGCGCACCGGCGGTCGAGGCACAGGGGCGCGGGCCGGGCGCACGCGATCGCGCTCCCGGCCTGTTCGCTCGGGCGCACGAGCCTCCGGCCTCCCTTCGCCGCTGGCTCGAGGGCCTGCCCCCCCTCCAACGCCGGGCGGTGGTGCAACGCTTGCGCAAGATGCGGCCCGCCGAGCGACGGCGTTTCTTCCGCCGCTGGGAGGGGATGACCCACGCCGAGCGGAGGCACCTCCAGCATCGCATGGAGGAGCAGGTCGATCGGGCGGTGCGCGCGGCCCAGGAGCGGCAGCGCCGAAGGCAGCTGGAACGGGACCAGCCGTCGCTCGATCGCGACGTGCTGCGCAAGCGTGTGGAGGAGATGTCCCCGCCCGAGCGGCGCGCCTTCCGGCGCCAGCTGAACCAGTGGCGCAAGCTCGGGCCTCGCGGCAAAGAGCGCATGCGCGGACGGCTTGAAGTCTTCCGCTCCCTCACCCCCGAGCAACAGGTGGCGTTGATCGAGAGGCAGTTCCCCGGAAAGAGCGAGGACGAGCGCGCTCGCATCCTCACACAGCTGCGTGCCGCGGCGACCCTGGTCGACTCGCCTCCGGAACGGGACGTCGATTAGCGGCGCTCCCGAACGGCGACCCCACCGGCCGCGCAAGGCCGCTTGCTACGCTCCGCGCTTCCCGTTGGCGCCCCGGAGGTTCTGCACATGGGCAAGGTGTATCCGGTCCTGGACGAAGGGCTGCAGGAATGGATCGGCTCCCAGCGGCTCTTCTTCGTCGCGACGGCGCCGCTCTCGGAGGAGGGGCTCGTCAACCTCTCACCCAAGGGCCTCGATTCGTTCGCGGTCCTGGACGAGCAGACCGTGGCCTACCTCGACCTCGTCGGGAGTGGCGCGGAAACGATCGCGCACCTCCGTGAGAACGGGCGCATCACCCTGCTCTTCGCCGCCTTCGAGGGGCCGCCGAAGCTGCTGCGGCTGTACGGACGGGGCCTGGCCCTCGAGCCGGGCGACGACGGCTTCGACGAGCTCGCCGCTCACTTCCCCGCCTACGGCGCCACGCGCTCGATCATCAAGGTCGCTGTCGAGCGGATCGCGGACTCCTGCGGTTACGGCGTCCCTCTCTACGAGTACAAGGAGCCGCGCAAGCAGCTCACCGCATGGGCGGATCGCAAGGGCGCCGAGGGGATCCGCGAGTACCAGCTCGAGAACAACCGACGCAGCCTGGACGGGCTGCCTGCCCTGCGCGCCGAGACGCTCGCGCCGCCGGAAGACGCTTGAGCCCCGAGAGCTGGCAGACGCTGTCGGAAGAGCTCGCCCGGGTCTTCCTGGGCTGGAAGCTGCGCGAGGACTACGACGCGCTTCTCGCGATCGGCGAGGGCTCGCTGCGTCTCGACCTGCTGCGCGCCGAGGCGTGGTGCGACGGGGAACCGCTGCCGTCCCTGTTCATCGCCCAGGAGCTGCGCAGCCAGCTCGAGCTGCAGCTGTCCCGCAGCGAGCGGACCCCACCCACGATCGAGGAAGCCTGGCTCGATGCCGAGTTTCACACCCAGAGCCAGTGGCGGCCGGATGGGGCGGTCCCGTTCCTGGAGATCGCCTGTCGCGTGCGACTGAAGGTCGCGGGGCGGGAGATCGTCGCCCAGGCCAGCACCCGACGCAGCGACGACCCGCAGACCGGCGGTCGCTTCGGCTAGGCGGATCCGCCGAGCCCCTTCTCCTCGGCCAGCCGCCGCAGCGCCCGCGTGCCGCCGCGAAAGTGCAGTGCATCGTGACCCGCGGCCCGCATCAGCTCTGCGAGGTGGGCGCTCTTCAATCCGAATTCGCAGTACAGAAGATAGGTCTGATCCTTGGCAAAGGATCCGTACCCCTCGAGCGCGTGCCCGAAATCGAGATGCAGCGCGCCGGGGAAGTGCCATCCCTCGTATTCGCGGCGGGTGCGCAGGTCGACCACGCAGGCGCCCTCGGGCACCCGATCGGTCTCGATCTCCGGCATGCCACTGGCGTCG
>JAJDAR010000572.1 GCA_029261775.1 Deltaproteobacteria bacterium | reverse complement strand
GCAGCGGCGTCGGCGCGAGGGCGGCTTCGGGTTGGTGGCCTCGCTCTTCATCCTGGTCGTGCTCGCCGTCGCGGCGATGGCGCTGGTCGATCTCGGGGGTGTCCAGCGGCGGACCGCACTGCTCTCCCTGCAGACGGTGCGGGCGCGGCACGCGGCACGAACCGGCCTGCAGTGGGGCGTGCGCACGGCTCTCGACACGGCGGCCTGTCCGGCCCCGACCGTGCTGAACCCTGGCTCCGGTCTCTCGGGCTTCGCCATTCGTGTCACGTGCACGAGCAGCCAGCACGTGGAGGGCGCGACGACCTCGACCGTATTCCAGATCGAGGCCGAAGCGACCTACGGCAGCTTCGGGGAGCTCGACCACGTGCGGCGGCGGATGCGGACCGCCGCTCAGCTGGGAGCCTAGAGGCGCCCAGCCCTCGACGGTCTTTCTCCAGCCCCGACGAGGCCTTGTGTCAGGGCCTCGTGAATCGACTGGAAGTCTCAGCAGCAACCCCTCGAAACGCCTCGCTTTCGCTCCTACGCTCACGGCATGCGAATCGTGGTCGTGGGGGCCGGACCGGGTGGAGCAGCGACCGCGCTGCTGCTGGCGCGCGGCGGCGCCGACGTGACCCTGGTCGATCGCGAGTCCGACTTCGAGCGGGTCTTCCGCGGCGAGGCCCTGATGCCCCACGGCCTCGAGGCGCTCCACCAGATGGGCCTCGCCGAAGCCCTCGCCGCGATGCCTGGCGAAGGGATCCTCTCTTGGAAGATCCATCTCGACCGGGTGCTGGCCATGGACCTCGAGGAGCCCGCCGCCGAAGGTCCGGGGCCGCCGCCGAGGATCGTTCCACCCGGGGCGCTGATCCAGGCGCTGATCGATGCGGCGTCGCAGACGGGCCGCTTCGACCTGCAGGCCCCGCTCACGGTGCGGGACGTCGTGCGAGAGGGCGATCGGGTGGTCGGCGTGCGCGGCGAGACTCCGTCCGGCGCGGCCGAGTTGCGGGCCGACCTGGTGATCGGCGCCGACGGCCGCGCGTCGGTGATCCGCAAGCGGACCGGTCTGGAGCTCGAGCTGCTGCCCGAGTCCTACGACATCCTCTGGTTCAAGCTCCCCGCGCCCGAGCCGGCGCTCGTCGATCCGAGCAGCGTGCAGATCTACGCGTCGGGTCCCGAAGGGGCGCTCGGCTACCTCTCGTGGGACGGACGCTTCCAGGTCGCCTGGATGCTCCCGAAGGGCGGTTGGCGGGAGGCCCGCCAGCGGGACTGGCTGGCCGAGTGCGCAGCGCTGTTCCCGGAGCCCCTCGCCGCTCATGCCCTGTCCCATCGCGATGCGATCGAGGGGCCGTCATTGCTCGATGTGATCGTCGGGCGGGCGCCGGTCTGGGCGCGGCCGGGCGTCCTGCTGCTCGGCGATGCCGCCCACCCGATGTCGCCGATCCGCGCGCAGGGCATCAACATGGCGCTTCGGGATGCCGTCGTCGCGGCCAACCACCTGGTCCCTGCGCTCGACGACCCGGGCGCCATCGAGGCGGCCTGTCGGGCGCTCCAGGCCGAGCGAGAGCGCGAGGTCGTGCCGACCCAGAAGCTCCAGCTGCGCGAGGTGCGGGGACAGCGCTGGGCCCGCAACCGGCCCTGGCTGATGAACCCCCTCCTCAAGCTCGCACCGCTGATCGTGAAGAGCAGCTTCGTGCGCGGCCTCGTGCAGCGGTCGTGGGCGCGCCAGCAGCGTCCGCTCCGCTTCGGTGTGGCGGACGTGAAGCTCCGGGTCTGACCCCCGCCGGCAGCCGGCGGGCCCGAGGCGTTCTACGCTGCGGTGCTATGACCGAACCCAGCGGCCGCCTCATGACCGAACCCAGCGGCGCCGCCGGATGACCGAACCCCGCGGCTACGCCGAGCAGGCCCGGCACTACTTCTTCGAACGCCCTCAAGACGAGGTGCGACGGATCCCGCTCGACGTCGACGCCGCGTGGCGCGGGGCCGACCAGCGGGAGGCCTCCTGGCGCTACGTCCTCAACGCCACCGAGCGCGAGGAAGTGCGTGCGGCCGTCCGCCACGCGGTCGGGACGGGCAAGCCCATGGGTGGCCTCGGCACGTCCGACCTCCCGCTCCCCACACTCGCGAAGCGCTTCGGCGGCTGGCGGGCCGACCTCGACCGGGGACGGGGCTTCATGGTCGTGTCGGGGGTCCCGGTCGAGGACTGGACCGACGAGGAGGCGGGGATCTTCTTCTGGGGCTTCGGCCTCCACCTCGGCCGCCCCGGCGCCCAGAACGTGGCGGGCGACCTGCTGGGGCACGTCGTGGACACGGGCGAGGATGCCGCCGACCCCTTCGTGCGCCGCTATCGCACGGCGGGCGACATCGCCTTCCATTGCGACGCCGCGGACGTCGTCGGCCTGCTCTGCCTGCGCAGCGCCCGGCGCGGCGGGAAGAGCCGCATCGCGAGCTCGGTCACGATCTACAACCAGCTCCTCGAGGAGCGCCCCGACCTGGTGGATCGCCTCTACGAGCCGTTCTGCCTCGACCTCCGGAACGAGGTCCGAGAGGGGCAGGGCTGGGTCCCCGTGACACCGTGTCGGTACGCGGAAGGAGCGCTGCGGACCTTCTACCACTCCGACTACTTCCGCTCCGTGGTCCGGCACGACGACGTTCCGCCCTTCACGAAGGCGGAGCAGGAGCTGCTCGATCTCTACGAGGAGATCGCCGCGCGTCCCGAGATCCACCTCGACATGGATCTCGCTCCGGGCGACGTCCAGCTCCTCTCGAACCACACGATCGTGCACGCTCGCACGGCCTACGAGGATGCTCCGGGCGACGGCGCTCGGGGCCGCCACCTGCTCCGCCTCTGGCTCTCGCTCGAGCGAGGCTGAAGCACCGCAGGGCATCACCGCAGCGCGAGGGGAGGACCCGTGGCCCGAGACGACATCCGCATGAGCGACGAGGAGATCCGGCGCACGATCGAGGGCGCCCGTCTCGTGATCCTCACGACCCACGGGCCGAAGGGCTGGCCCCACGTGATGCCGATGTTCTTCGGCCTGGACGAGGATCTGACGCTGCGCTTCTCGACCTACGAGTCGAGCCAGAAGGTGCGGAACCTGGTGCGCGATCCGAAGGTGACGCTGCTCTTCGAGGGCGGCGAGGCCTACGACCAGCTCCACGCCGTGATGGTGGAGGGCGAGGCCGAGGTCGTGCGCGGTGATCTCGACGCAACGGTGGCGACGATGGTCGAGGCGATGCGCCGCGCGGGCAACGAGATGCCGGACGCCGACACGTTGCCCCTGGCCGCCAAGCAGGCGATGGCGGGGAAGCGGGTCCTCGTGCGGGTCCGACCCCGGCGTTTCGTCAGCTTCGACCACCAGAAGCTGCCCGGGGCGAAGACTCCCCGCGGAAGCGGCCTCACG
>JAJDAR010000571.1 GCA_029261775.1 Deltaproteobacteria bacterium | reverse complement strand
AAGCAGCTCCGACCCGTCCCCGCGGCGTTCGTCGAGAAGAAGGCCAAGGACATCGAGGCGGCGCGGACGATCGGCATGCCGGGGACGACGGCGGGAGGCGAAGGTCATGGGTGAGATCTCCGACGCGCTGAAGCGGGCGCGCAAGTCGATGTCGCCCGGCGGCTCGACCGCGGCCGCCCCGCGCGCCACGTCCACCTTTCGGGACGCCCTGCGCGAGGAGCCGGTGCCGGAGCCCGACGAGTCTCCGGAGGTCGCGATCCCCCACGAGCCCGCAGCGGTCGGTGTGGGCCGAACCGTCCTGGTCGATCCGCGCGGTCCGATCAGCGAGCACTATCGCCACTTCGCGATCCGGCTGAACCGGGCGCTCAAGCAGGCCAACGCGCGCTCCGTGGTGATCACCAGTGCGACCCGCGCCGAGGGAAAGACGACCACCTCCTGCAATCTGGCTCTGGCCCTGGCGTCCATGGCCGGGGGACGACAGATCGCCCTGCTCGAGCTCGACGTGCGCCGGCCTTCGCTGGCCTTCGAGCTGGGTGTCCGGCCGCGGGCCGGCATCCAGCAGGTCCTGGCCGGCGAGATTCCGCTCGCCGAGGCCCGGCTCAAGACCGACGTGCCCGATCTCGACGTCTACCTCGCGACGGCACCGGACCCCCAGCCGTTGGACCACCTCTCGGGTCCCGCAGTCGGTGCCGTCTTCCGCGAGTTGACCCGCCGGCACGACCTGGTGGTCGTCGACTCTCCGCCGGTCCTGCCCGTCCCGGACGTGCCGCTGATCCTGGCCCACGCCGACGCAGCGGTTGCGGTGGCGCGCGCCGGCGTCACCCGGCGGGCCGCCTTCGAGGCCATGCTGGCGATGCTCGGGCGCGAGAAGATGGTCGGCGTGTTCCTGAATCAAGCCGGCGTGCCCCGCCACAGCCGCTTCTACGGCTACTACAGCTACGACGCCGCCACCGGGGACGGGGTCGAGTCCAAAGCGCCGGTGGTCGCCGGAGAGGAGCCCGCCACGTGAACGATGACCAGCTCGACGCCGGGGGACTCCCCGACTTTCTTCGCGATCCCATGGGGACCCTGCGTCGGCGCTGGCGATGGATGGCCCTCGTCGTCGTGCTCGGACTCGCGGCCACGGGTGCCTACGTGGTCTCGATCCCGGTGCGCTACCTGGCGACGGCGACCGTGCTCGTCAGCAGCCAGCAGATCCCCGAGAGCTTCATCCAATCCACCGTCACGGAGACGCCCTTCCAACGCATCAACGCGCTGTTCGGCGAGCTCACTTCGCGCGAGCGACTGCTCGATCTCGAGGAGCGCCACGACATCTACCCCGAGCTGCGCGCGAAGGTGTCGACCCCCGAGGTCGTGCAGGAGGTCCGCGCCAACATCGAGCTCGGCACCCAGCGAGGACTCGGGCCGCGTAGTCGTGGGGAGACCTCGAGCATCTACTCGCTGGCCTTCCGGCACCAGGACCCGAGGGTCGCGGCCGCGGTTGCCAACGATCTGGCCAGCCTCTTCATCACGGCCAGCGTCCGCATGCGCGGCCAGCAGGCGCGCGTGACGACCGAGTTCATGCGCACCCAGCTGCGCGACAAGGAGGCCGAGCTGCGCGCCCAGGAGGCGAGGATCACGGCCTTCAAGGAGCAGTACCGGGGCGAGCTGCCCAGCGAGCTGGGCGGAAACCTGGGCAAGCTGGACCGCCTTGCGGTTCAGCGACAGACGCTGTTGCGGGCGATCGCCGACGCCGAGACCCGGCTCGCGATGATGACCACGAACCCCGAAGGCGGAAACTCGCCCGCGGCCCGTCTCGCCGCGCTGCGCGGAAACCTTGCCGCCGCGAGCGCCGTCTACACCGATGAGCATCCGAACGTGCTCTCACTCCGCCGCCAGATCGCCACCCTCGAAACCGACATCGCAGAAGGCAGGATCCCGCCGGACGCCGATCCGACCCGGCAGATCCTCCTCGACGCCGCCCGCCGCAGCCTGGCGGACTACCGAGCGCAACTCATCCGCGTCGAGGCCGAGCTGGGGCAGCGCGAGCAACGGGTCGCCAGCACGCCGAAGCGGGAGGAGGAGCTCGGGGCCCTCGCGATCGAGGTGGGAGTGCTCCGCGACGAGTACCTGGGGCTGCTCCGCAAGGTCGAGGCGGCGGAGCTCGCCGAGAAGCTCGAGGCGGCACAGCAGGGCGAGCGGGTGTCGGTGCTCGACCGTGCGCTGCCGCCGTCCCAGCCCGAGAAGACGCGGGTCCGCTACCTGCTCGCCGGGTCGGTCGCGAGCCTCGCGCTGGCCATGCTGCTCGGACTCGCGCTCGAGATTCTCGATCCGGTGATCTTCTCCGCGTCGCAGATCGAGGACCAGTTCGACCTCGCCGTGCTGGGCGGCGTCCCACGCATCTCGTAGGCGCCTGCCCGCGTGCCCGCCGGTCCCCTCGCGCTGCTCGTCGCGTTCGCGCTCTCTCCCGTCTGTGTGGAGATCGCGCGACATCTCATCGAGGAGCCCTGGAAGGCTCCCGTGCTCGTCATCCCCCTCGCCTTGGGTTGGCTCGTTCGTGACGCGTGGGCTGCGGAGCGCGAGGTGCTGCCCGCGACCGCTGCTCGGGCCCGTCGCACCGGCCTGCTCTGCATCGGCCTCGCCGTGGCCCTCGAGCTGCTCGCGGTGGGGGGCGGCCTGCCGCGTTGGGGTCGGCCGGCGCTCGCGCTGGCGGTCTTCGGCTGGCTTCGCGCTGGCGCCCTGATACCGACCGCCAGCGCCGCCCTGGCGTCGTTCCTCGTGCCGTTCCCGAGCGTCGTGAGCCGCGCATTCGGGCCCTCGCTGGTGGACGGGTGGCGAGGCCTCGCCTCCGCGATCCTCCCCGGCGTGCAGCGCGACGCCTTCCCTCTCGAGCTCCACCACGGAGATGCCGGATGGGCCGTCGCATGGGCCGGTGCGGGCCTGGGCGCCTTCGCGGCCCGACGGCTCGGCACCGGGCCCGCCGCCGGCCTGGCCGCCATGGCCCTGGGCTCTCTGGCCGGCTTCGTGTGCCAGGCCGCGGGCGTGCTGCTGGCCGCCGCGATGTCGGCGCCCCTGGGCCCGACTCCGAGCCGGGCGCTGCTGACGGTCGCCCCCTCGCTGCTGCTCCTGGCGGTGGTTCTCGGCGCGCTCTCGCGCGCCCTTCCCCGCGAGCCCGGTGCGCGCGAGGCGCACCCGTGAGCCCGGCGAGTACGCGTCCCGAGCCCGCCGGGTGGCTCGCGCTGGCCCTGATGCTGGCGGCTGCGGGGTCGGTCGCCTGGTGGCTGACCCTGCGCGAGCCGCTGGTTCCGGCACCGGAGTCGCTCGAGGCCATTCCCCTCGAGCTCGGGCCCTGGCGCGGGCAGCCGCTCGAGGTCGGAGCCACCGTCGAGTCGATCCTCAACGCCACCTACAACGTGCAGCGCGAGTATCGCCATCCGCTCGGCGAGCTCGTCTGGCTCTACCTCGGGTACTACGGCACCACGCGGGGGGGTACGCCCGAGCACACGCCGCGGGCTTGCTACTCGGCCCACGGCTGGGCGGTGGCCGAAGAGGCGACGCTGGTCCGGGATCCGACGACGGGACGGGAGGCCCGCGAGTACGTGGTCGAGCAGGACGGCGAGCAACGGCTGGTGGTCTTCTGGTACCAGTCCTTCCGCTCGGGAGCCCTGTTGTCGACGGCCGCACTGCGCGTGGATCACATCGTCGGCCAGCTGACCCGGGGGCGCGGCGACGGGGCGCTGGTGAGACTGAGCACGCCGATCCAGGGGGCCGACCGCGCGGGCGCTCGCAGCCGTCTCCTCGGGTTCGCGGCGCTGCTCGACCCCCCGCTCGAAGCGCGCTGGCCCGAGGAGCGGCCAGCCGCCGCGATGCGAGGCGGCGGCTCGTGATCGCCCTCAAGCTCGAGCTCGGCGTGGCGATCGCGGCCCTCGCGATCGGGCTCGCCAGCCTCGGCCCACGTCGCGCGGCCCTCGAGCTCCGGGACGCGCTGCTCGAGTCGTCACCTGCGGCGCGTCGGGCCCTGGTCCTCGCCGGCGTGGGGCTGTTGGCGCTGTGCGCATTCGCCGAGGGCAAGGTGCCGCCGGCCCGCTACCTCGCGAGCGTCGCATTCAGCACGCTCAGCTTCGTCGGTCTCTGGTGGGCATCCCTCCGCATCGAAGGCGGCGCCCGGCTGCTGCGCGTGCTCGGGGAGGGCCCCGCCTGGGTTCCGGCCGTCTGCGTCGCTGTGCTGGCGCTGGCCGCACAACAGCTCGTCCTCGGCGACATCCCCCACACGAGCGACGAGGTCGCCTACCAGTTCCAGGCCCGCGCGTACGCGCAGGGGCAGCTGGGCTTTCCACCGCCGGACGCGCTGCGCTTCTTCGAGTTCGTGCACCTCACCACCGACGGCGGGATCTGGCACGGGATCATGAATCCCGGCTGGCCCCTGGTCCTGGCGCCGGGCATGCTCGTCGGTCTCGGCTTCCTCGTGAACCCGCTGCTCGCGGCCCTGGCGCTGCCCCTGTTCCACGGGTTCCTGCGCCGTGCGGGAGCGGGCCGCCTGGCCTCGGGTCTGTCCGTCTGGGCGCTCGCCTTCTCGCCCTTCTACGTGTTCATGGCGGCGAGCTACATGGCCCATACAGCGGGGTTCTTCGCGCTCGCACTCTTCCTGTGGGGTTGGATCCGGGTGTGGCGCGAGGGCGAGTGGATCGGCGCTGCCGTCGCCGGCGCGGCCCTGGCCCTCGGGGTCGTGATCCGCCCGATCGATGCGGCGGCGTTCGCCCTCCCCTTCGGTCTCGCCCTGGCCTGGCGCGCCGTTCGCAGACCGCGCTGGGTGCCGGCGCTCCTGCTCCTCGGGGCCCTCGCTTCGACCGGTGCGGTCGGCACCCTGGCCTACAACCGCGCGCTCACCGGGGACGCCTTCGAGTTTCCCCAGACGCGCTATTTCGCCAAGCGCTTCCCCGGGCAGGGCTTCGGCATCGGCTTCGGTGACAGCATGGGGAGCCGCGTCCACGGCGACGAATGGCCTGGCTACCACCCGGGGGATGCTCCGCGCGTGACCAGCCACCGCATGCTCCACGCCTTGCGAGATGCCTGGGGTCTCCCCTGGCTGACGGCCGCCCTGCTCGGCCTCGCCTTGTTCGCGCGGCAGGCGCCGGTCCCGCTGCGCGCGGTCGGCGCCGGTGCGTTGAGCCTGGTCCTCGTCTACGGCGCGCACTTCTATCACGGCCTGGCCTACGGCTCGCGCCACTACTTCCTGGCCCTCGCAGCTGCGGCCCTGGCCTGGGGCGGCCTGCTCGCGCTGGCCCTCGCCAGCGAGGCAGCGACCCGCCGGCGCGCCGCCGCCGCCGGCCTCGCCTGGGTGGCCCATACCCTCGTCTTCGCAACGCCCCCGCTGGTCCGCGAGTACGGGGACGCCTATCGCATGGCATCGCCCTCGATCCGCCGGGCCGTGGCCCGGGCCGGCCTGGATCACGCGCTCGTCTTCGTCAGCCCCGAGCAGTGGGGCTGGAAGTCCGCCTTCCCCCTGAACGAGCTGCCGCTCGAGCGCTCCCCCGTCCTGTTCGCGCAGGACCTCGGGGCGGACAACGTCGAGCTCCGCGCGCTGCACCCGGACCGCTCGGTGTGGCGCGTCACTCGCCACCGGGACGACCGCGCCAGCCTCGAGCCGCTCGAGCTCGACGCCGAATCCGCTCCGCTCCCTCGATCCCCAGACGGCGGGACACGATGAGGCGCAGCATGGACAGGGCGGTGCGCGGCAGGTGGCGGAAGTGGGAGGCTCCCTTCGGTCTGGCCGCGGGCGTCTGGACGGCGGCGGCCTGGATCGGGCTCGGGGACCTTGCGACGAACGGCGCCGGCCTCCCCGCGACCGACGCGCTGCTCAGCCTGGGTCTCTGGCTGGCCCTGGCGATGCCCGTGGCCCTCGCTGCTGCGCTCGCCGGACTCGTCGTCGCGGGCGCGTCGCAGCGCGAGCGCTGGCTCTCCCCCCTCCTGGCGGTGGGCTTCGTCGCCGCGGGCCTCGCCGCGCTGTCGGCGGGGTTGACCGACGCGCGCACGGCCGGCGCGCTGTGCCTGCTCGGTCTGGCGGTCGCGCTGCTGCGCCCGGCGCGGCCGGCTCCGTGGCTGGCGCTGGCGCTGCTGCTGGCCCTGCCTCTCGCCGCGGTACTGCCGCCAGGTTCGCGGCTGGAGCCGACCGCCTCGGACGTCCCGGCACGAACCCAGGCGGTCGCCGCAGCGGAGCCGCCTCGCCACGTGGTCCTGATCGTCCTCGACACGCTCCGGGCCGACCACCTCGGAGCCTACGGTCACCCGGGAGGCCTCTCCCCCGTGTTCGACCGGCTGGCATCGCAGGGCCGGCTGTTCGAGCGCTGCTATGCGCCCGCGCCCTGGACGGTGCCCTCCCACGCCTCGCTGTTCACAGGGCTTCCACCCCGCACACACGGCGCGAGCTTCGAGCATCACCGCTGGCTCGACGAGGAGTTCGACACCCTCGCCGAGGGCCTCTCCGAGGCCGGCTATCGCACCCTCGGGCTCTCCGCGAACCAGTACGTCGAGCTCGCGAATCTCGACCAGGGCTTCCAGCGCTTCGCCACGCTCGGCGCGGGGCTGCGCGGTTTGCGCTTGAGGAGGCCGCTCTCGATCCTCGGTGGACCGGCGCGCTGGATCGACGAAGGGGCGGCGCAGGCCCCGGCGGAGATCGAGGCGCTGCTCGGGCCGGACGACGGCGACGCGCCCCCGACCTTCCTCTTCGTGAACCTCCTCGAGCCCCACTGGCGCCACCTGCCTCCCGCCGCGGAGCGGGCCCGCGCCCTCCCCGAGGACCTGTCCGGTCTGGCGGCCGCCCGGCTGTCGAGCCGGTACTACGGCCCCCTGGCGATGGCGGGCGCAGCCCTCGCGCCGCGAACGTTGGAGGCGGTCCGCGCCTTGTACGCCGCCGAGGTCGCCTACCAGGATGCGAGGCTGGCGGAGCTCCTGGCCGTCATCGATCGGAGGCTCGGCCTGGATCGCACGCTGCTCGTCGTCACGGCCGACCACGGCGAGAACCTGGGCGAAGCGGGACGTTTCGATCACGTCTTCGCCGTCAACGAGCACCTGAT
>JAJDAR010000570.1 GCA_029261775.1 Deltaproteobacteria bacterium | reverse complement strand
CGAGCTGCGCCGCACGTCCAAGCTCGTCACGCCGGCTGCCGTCGCAGGGCATCTGGTCGCGCAGCATCCGAGCTGGAGTCGGCTCCTGGCCCCGCTCTCCAGCCCGGCCCTTTCGCGGCTCGCCCTTCCCTATGGATTCGGAGACCTCGTGACCCTGACCGCCCGCAAGCCCGTCCGCGGGTAGGCCGCCAGGACTAACGTCGCAGCAGGCGACCGAGCAGGGACTTGCCCGCTTCGATCAGCCCGGCATCCACGCGGCCGTCGCCGTCACCGTCCACGAGACTCCCCAGGATGCCGTACCGGTCCCCGAGCGACTCCTCGGCGTGCTTGGCCACGCGGCCCAGCTCGTAGCCGAGCTCCTGCGAGCCCATGCGATGCTCCCGCTGGGCGCGGCCGAGGGCCGCCATCACGAGCGGGGCCAGGGCCGCGAGCAGTCGTCCGATCTGATCCGGGTCGAGGGAGGTCGCGCTCTCGAGCTCGCTTTCGAGCGGCCCGCGCCGACCGCCGAGCACGTGCCCCAGCAGGCCTCCCCCGGAATCCGCCCCACCGGACAGGGCCCCCACCAGGTCGTCGAGAACGCTGCCGTCGTGATCGCGATCCAGCGCGCCGAGCAAGGAGGCCGCGCCGTCGGGGGAGGATGCGTTGCGGCTCAGCGCGGAGAACAGGGCGGGCAACGCGGCCTGGGCGGCGTCGGCCGTCGCCTCGGGGGGCGCACCGATCCGCCGAGCCAGAGCGTCCAGACCGTCACCGCGGGTGACCTGCTGGAGCACGTCGTCGAAGATGCCGTCCATCGGGTCTCCTAGACCTCGGGCTGCATGCGACCCAGGCGCTCGACGGACTCGAGGTACTCCTCGACCAGCTCGTAGATCACCTCGCGACACGAGCGCACGTCGTTGAGCTGGCCCACGACCTGTCCGATCGGATTGAAGGCCACCTTCTGGGAAGAGTTGGCGTACTTGTGCACGCGTTGGATGGCATCCGCGGTGACCATGCCCTGGAGCGGCATGCCGAGGGGGTCGGGTGCATCCTCGCGCTCCCAGGCGTCGGTCCACTCGTTGCGCAGCATGCGGCAGGGCTTGCCGGTGTAGGAGCGTGAGCGGACGGTGTCCTGGCTGGTCGCGTGCAGGTACGAGTCCAGCTGCGCGGGCGGCGCCTCCGCTTCCTCGACGGTGAGCCACAGGGATCCGGTCCACACCCCTTGCGCGCCGAGGGCCAGCGCCGCGGCCATCTGACGGCCGTTGCCGATGCCGCCCGCCGCGAGGACGGGGGTCGGCGCGACCGCGTCGATGATCTGCGGCCAGAGCACGACGCTGCCGATCTCTCCGGTGTGCCCGCCGCCCTCGGTGCCCTGGGCGATGATGATGTCGACACCGGCTTCCTGGTGCCGCTGCGCCTGATGGATCTTGCCGCACAGCGCCGCCACCAGGCGGCCGCTCTGCTGGACCCGCTTCACGATGTCGGCGGGCGGCGTGCCCAGGGCGTTGGCGATCAGGGTCACCTTCTCGTGCTGGAGCGCGACGTCGAGCTGCGGGGTCGCCGTCGCCTCGGTCCAGCCGAAGAGCTGGTGCCGCTTCTCCTCCGGGGGGACGTCGGGCACGCCCGCGTCCGCGAGGAGCTTGTCGGCGAACTCGCGATGCTGGGCCGGAATCATCTCCTTGAGCTGCTGCTCCAGCTTCGCCGGATCGAGCTCACCCTGGCCTTCGTACTTGGCGGGGATCACGAGATCGACGCCGTAGGGCTTGTCGCCGATGTGCTCATCGATCCATTTGCACTCGATCTCGAGCTGCTCGGGCGTGAAACCGACCGCGCCGAGGACGCCGAAGCCTCCGGCCTGGGAGACCGCGGCCACGACGTCGCGACAGTGGGTGAAGGCAAAGATGGGGAACTCGATGCCGAGGCGTTCACAGAGGTCGGTACGCATCCGAGGGTCTCCTGGCTTGCAGGCTCCGCGCGAGGGTCGCGAAGGCCGGCCGAGGGTATCGGATCTGCGCGAGCGCCGACGTGCCCTATCCTCGGGTGGCGCCGAAGGAAAGATCATGACGACCGCCGCCGCCCTCCCCGAGCCGTCCTGGCATGGCATGGACCCGACCGATCCGGATCCCGCGCGCTGGGACGATCCCTTCCCCGGCCTGAACGAGGTCCGGCAGACTGCGCCGGTGCACGAGACCCCTGCGGGCCTGTGGCGCCTGTTCCGCTGGGAGGACTGCGTGCGGCTGCTGCGCGAGGTGCCGGCCGGTGTCCGGCGGCGCGACGGCAGCGCACCTGGCAACGCCATGGGCGGCGCCGGCCCGAACGGCGGACAGTTCATGCTCCAGCAGGATCCGCCGACGCACACCCGCCTGCGCAAGCTGGTGAGCAAGGCCTTCACACCGCGCGCCGCCGAGAGCTGGCGCCCCCGGACCCGGGAGATCGTCGCCGGACTGCTCGAGCCGGCCTTCGATGGGGAGAGCTTCGACGTGATCTCGGGCCTGGCCCTGCCGGTGCCCTCCCAGGTCATCTGCGAGATGCTCGGCGTGCCGACCGCGGACCGGGCGCGCTTCACGGAGTGGACGACCCTCGCCACCCACATGCTGCGGGGCAACTTCCTGACGGCCGAGGAGCGGCCCCCGATCGAGGCGGCGACCGGTGCGTTG
>JAJDAR010000569.1 GCA_029261775.1 Deltaproteobacteria bacterium | reverse complement strand
CCCGCTTCACATGGCGCCACTTCGGGTGGCTCATGGGGTGGGCGTTCGTCCTCTCGGTGGCGGGGGGGCCTGTCGCCGAGAGGGCGGACGCCAGGCGCGCGGGCGAGGACTGGGATTCGCGGAACATGCAGAGCCGCTATCGCAGCGTGCTCGAGACTCCGCTGAAGGCGCCCGAGCTGAAGGGCACAGGGCGCTATGAAGCGGTGGCCGGCGATGCGGCCGCCACGCCCGGAGTCGTCCCGCCCTCCACTCTGCCGACCTACACCCAGCGCACCTGGAAGAGCGGCACCTACGACGGGCCCGGCAAGCGGACCACGCTCGGGCATGGGCCCAGCGCCGTGAGCGGTCGCGCAGCTGGGAGCGGCAGCGCGACGTCCGGTCGGCACCGGGGCAAGCCGCCCGGCCTGCGACCCCGCAGCCGCGGCGCGGGCAACTCGATCGGCCGCAGCGGTGGAAGCGGCCGGAGCCGCTAGCGCCGGAGCCGGGCTCCCGGAGCCCGCCGGCCACCCCCCGAGCCCCGGTCGGGTACCCTCCCCCGCCATGAGTGACGCCAGCATGCGCCAGGAGAAGGCCGAGAACCTCTGGACCAGCGCCACGCGCAAGATCCCGCCGCTGGCGAAGGCGACGCGGATCGAGGGCGCGCCGGGGGTCGGCGAGGACTCGATCGGCGGCCTGGCCGAAGCGCAGGAAGAGGTGCTCACCTACGCCTGCGCCATGACCAGCCCCGACGTGTACGAGCAGTGGGGGACCTTCCCGCCCTCCGGTCTGCTCCTGATCGGGCAGCCCGGGGCGGGCAAGACGCTGCTGGCGCGGGCCCTGGCCACGCGCGCCGAGACGGCCTTCGTGCACCTGCAGGTTCCGCGGCTCGCCCTCGAGATCGTGCATCACGGCGGCAAGGTCGGCGAGGTGCTCGACGAGTGGTCGAACGTGCTCACGGACATGCCGCCGACCACGGTCTTCTTCCACGAGCTGGAGTTCTTCCAGGCCGAGGAGATCGGCGGACGCCGCACCGATCTGCCGATCGGTCCGATCATGGACTTCCTGGGCGAGCTCACCGACCGTGCGGTCGCGACCGATCACATCCTGCTGGTCGGATCGACCAGTCATCCCGACACGCTGCGGCCGGCCTTCGTGCAGCCCGGCCGTTTCGAGCGCGTGGTCGAGGTGACGCCGACGGTGCCCGACGACATCGTGGCGGCCTTGCGGATCCATGCGCGTGCGGCCGAGAAGCGGGCGGGCAAGACGCTCTTCGAGGCGGTGGACTGGACCGACGTCGTCAGCCGCTTTCGCGAGCCCACGACGGGCGACTGGATCCTCCTGATGCACGCGGTGCTGCGCCGCAAGGCGCGGGTCGAGTGCGGCGCCGAGCCGGTGCCGCCGGTCTCGACCGAGGACCTGGTGCGCGAGGTCGATCTGTACCGCCGCACACGCCAGCGCCTGCCCCAGCGAACGCCCGGAGGCACCTACCTTTGACCACCTGGGTCGTCACGGGGGGCGCGGGCTTCATCGGCTCGAACTTCACGCACCGGGCGCTGCGCAGGTCGGACGTCCGCGTGGTCGTGGTGGACAAGCTCACCTACGCGGGCAACCTGCAGAGCCTGCGCGACCTGGCCGGCGACCCGCGCTTCGCCTTCCACGAGGCCGACATCGCCGATCGCGAGGCCATGGACCGGATCTTCGCGGCCGAGCAGCCGACGGCCGTGGTCAACTTCGCCGCCGAGAGCCACGTCGATCGCTCGATCGACGGGCCGGTCGAGTTCGTCCACACCAACGTGCTGGGCACGCTCCAGCTGCTGGAGGCCGCCCGCGCCCACCTGGCCGGCCTGCCGGGCGCCGCTCGCGAGGCCTTCCGCTTCCTGCAGATCTCCACCGACGAGGTCTACGGCTCGCTCGGCGCCGAGGGGCTCTTCCGCGAGGACACCGCTTTCGCCCCGAACTCGCCCTACTCCGCCTCGAAGGCTGGCGCCGACCACCTGGTGCGCGCGTACCACGAGACCTTCGGCATGCCGACCCTGCTCACGCACTGCTCCAACAACTACGGGCCCTACCAGTTCCCCGAGAAAATGATCCCGCTGATGCTGCTCAACGCGATGGAGGGCAAGCCGTTGCCGATCTACGGAGACGGGCTCAACGTGCGCGACTGGCTCTACGTCGAGGACCACTGCGACGCGCTGCTGCGCATCCTCGAGGCGGCGAAACCCGGCTCCCACTACAACATCGGGGGCCGCGCCGAGCACACGAACCTCGAGATCATCGAGCGCCTGTGCGCCGCGTTGGAGGCCGCGCTACCGATCGCCGAGAACCCCGCCTACACCGGCCGCGACATCGAGCGCTACGACGCCCTCAAGACCTTCGTCGACGACCGCCCCGGCCACGATCGCCGCTACGCCATCGACGATCGCAAGCTGCGCGAGGAGCTCGGCTGGAGCCCCGCCGTCGACCTGGCGACCGGCCTCGAGCGCACCGTGGCCTGGTACCTGCAGCACCGCGAGTGGAGCGAAGCCGTCCAGAGCGGAAGCTACCGCCGAGAGCGCCTGGGCCTGCACCCCTAGCCCCCGCTCCCCCAAACCACCGGGGACGTTCGTCGGGCGCGGGGACGTGAGTTTAAATTTTTGATTAACCCCCCAGGGCGCCCCGCCCCCACCCGGGGCCAGGAACAAAAAAAAAAACAAACCCCCGCAT
>JAJDAR010000568.1 GCA_029261775.1 Deltaproteobacteria bacterium | reverse complement strand
TCGAGCTCTTCCGCGATGGGCGTGGTCGGCTGCGCGGCGAGGGCTTCCTCCCAGGAGTCGAAGCCGGCGACCGGCTCGTCGACCATGTAGCGGGCCTGGACGCCGGGACACTTGCCGGCCAGGCCCTGGGCGATGTCCCGCTTCGCGGCGGAGGTCACGAAGAGCTTGGCCTCGCAGTCGTCGAGGATGTACTCGACCTCGGGGGCGGTCAGGCGGGAGCTGATGGCGGTGAAGTACAGCCCGGAGCGCTGGGCCGCCCAGGCCAGGGGGAAGAACTCCTCGTGATTCTCCATGCAGAAGGCGATGTGGTCGCCGTGGCGGAGGCCGAGGGCCTGGAAGAGCTGAGCGCCCTGGTTGGAGCGTTCGTTCAGCTCGCGATAGGTGATCACCTTGCCGGTGCTGCCCATGATGTAGGCGGGCTTGTCCGGGGTCTTCTCGGCGTGGACGGCGGGGTACATCCGATCCTCCTGGCGGGCCCGTGGGGGCAGCCCCAGTATATTCCGCTCGCGTGCTGAAGCTTGCCTCCGAGACCGATGCCTCCTGGGCCGCCCGGGTGACCCAGGACTTCGACGAAGTCCTCCTCGACCATGCCCATTGCGAGAAGAAGGCGGCGGGAGTCGCCCTGCGCCTGATCTTCCAGTATCCGGAGCACGGGTTCCTGATGGAGCCGCTCTCGGCGCTGGCAAGGGAGGAGCTGGCCCACTTCGAGGAGGTGCTGGGCTGGCTCTCGAAGCGGGGTCTCAGCTTCGGTCGCCAGCGGCCGAGCGGGTACGCTGGGCACCTGCGCAAGGTCGTCCGCGCGCGGGAGCCGGAGCGGCTGCTCGACACGCTGCTGTGCAGCGCGTTGATCGAGGCGCGCAGCTGCGAGCGGCTCGGGCTGCTCGCGGCGGCGCTCGACCAGCCGGCGCTCGGTCATTTCTACGCCGGCCTCCAGCGGGCCGAGGCGCGACACCACGGTGTGTATGTGGAGCTGGCCTGTCGGCTGGCCGGGCGGGATGCCGTGGCGGCACGCCTGCCGGCAATGGCCGAGCACGAGGCGCAAGTGCTGGCGGCAGCGCCCGTCGAAGCGCGGCTGCACGGCGGGTGAGCGACACCGTGAAGGCTGGCGGCATGAAGGTGAAGCGAGTCGAGATCGACGGCGTCGGCATCGCGTACGAGGACCGGGGCCGGGGCGAGCCGCCGTGGGTGCTCGTCCACGGGTACACGGGCTTCTGGCAGGACTTCGAAGGCGCGGTGCCCGAGCTCGCTCGCGATCGCCGGGTGCTGCTCCCCGATCTTCCGGGCCATGGCGCCTCGGACCGACTCCCGGCAGGCGACTACGGGCTCGACCGGCTGGCGACCCTGCTCGGGCAGTGGCTCGACGCGGTCGGCGCCACGCCCTGCCATCTCGTCGGTCATTCGATGGGTGGCATGATCGCCATGCGGATGGCGGTGGAGCGGCCGGACAGGCTCGCCTCGCTGGTGCTGATGGACACGGCGCACGAGCCGCTCGCGTGGATCCAGCTCGACCTGCTGGAGCTGGCGGCAAGGATCGGACGCGAGGCCGGAATGGAAGCGCTCGCGAAGATCCTGCGCACGCGGGCCAGCGACGATCCCGAGCGGACGCCGGCGGATCGGCGGGTCGAGGCGGAGTGGGGGGAGGCGCGCTTCTGGGAGTGGCGCGACCGCCGCATCGAGGCGATGGACCCGGAGGCCTACGCCGAGCTGGGTCGCGCGATGGCGGAGGCACCCTCCTTCGCGGAACGACTCCAGGCGATCACCATCCCGACCCTGGTGATGGTCGGCGCCGAGGACGAGCCCTTCCTGGGCCCGAGCCGGGCGATGGCAGAGCGGATCCCCGGCGCGCGACAGATCGTGGTTCCGGACGCCGCCCACCAGCCACAGAACGAGAACCCGAGCGCCTGGCTCGCCGCCCTCCGCGCCCATCTCGCCGCCTCGACCTGAACCGCATCTCAAGAAACGGCCCGGCACTCAACTCGAGGAACTCAAGAAAATGGCCCGGCACTTTGCTCAAGTTTGAACCGCAACCTAAGAGAACCGCAACTTAAGAGAATGGCCCGGCACTTTGCTTAAGTTGTTGGGTGGGGCGGGCTGTTTGTCTGGGTCAGGGGGTGCGGAGTTCGAAGACGATGGGGATCTGGAGGCGGCCGTAGACGTGGGGGAGGGGCGAGGCGGTGACCGGGCTCTGTTCGGCGGCGCGATCGAGCAGGCGGCTGCCCGAGCTCTCGACGGTGACGACTTCCTGGGCCCGGCCTCCGGCGTCGATCACGAACTGGATGCGGGTCGTGCCCGAGATCCCACGTCGCCGCGCGGGCTCGGGGTAGACGACCGCAGCCTGGACCCGTCGCCGGATCTCCTCGATCCGATCGCCCGGGCTCGGGCCGAGCGGAATCCCGTCGATCCAGTCCGCCTCCCGGGCGGGCGGGGCGCCGGCGCCGGGGGTCGCGAGCACCCCCAACGCCACACACACCCACGCGAAGCGGCGCAGCGCGCTTTTCACGTCAGCGCTTCAGCGTGATGCGCACGCCGCCCACGTAGTGTCGATCCGGCGAGGGGAAGAATCCGAAGGTGCCGAAGATCGAGCTGAAGCCGGCGTTCTCGGTGTAGCGGCGGTCCGTCAGGTTGTGGACGGTGAGGTCGGCGCCCAGTTCGAGCCACTCGGTGATCTCGTGTTTCCAGGCCACGCGGGCATCATAGCTCGCGAACTTGCCGAGCCGCGGCGCCGACTCGCGCAGATCGTTGGCCGCGAAGCGACTGCCCACGTAGTTGGCGTTCAGGCCGGCCTCGAAGCCATGGGGCAGCAGCAGACGGAAGCCCGCCGTGCCGCGATGGCGTGGCGTGATCGGAATCCGGTTTCCCTCGAGGAAGGTCACGTTGTCGCGGGTGAACTTCGTCGCGTCGTAGGTGTAGCTCCCGTAGAGCTCGAGCCAGTCCCAGGGCCGCACGCTTCCGGAGACCTCGATGCCACGGTGGCGCACGCGGGCGATGTTGACGTCCTGGCCGAAGGCGCCGACGAAGGGGTCGAAGAAGATCTCGTCCTGCACGTTCATCGTGTAGAGCGCCAGGTTCAGGCTCACCCGCTCGTGCCGGAGCTTGAGGCCGACCTCGTACGAGTCCGACTTCTCGGGTCGAAGAGGCTGGTTCGTCCCGAGGAAGCGGAAGAGCTCGTTCAGGTTCGGGAAGCGGAAGCCTCGCGAGTAGGACGCATAGACGGAGACCGGCTCGGCGAGCCGGATCGAGATTCCCGCTCGCGGGCCCCAGGCCGTCTGACGGGCTTCGAAGTCCTGCATCCCAGCGAGCGCCAGCCGGTCGCGGGCTTCCACGCGGATCCGATCCCGGCGGACTCCCATCGAGAGGGTCACCCGGTCGTGGACCTGCAGATCGTTCTGCAGGAAGACCCCCCACTGCTTGCGACGGGACCGGGACGAGTTCGGGAACTCCGAGAGGCTCGTGGTCGGCGGGCCGAAGGGCGAGGTCAGGGTATCGGTCGAGGCGAACACGCTGTCGCCATCGACGTCCTCCTGGATCACGTCTCCTCCGATGAGCAGCCGATTGGGTCGGCCGAAGATCTCGAAATCGAACTGCAGGTTGCCGAGCAGCCCCAGCTCGTCTTCTTCGCTGTCCACGGCGAAACGCGTCAGCGAGTCGATCCGGAAGATCCCGGGGATCTCGAAGCTCGAGAAGCCCGAGAGCGCGGCGACGTCGGTCAGGCGCCGGTGCCAGGGATGGAGGTTGATCTTGAGCCAATCGGTGAGCCGGAAGTCGAGCTCGGCCTCCACGAACCGCTGGCGCCCGGCGTCCAGGTCCCCACCGGTTCCAGGCTCCGCCTGACGCCGGTTGATGGCCCGCTCGAGGTCCGTCAGGGCGCCTGGGCGCTGACGCAGCGACGTGGAGTAGCCGCCCTTCAGTTTGAGGAAGCCCCGTTCGCCAAGCGCGAAGCGCAGATCGAGCTCCCCCTGCTTGTTCCGGAAGTCGGCCCGCTCGCGGTAGCCCTTGGTCTTGTAGTCGTCGAAGAACGCCGAGACCGAGACGGGCCCGCTCTTTCCCTCGAGCAGCACGCTGCCGGCATCGAAGTCGTAGGTGCCGGAGCGCCCGCGCAGCGTCGCCCGGATGCCGTCCTCGGTCGGGTGCCGCGTGATGATCTGGATCACGCCGCCCATCGCGTGGTCGCCCCAGGCCGCACTCACGGGGCCGCGGACGACCTCGATGCGCTCGACGTTGTCGAGCGCGATGAACGACCAGTCCGGCGAGCCCGAGCCGGGCTCGTTGACCGGACGGCCGTCGATCAGCACCAGGGTGCGACCCCCGTTGCCCGCGCCGTTGTTGAAGCCGCGGGTCTCGACCGTGAAGCCCTCGGGGTTGGTGGTCGTGTTCTGGACGTAGATGCCCGCCTCGCGCCGCAGCAGGTCGGGAACGGTCTGCACGCCGCTGCGTTCGATCGTGTCGCGGTCGATCACCGTCACGTTGCCCGGTACGTCCAGGACGTCCTGCTCCGAGCGCGACGTCGTGACCGTGATCTCCCGGACTTCGATGATCGGCGGGACGGCGGTCCGTCCTGTCGCCTGGGGCGCCGGGTTCGCGTCAGCGGGATCGGCCACCGTTTCTGCGGGCTCGGCCCGCGGGGTCGCTGCCGCGTCTGCCCAGCCGGGTGCGGCGGGGCCGGGGAGGAAGAGGGCGACGAGGGCCAGGTTGCGCAGGGACCGGGGGACGCGCCGGTCGGATCGGGTCAGGGCCATGAGGCCTCCTCGCTGCCCGCGCGACGAAAGGCGGTGGAGGCAGGCCCGGAATGGCGCCAACCGCACCGCCCCCTTGTCGCGGAGGGCAACTGCGTGCTGCGCCCGAGCAGGTCTCCTGGCTGATGGGTGTCCGGGGCTCCCCCTGTGCTCCTGCGTGACGCCGTCTGGTGTCACGCGTCGGGGGGCCACGGGCGCTCCGCGGCTCCTTCCCGGGCCCGTGGGCCCAGTGGATCTTGCTGCAGAACTCCCCAATCACAGTGGCGCGACCGCGGCCGATTCTCACGACCTTCCCCCCGGTCCCGCCCCTGTGGCCGGACCGGGCCCATGCGGGCGCCCGGGCGTCATCGATGTCCGGGTGGCTTAGCAGGGCCCCGAGCGACGGGTCAAGCTCGGACCCGGGTCGCTCATCCGAGAACGCTCTCGAGGGCGCTCACGAGACGCTCGACACTCTCGAGCCGGGCGTTCTCGCCCATGAGGCCCACTCGCCACACATCTCCGGCCAGCTTGCCGAGTCCACCGCCGACCTCGATGCCGTGCTCGTCGAGCAGCGCGCGGCGCACCGCTGCCTCGCCGCGATCGCGTACCGCGGCCGGAAGCCGCAGGGTGGTCAGGGGCGGCAGCCGGTGTGCCGGCTCGACCAGCGGCTCGAAACCCAGGGGAGCGAGGCGCTCGAGCAGTGCGGTCTGGGCAGCGACGTGACGCGCGGTGCGAGCGGGCAGGCCTTCCTCGAGCGCCACCCGCAGCCCCTCGACGAGCCCGTAGATCGCCGAGATGGGAGCGGTGTGGTGGTAGACGCGCTCGCCTCCGTAGTAACCGGCGAGCAGGGACACGTCGAGATACCAGCTCTGCACCGGCCGCGCGCGAGAGCGCACGCACTCGAGCGCGCGCTCGCTGAACGAGACGGGCGATAGGCCCGGAGGGCACGACAGGCACTTCTGGGTGCCGCTGTACGCGGCGTCGATCCCCTTCGCGTCGAGCTCGACCGGCAGGCCGCCGAGCGACGTGACGCAGTCGAGGACGACCAATGCGCCCTCCGCGCGGGCGCGGGCGGCGATCTCGTCCACCGGCTGGAGCACGCCGGTCGAGGTCTCGGCGTGCACGAAGGCCACGACCTTGGGGCGCACGGAGCCGATCGCCTCGGCCATCGCGGCGGGCTCGAGGGCCGTCCCCCACTCCGCCTCGACTCGCGTCACCCGCGCGCCGATCCGGGTCGCCACTTCGGCCATCCGCCCCCCGAACACGCCCGCGATGCCCACGACCACGTCGTCGCCGGGCTCGAGCAGATTGCAGAGGCAGGCCTCCATACCGGCACTTCCCGTCGCCGAGAGCGGGAGCGTGAAGGCGTTGGACGTGCCGTAGAGGGTTCGCAGCCCGTCCTGCGCCTCGTCCATCAGCTCGAGGAACGCAGGGTCGAGGTGACCGAGCAGCGGCTGTGCCATGGCCTGCAGCACGCGCGGATGGGCGTTCGACGGGCCGGGGCCGAGGAGCAGGCGGGAGGGCAGGTCGCGCATGGCGCCCAGGGTAGCGGCGTTTGACATCGCGACGGCCCCTCGTACGATCCGAGGGTCACCCTCCCTCTTTCGACCCTTCCTCGGTCCCTCGGAGCTCTGCTGTGACGCGCACGCGCGTGACCGTGGTGGCCTTGGTGCTGGCCTGCCTGGCGGCCTGGGCCCTCTCGCGTTGGGCGGCCCTCCCCACCGCGTCCTCCGTGCCCCACGACCCGATCGACGAGGAGAGTCGAGCGCAGCTCGAGCAGGTCCTGCGCGAATCGAAGGAGCCGCGTTGAAGACGGAAACCGGAGACCCGCCGACCCCATGAGCTCTCATTGGATCGCCACCCGTGAGGAGCGCGAAAACGAGGAGCGCGAGCGCCTCGCGCCCTTCGCCCAGAAGAGCGGCGACTCGAAGGGTCGGCTGCATCCCGAGGAGGAGCATCGGCACCGGACCGCCTTCGCGCGCGACCGCGACCGCATCGTGCACAGCCGGGCCTTCCGGCGGCTCGACTACAAGACCCAGGTGTTCGTCTTCCACGAGGGGGACCACGAGCG
>JAJDAR010000567.1 GCA_029261775.1 Deltaproteobacteria bacterium | reverse complement strand
AAATGGCAAACACCACCTTGATCTATAGCACCTAGGCTGAGTGATCAGACCAAAAATCCATGAACCAGCACCATCGCGACGATAAAAACCACTGCAGTGATAACTGGCAGGATAGTGTGGCTTGTACTGGACACTGGATCCTTGATGGCGTTGGCAATGTGGTGTTTGAAGATTCGAGCCATGATGCCACCATTTATATTATGATATCCTGACGCCAGCCTGACGCCTGCAGTGTGGCTCTCCAGCTCTTGATTTGACACCACTGCGTATTCCGGAGTATCCGGCACCTCATTCCAACAACATCCGGCACCTGATTCCGGGGTATCCGGCACCCGTTTGATTTGCCGCTGGTGAGCGTTTATTTTTAGTGTCAGTTGGCGAGGTTTTCGTCAACAATTTTAATTTCTTCTTTTCCTTTCATTTTTCGCATGGATGGACCGTCAAGATTAAGCCTGTAGGCGTTGTGAACAAGCCGATCGAGGATAGCATCTGCAAAGGTTGGTTCTGCGATGACCTCATGCCAGGTATCCATTGGCAGTTGACTGGTGATGAGGGTTGAACCTGCGCCATAACGATCTTCCACAATCTCCATAAGGTCGCGGCGTTGGCTGGCGTTCAGGCGATCTGGTCCCCAATCGTCAAGAATGAGCAAGTCGACTTTTGTCAGGCTTCTGAACAATCGCGGGAAGCGTCCGTCGCCGTGGGCCAGTTCCAGTTCATCAAACAGGCGTGGCAGGCGTTTATAGAGAACGGTGACATTATCCCGGCAGGCCTTTTGCGCCAGTGCACAAGCAAGCCATGTTTTGCCCACGCCGCAGGGGCCGGTAATCATCAGGTTGCGTCGGTCGCGGATCCATTTGCCGGTCAGAAGTTGCTGGAAGAGCGCTTTATCGAGATTGCGCCGGGAGCGATAATCCACATCCTCTATGACAGCCTGGGCATGGCGCAACTTTGCCATGCGCATACGGGTCTGGAAGCGTTTGGTGGATCGGCTGGCGACCTCACGGTCAATCAAAAGCGCCAGCCATTCAGGGTGGCTCAAAGTAGCGGTGCCGTCCTGTGTTTCCAGTTCGGCAAAGGCCTCGCACATGCCGTCAAGCTTCAGGCTCTTAAGCTGGTCAAGGGTTGGGTGTGTCAACATTGTTGTTTCCTTTTCAATGGAAGTATTTTGCGCCGCGGATGTTGGGATGGGTGATCGCAGGGCCGTCCGTGGCGCGTTCCCGGCGCCTGCGTTCAAGGTTGTTGTTCAGAATGGATTTGACAGAAGCATAAGAGCGGGCGTTGATCTCCAGCGCCCTTTCGCAGGCTGCATCCAGTCTTTCCGGCCCATAAGATTTGGCCAGGCGTACAATGCCCATCGAGGCGCGGAACCCTTGTTCAGGGTGTCGCCTCTCACGCATGATAACCTCCACCAATGTTCCGGCGTTGGGGCCGATCCGGCTCGCTTGCCGCCTTAACCTCTCCGGTGTCCAGTCCGCGTATTTACGGTGGTGTGATGGCATATGCTCGCGCACTGTCGTGTGCTGGTAATTGGAGGATATGCGGGCGTGGGCCGCAACCCGCTTGGCCTTATGAAACGCCTCAATCGTGCGCGCTGTGATGCGTACCCAGAGTTTTTGGCGCAACAACTGATGGGGCACCGAGTAATAATGGCGATCCACATCAATGTGATAATCCAGCGCCACACTGCACTGTTTCCATTCGGCATAAGTGTAAGGTTCAACAGGCAGCGGCTTCAACGCCGGTTGATCCAGTTGCTCAAACAGACCCCTGCGACTGGTTCCCAGATGCCGAGTGATTTTGCTATTCAATTGGTTATTGAGATCACGGATCGCTGCGTTCAAATCATCAAGAGAAAAGAAGCGCTGATTGCGCAACCGCGCTATGATCCAGCGTTGTGCAATCAGAACCGCCCCTTCGACCTTGGCTTTATCTTTCGGCTTATAGGGACGAGCTGGAACAATGGCGGTATCGTAATGTGCCGCCATATCCCCATAAGTGCGATTGATCGTGGGTTCATAGAAACAGGCCTTGGTCACCCCCGACTTCAGATTATCTGACACCACCTGCGCCGGCGCACCGCCAAAAAACTCAAACGCGCGCACATGAGAGGCAATCCAGTCCGCCAGGCTCTGTGTCCATGTTGCTTCAACGTAGGTGTAATTGGACGCTCCCAGTGTGGCGACAAATAGCTGGGCTGATTTTATCTCACCGGTTTTGGCGCAGATCACATCCAGTGTGGTGCCCGAATAATCCACAAACAACCGTTCACCGGCCACATGGCGTTGTCGCATCACTGGCGACAAGCACCCCTCCCAGCGGCGATAAAGTTCGCAATACCGGCTATAGGCATAGCCGTCCGGATGCACCGAGCGGTATTCTTCCCAGAGCAAAGCAAGCGTTACTCCCTTGCGCTTCAGTTCGCGGTGAACATAGGCCCAGTCAGGTTGTGGAAACGATCCGCGTACAGCGCCTGTCGCACGTGGATAAAGGCGATGTTCGAGATCAGCATCGCTCAGTTCTTCGGGCAACGGCCAACTCAAACCAGCCGCTCGGGCTCTGCCAAGACATTCCTGCACCGTGGTACGGCCAATGCCGAGGCTCTCGCCAATCCTGCCGGGCGATAACCCTTGTGCTCCAAGTCTTATTACTTCTTTGATCTTGCGCATTGCCAGTCTCTTCATAAGGGTTCCTCACGTTAAAATAGAACGCAAGAATACCTCGCTTCGCGAGTGCTCAAGAGCAGCAAAATCAAAGGTCAATCAGGGGGTGCCGGATACCCCGGAATCACCTGCCGGATGTTATTGGAATTGGGTGCCGGATAAAATCGGAATAGGGTGCCGGATCACCCCGGAATACGCATCCTAAGTGATTTGGGAGATTGATTGCGATGATGGGTTCGAAAAAAGAAGCACAAGCGGCGCTTTTCTATGAATTTTGTCTTGA
>JAJDAR010000566.1 GCA_029261775.1 Deltaproteobacteria bacterium | reverse complement strand
GTGCTGCTCTCCTTCGATCGCACCGGCTTCCGGGTCCATGCGCTGGGCTTCGACCCGCGCGACCTCGAAGTCGACCTCTCCTCGAGACGCTGCGTCGTGACCGGTGCGAACTCGGGCATCGGTTTCGAGACCGCGAAGGGGCTCGCCGATCTCGGCGCCGACACGGTGCTCGTCTGTCGCAACGAGGCGCGCGGCCTCGAGGCCCGCGACCGCATCATGGCGGAGACGGGCAACCCGCGGGTCTCTCTCGAGATCGCCGACGTGTCACGCCTCGACGAGGTGCGCCGACTCGCCTCGAGACTCGGAGAGGTCGACGTGCTCGTCCACAACGCGGGCGTGCTCCCGGAGACGCGCAGCGAGACGCCCGAGGGCCTCGAGACCGTCTTCGCGACCCACGTCGCCGGACCCTACCTGCTGACCGAGGAGCTGGCGCCGGCGCTCTCGCGCTCGCAGAACGGCCGGGTGATCTTCGTCTCCTCGGGTGGGATGTACACGGCGCGGCTCCAGGTGGACGACTGGAACTGGGAGAAGCGTGTCTACGACGGCGTCAAGGCCTACGCGGAGACGAAGCGGGCGCAGGTCCTGCTGGCGGAGCTGTTCGCGCGTCGCCTGGAGGATGCGGGCGTCGTGGTGCACTCGATGCACCCCGGCTGGGCCGATACGCCGGCTGTCGCGAACTCGCTGCCCCGCTTCCACCAGCTGACCGAGCGGATCCTGCGCACGCCCGCCGAGGGGGCGGACACCGTGATCTGGCTCGCCGCCGCGGAGAAGCCGCGGGCGCAGACCGGTCGGTTCTGGTTCGACCGGGAGCCGCAGCGCACCCACTGGCTGCCCACCACACGGGAGAGCGAGACCGATCGTCGGGAGCTTGCCGCCCTCTGCGAGGAGCTGACCCGGAAGCGCTGACGGATGCGCCGCGGTGGACCGCCAGCGATGACGGATGCGCCGCGGTGGACGGAGAAGGGTGTTCAGGCGACCAGGGCGTCGAAGTTCGTGCGCATGATCTGCTCGGTCTGATCCGCCGGCAACCCCACGAGCTCCTCGGCGAACTCCTTCGGTTCGGCCAGACCCTCGGGGTGCGGATAGTCCGAGCCCGCGAGCACGCGGCCGGGTCCGATCCGGGCCGAGAGGGCGACCACGTCGTCCTCGAAGAACGGTGAGACGTAGACGTGCTTCTTGAACAGCTCGACCGGGCCCGCCGGCGGCGTGCCGAAACGCCACATGTCCTTGCTGTGCAGGCGGCTGATGTGGTGGAGCTTGGTCAGCAGCGGGGCCACCCAGGAGGCGCCGTACTCGACGGACAGCACGCGAAGATCGGGGAAGCGCCCGAACACGTTGTCCGCGATCAGTGCCGTCAGGGTGTCCACCACGGGGCGATCCGTGAACGACAGCAGGTACTCCATCATCGAGTTGCGGTGAGAGGGCGGCACGGGTCGCAGCCCCCAGGCCTGGTTGTAGGCGGGCTGCACCGAGGTCGAGCCGATGTGGAAGACCACGTTCACGCCCGCTTCCTGGCAGCGCGCCCAGAACGGGTCGAAGTGCGGCTCGCCGGGCGAGCGGCCTTCGATCGGCCCCGCCATGAGGCAGACGAAGCGGGCGCCCTGCACGATCAGCCGGTCGAGCTCTTCGAGGCCCTGCTCGAGATCCACGAGCGAGATCAGGGGCGCGCCGTAGATGCGGCCTTCGCTCCCGTAACCCCAGTCCTCTTCGAGCCAGCGATTGAATGAGCGCACCGACGGGTACAAGACCTCGCGGTGCTGCGGAAGCGCCAGCGTGGTCTCGACGCCGACGCCGGTCGTGGGGAGCATGAGCGTCTTGTCGACGCCCTGCGCGTCCATCTTGGCGAGCCGCGCCTCGCGGTTCACGAACTCCGGCACCTCGAGGGCGTTGATCGGGTTCAGGCTCGGGCTACCGCCCTCATCGCTGGTCCCGCGCAGGAAGTCCTTCATGATGCCGGGCGGGCCGATGTTGTCGCCGGTGGCGACGCTGAAGAAGCGGCAGCGCTCGTCGCCCACGTACATCCGCGCCGGCTGTCCCGGCTCCCTGCGATCGTGCCAGACCGTTCGTGTCTTGTACTCGGTCTCGATGTGGCGGGTGAAGCAGTCGTCCGGCTCGTAGTAGTGGTTGTCGGCGTCGTTCATCACGCCGGCGTACGCGCTCATGGAGGTCCTCCTGGGAATGCCCTCGCGGCCCCGTGGCGGGGAGGGATAGCGCTCCCCGGTGGCCAAATCAACACTGTTGAATTAACTTGTGCGCATGCCCCGGGCCCGACACCGCGAGGCCCCTGCCGGCCGGGGGCATGGCAAGCAGCTCGATCGCGCCAAGGTCGTCGAGGCGGCCTTGGCCCTGGCCCGCGAACGCGGCGAGGCCGGCCTCTCGATGCGCGGCGTGGCCGCCCGGCTCGGGGTCGACGTCGCGGCCTTGTACTGGCACGTCCGCAACAAGGACGAGTTGCTGGCCCTGGTCGCGGTCGCGGCCGCCGAGGCGGTGGATCTGCCGGCCCCCGGCGAAGGACCCTGGCAGGAGCGGGTCTTCGCGCTCTGCCAGACGCTCCGGGCGCGGCTGAAGGCCCATCCGGAGCTCGGTCTGCAGAGCGGCGCCTCTCCCTGGACGACTCCCTTCAATGCGCGGGCCCACGGGCGGATCGTCACGCTGCTGGCCGAGTCCGTGCTGCAGCAGACGGAGGGCCTGCTGGCGGCACAGAGCCTGCTCCACACCGTCACGGCCCTCGCGCAGAGCGAGGTCCAGAGCCGACAGAGCTCGCCTGACGGCGTGCGACGCTACGTGCGCGAGGTGACCCGGGAGCTGCCGCCCGGGGCCGTGGGTGCGTGGCGCGAGCTGGCGCGACTGCCCGTCGAGGAGAGCTTCGACGCGACCTTCGGGTTCGCGATCCGCGCGCTTCTCGAGGGCGTCGCATCCCTCTCCTCCACACCCGCCGAGCCGCGCCCGGGCGTGCGAGCCCGGCCGACGCGGTAGAGTCCGACCGGGGAGGTTCCATGCCGAAGGTGATCAAGCTCGGGATCAAACGACCGGTCTATCGGCCCCTGCTGCCGGATCCGGAGCCGCGCGAGGTGAAGTACACGCTGATCTCCGTCGACGACCACTTGATGGAGCCGCCGCATACCTTCCTCGGCCGCATGCCGCGCAAGTTCGAGGACCGCGCACCCCGCGTGGTGGAGACCGAGGAGGGCCACGAGGTCTGGGTGATCGACGGCACCCCCTACTTCCAGGTGGGGTTCATGTGCGTCGCCGGTCGCCCCACGGAGGACCACCGGGTCGAGCCGGCTCGCTACACCGAGATCCGGCCGGGCTGCTACGACATCCATGCGCGCATCAAGGACATGGACATCGGCGGGATCTGGGGCTCGGTGAACTTCCCGTCCGGCGTGACCGGCTTCGGGGGCACACTGTTCTCGGAGCTCGAGGATGCCGAATTCGGGCTGGCCTGCGTTCGCGCCTGGAACGACTGGCTGTTCGAGGAGTGGCACGGCTCCTACCCGGACCGCATCGTGCCCTTGGGGATCACCTTCCTCTCCAACGCCGAAAAGGGCGCGGCGGAGATCCTGCGCAACGCGAAGCGCGGCTTCACGGCGGTGACCATGCCCGAGCAGCCGCATCGGCAGGGCCTGCCCGCGGTCTTCGACGAGCACTGGGAGCCGATCGTGCG
>JAJDAR010000565.1 GCA_029261775.1 Deltaproteobacteria bacterium | reverse complement strand
GTTCGCCGGCGAGAGCTCGCGGTAGGTGCGACCCACCACGTCCTCGATCGGCACGCCGTTCGCGTCCGCGATGACCTGGTTCACCCGCAGGTAGCGGAGGTCGCGGTCGATGTAGCTCAGGCCCACGGGCGAGCCGCGGTATACCGACTCGAGCTCCAGGAGGCTCTCGCGACTGCGCTCCTCTGCCCGGCGCAGGCTGGTGATGTCCTGCAGCACGGCCATTACGCCGGCGACCTCGCCGTCCTCGATGACCGGGTGGATGTTGGCGAGCCAGATCGTCTCCACGCCGGGCTCGCACGGGCCGAGTGCGCGGACTTCGACCCCGAGCACCGGCTCACCGTGCTGGAGCACCTGTCGCGCCAGTGCGAGCGCGCCCGCTCCAACCGACGGAGGGAGGACCTCGTCCATCGGTGCGCCGAGCACCTCGTCGAGCTCGCGCGCGACCATCCGCAGGAAGCTCGGGTTCGCGCGGAGGAAGCGCAGCCGGCGGTCGATGACGCACACGCCGACGGCCATGCCGCGCACGAGCGCCTCGTGATCGGCCTCGAGCTCGGTCCCCTCCGCCGGACGCAAGCCGTCCCTGTTCTGCTCGGTTGCGGAAGACACGTTCCGATTCTACTCGGGATCGGGGCGCAGCGGGGGACGAAGAGAGCGCTCGTGCGCTTTCGACACGAATCACCACCCGAACGGGTGAAGAGCTTTCCAGATTCTGTCCGGAACCTGTGCCGCGATGGACTCAGGCCGAGGGTCGCACCAGTCGGCCGGGCCGTGCGCCGGTGTCGACGTCGTCGGCGCGGGTTCGGATCCCGTTCACGAACGTGGCCAGGTAGCCCTGGGCCGGTTGCAGGATGCGGCTCCCGCCCGCCGGAAGGTCGTTGCGCACCTCCAGCTCGCCGAGCCCCAGGTTCTCGAAGTCGATCAGGTTCAGGTCCGCGCGCTTGCCGACCTCGAGTGTGCCCCGGTCGCCGAGGCCGTAGAGCTGCGCGTTGTTGCTCGTCTGCTTCTGCACGACGAACTCGAGGGGCAGCCGTTCGCCCCGCGCGCGATCCCGGACCCAGTGCGTGAGCTGATAGGTCGGCGCCACGGCGTCGAAGATCAGGTTCACGTGAGCGCCTGCATCGGAGAGACCGGTGACGGTGTGCGGATCCGACAGCATCGTGCGGATCACGTCGTGGTTGAACGCCATGTAGTTGGAGCCCAGCACGATGGCGTAGGAGTGACCCTCGTTCTTCAGGAGGAAGTCGTACATGACCTCCGCGATGTCCTTGCCCTCGCTCGCCGCGACGTTCGCGAGCATCTGGGTCGGCTCCGGCTCGTAGTCCATGGGCACGGTCAGCGGGAACATGAAGGGCGCGACCTGCGCCATGAGGCCGTGGATGTTCGCCATCGCTCCGGCCTGCTCCACCGGCACGTCCGCATCCTTCAAGATCGCGGCCTTGACCTCCGGCTTCTGCATCTCCTGGACGCGCTCCGCCAGCGGCAGCTGGGCGAGCTTCAGGTACGTCTCGCGGCGCTGGAACATGTGGTAGGTCTGCAGGCTGGTCACGAAGCCGATCGGGCGGGAGGCGACCTGCGGCCGCAGGTTCGATCCGAGCGCGTTCTCGGCCGCCGAGCCCGCCAGGTACTCCTGCCAGGTGTCCGGGAAGTCCGGGATCTGCACGGTCGTGAAGGTCACCGGGCGTCCGCTCGCCCGGCCCACCTTCTTGATCAGCTCGAACTCCTCCATCAGCGAGAACTTCTCGCCACCGAGCTCCTCGAGCTTGCCCACCGTGCTGGCCGGGATCAGCTCGAACACACCCGAGTCGGCCCGTCGCATGGCTTCCGCCAGGGCGACGAGCTCGACGTCCTCGGCGAAGGTGCCGGGGACCGGGTCGCCGCCGATCGAGCGGTGACCCACGGTGCGCGACGTCGAGAATCCCAGGGCGCCGGCCCGCATCGCCTGCTCGACCAGGTCGGCCATGCGCTTCAGGTCGTCGGCGGTGGGGTCCTCGTTGTCGCGTCCCCGCTTGCCCATCACGTAGTTGCGCAGGGCGCCGTGCGCGAGCTGGGCGCCCACGTCCAGGGCGTACTCGCGGGTCGCGAGGAAGTCCAGGTACTCGGGGAAGGTCTCCCAGGCGCCCCACGGCATGCCCTCGTGGAGGGCGGTGCCGGGAATGTCCTCGACTCCCTCCATGAGCTCGATGAGCTCGTGCTGGCCGCCCGGCGGCACCGGCGCGAAGCCGACGCCGCAGTTGCCCATCACCACGGTCGTGACGCCGTGGGAGGCCGAGGGATCGATCTGGTCGTCCCAGGTGACCTGCCCGTCGTAGTGGGTGTGCACGTCGACCCAGCCCGGGGTGGCGAGCGCGCCGTCGGCGTCGATCGTCTCGCGGGCGCTCTCGGCGATCTTGCCGCGCGCCACGATCCGGCCGTCCCGGATGCCGAGATCGCCGGTCTCCTTGGGGGCGCCGGTGCCGTCGACGATTTCCGCGCCTTGGATGAGCAGGTCGAGCACGGGGGTCTCCTTTGGGTCAGGGGCTGGGCCCTGGTTGGACCGCCTGGAATGTGGCATAGCCCATGTCACGACGCGACCGCGCCGAGGCGGCCGGGAGCTGCGAAGCTCTCCGCCTGCCCCGAGCGGCAAGGAGGATCGAGATGGAGCTTCAGGACCGGATCGCGGTGGTGACCGGGGGCGCCAGCGGCATCGGCGAGGGCCTGGTGCGGCGCTTCCACGCGGAGGGCGCCAAGCACGTGGTCGTCGTGGATCGGGACGAGGCGGGCGCCAAGGCCGTGGCCGAGTCCGTGGGCGGCAGCGGCGCCGGCCTCGACGTCTCGGACGAGGCTGCCATCCGCGAGCTCGTCGATCGGACCGAGCGGGACCATGGGCCCATCGATTTGTTCGTCTCGAATGCCGGCTATGTGACCGTCGGCGGTCTCGAAGCCCCCGTCGAGGACCTGCAGCGCATGTGGGAGGTCCACGTCCTCGCCCATCTCTACGCGGCTCGCGCGATGATCCCTCGCATGGTCCAGCGCGGGGGCGGCTACCTGCTCAGCACCGCGTCGGCTGCAGGCCTGCTCTCGCAGTTCGGCTCCGTGCACTATGCCGTCACCAAGCACGCGGCTGTCTCGCTTGCCGAGTGGATCGCGATCACCCACGGCCATCAGGGGATCAAGGTCTCCGTCCTGTGTCCCCAGGCCGTCGCCACGAACATCGGCGCCAACAGCCCGGACCGCGAGAAGATGGAGGGCGGAGGGGGCGACGTCGCCGCGGGCGATGGCGTCCTGCAACCCACGGACGTGGCCGACGTGGTGATGGAGGCCCTCCGCGAGGAGCGCTTCCACGTGCTCCCCCACCCCGAGGTCGCGGAGTACGTCAAGCGCAAGGGCGCCGACGTCGACCGCTGGATCGCCGGCATGCAACGCTGGCAAGGCAGCCTCTTTCCCGGCGACCAACACCCCGCCAACGGGCTGACCGGAAAGTAACCCGCCCAAACCCCGGGACGCCGAGAATCAAAAACGGGGACGAGAAAACGGGGACGAACCAAAGCGGAGAACAAGGAGACAGAAAAGGGGACGTTGGTTTCATTGTTGCACTGGGTGCCGAAATGCAACAATGAAACGAACGTCCCCGCTTCCGTCCCCGCTTCTCGTTTGCGCTTCTGGCTGTCGTCGCTTCTGGACGCTGCTTGTTAGGCGTCTGCCCAGTCGTCGAGGCGGGACATCGTGTCGGCGTACTCCGATACCATCTCCTCGATGACCGAGCGCACCGACTTCACCTGGTTCATCGAGCCGACCACCTGGCCCACGAAGTAGTTGGCGAGCTGGGCGGCACCCGGGTTCTTGTGCGAGGTGCGCTGGATGCGCGCCTGGGCCTCGCGGACCAGGCGCGGCTGGAGGGGCATCGGCAGCGGCTCCGGGTTGGCCGGGTCCTCCCAGGCGTCCGTCCAGGCGCTGCGCAGCTGGCGCGCTGGCTTGCCGGTCAGCGAGCGGCTGCGGACCGTGTCCGATGAGCCCGCGTGCAGGAACTTCTCCTTCACGACCGGGTGCGTCTCCGCCTCTTCGGTGGTCAGCCAGACCGAGCCGCACCAGACGCCCTGGGCGCCGAGCGCGAGGGCCGCCGTCAGCTGTCGGCCGTTGCCGATCCCGCCCGCCGCGAGCACCGGGATCGGGTGGACCGCGTCCACCACTTCCGGGACCAGCACCATCGTCGAGACCGTGCCGGTGTGTCCGCCCGCCTCGTAGCCCTGGGCCACCACGATGTCGACGCCCGCTTCGACGTGGCGCCGTGCGTGCTCGACCGTTCCTGCGAGCGCCGCGACCTTCACGCCCTTCTCCTTGCCCATCTCGATCATCCAGGCGGGCGGCGGGCCGAGGGCGCTCGCGATCAAGGCGATCGGATGCTCGAAGACCAGCTCGATCACCTCGCGCTGCCGCTCGTAGCCGACGGCGAACTCGTCGCCGAGCTGGACGTCGCCCTGCAGCTCCGGCACCTCGAACTCCCGCAAGAGGTCGTCGAGGAACTTCCTGTGCGTCTCGGGGATCTTCGCGTCGAGCTCCTCGCCGGAGAGACCGCCCTTGTCGCTGCCGACGAACTTGGAGGGCAGCAGCAGGTCCACGCCGTAGGGCTTGTCGCCGACCTCCTTCTCGATCCACTCGAGCTCCGCTCCGAGGCCTTTCGGCGAGTGGCCGGCCACGCCGAGCACCCCCAGGCCGCCGGCCTTGGATACCGCTGCCGCGACGTCGCGACAGTGGGTGAAGGCGAAGATCGGAAACTCGAGACCCATCTCCTGGGCGAGTTGGGATCGCATGTCGATTCCTCCTGGGGGCTTCAGGCGGCCGCGTAGCCCTGGAGCAGGGCGGCCTCGTTTCGCAGGAACTCCGGGCCGCCGAGCAGGTGGCGGGCGTTCGCGATGCGTTTGAACCAGAAATGCAGGTTCTGCTCGTCCGTCCAGCCGATGCCACCGTGCACCTGGGTCGCCACGCTGGCAATCTCCCGCCCGATCTCCGAGGCGTGCGCGAGCACGTGGCGGCTCATCAACGGGGTCTCGTCGGGCAGGGCGTCGAAGCTGTGCGCAGCGTACCAGAGCAGCGACCGCGCGGGCTCCAGCTCGGCGATCATTTCGGCGCACATGTGCTTGACGGCCTGGAACGACCCGATCAGCCGATCGAACTGCTTGCGCTGCTCGGCGTAGGTCACAGCCTGCTCGATCATCGATTCGCAGGCGCCGATCACCTCGGCCGCAAGGGCGATGCGTCCCGCCTCGAGCAGGCGCGTCACAAGGTCCCCGGCTCCCGAGTAGATGACCTCGGGCGCGACGCCCTGGAGCACGAGCTCCGAGGTGCAGCGGGTCGCATCGATCGTGGCGAGCCGCGTCGTCGTCAGCCCCGGGGCATCGCCGCGGATCACGACGAGCTGGTCCGCCCCCGTGGCGATCAGGACCAGGTCTGCTCCGTGCGCATCCAGCGCCATCATCGCCTTGCCCGAGAGCTTGCCCCCGGAGAGCGAGACGCCGGCGCCCTCGCGCCGGGAGGAGAGCTCCGTCACGGCCACGCCCACGACCGTCTCGCCGCTGGCGATCCCGCCCAGCCAGCGCTCGGCC
>JAJDAR010000564.1 GCA_029261775.1 Deltaproteobacteria bacterium | reverse complement strand
TCCCGAACCTCGTCGGCCGCAGCCACGGCGCGGTCCGCCTTGCGCGAGCCGATCACGACCGGACGACCCGCCTTGGCGAAGCGCAGGGCGAGGCCGAGACCCTGGTCTCCGGTTCCTCCGAGGATGGCGATGGCGTCGGGGTCGGGTGTCGTCATGGGGGGCGCAGGCTAGCACCTCGTTTCGCCGACGGGGCGCTAGCCTGGAAGCCGATGTCCGACGACGCTCCCACCCCCGCCACGACCCCGACCAGGATCGATCAGGCGGGCCCGCGCGCGCTCTCGATCACCTGGGCCGATGGCGCGACCCACGTCTACGACGTGCGCGAGCTCCGGCTCGCCTGCGGCTGCGCCCACTGCGTCGACGAGTGGAGCGGCGCGGAGCGCCTCGACCCCGCCAGCGTCCCCGACGACGTACGCCCGCTGCGCATCGAGAGCGTCGGCCGCTACGCGCTCCAGATCGAATGGAGCGACGGCCACACCAGCGGCATCTACCCCTTCCGCCGCCTCCGCGCCCTCGCCACCCCCTGAGTGTTGACAAAGGGGTCGGGTCTCTCGGTCAACAACAACTCAAGAAACAGGCCCGGCACTTTGCTTGAGTTCTTTCAGAGGCGGTCGTCTTCGAACTCGAGTTGTTCTAGAAGCGGTCGTCTTTGAGGAGGCCGATCCAGTCGAGGTCGCGGTACTCGCCGTCGACGTCCATGCCGTAGCCGATCACCCAGCCGCGCTCGATCTCGAAGCCCGCGTAGTCGACGGGCACGTCGTGCCGGCGGCGCTCGCGCTTGTCGATCAGCACGGCCGTGCGGACCGAGCGCGGCTCGGCGAGGGAGACGATCTCGAGTACGGCGAGGAGGGTGGCGCCCTCGTCGGCAATGTCGTCCGCGACCAGGACATCGCGCCCATCCAGGCCGTCCGGATCGAAGTGCTCGACCTGGACCGGGCCCAGGGTCGTTCCCTCGGTCCGGTGGGCGCGCACGTCGAGCCGCTCGGCCACGACGCCGCGCTGGGCCAGCAGCCGCAAGAGGTCGCCGACGAAGCGGGTGGCCCCTTCGGCGATGCAGACCACCGTCAGCGGCGAGTCGGCGTAGTCGCGGGCCAGGCGGGCGGCCAGCTGGGCGACCCGTTCGCGGACCTCGTCCTCGCTGAAGAGCGGCTCGATGCGCATCGACGCTCGACGATAACCCTCACTCCTGCGGAAGCGCGAAGGCCACCAGGGCATCCCCCATCACGCCTGGGACCCGCCCGTAGCCGCCCGCTGCGATCACCACGATCTGGCGTCCGTCGATGGAGAAGCTCATCGGCACGGCGTTGCCGCCGGCCGGCAGGCGCGACTTCCACAGCTCCGCCCCGGTCTCGATGTCGAGCGCTCGAAAGTAGGTGTCGACGGTGGCCGCCAGGAAGATGAGGCCGCTCTTCGTCACCAGCGGGCCGCCGAGATTCGGCAGCCCGATCTCGTAGCCGATGAACGGGATCTCTCCGATCGGGCGGCTCCAGCGCAGATCGCCGGTCGCGAGGTCGACCGCGTGCAGGGTGCCGTAGGGCGGCGCGACGCACGCCAGACCGAGGGGCGAGCGCAGGTAGTCCCGGCGCATCGCCCACGGCGTGCCCTCCTGGGCCGCGTGCTCGGCCTCCGGTGCCTCGGCGCGGGCGGCCGCCAGCTCGTCCGGCGGAAACAGGGTCACGACCCACGGCAGATCCATCACGTTCGCGACCAGCAGCTGCCGTTCGGGATCGACCGCGACCCCTCCCCAGTTCGACCCCCCCGCGTTGCCGGGGATCATGATCGTGCCCTGCCGGGTCGGTGGCGTGAAGGGGCCCTCGAAGTGGAGGCCCTCGATCGTCTCACGGCAGCGCCCCCGGTCCCACGGCGTGAGGCCCCACGCGTCGTCCGGCGTGACCGACATCCGGATCAGCGGCGGCGGCTTCGTCGGCCAGGGCTGCGTCGGCGAGAGCACGAAGTCGGCTTCGCCGGATTGCGGAGCCGGACGCTCCTCGACCGGAAACAACGGCTCGCCGGTGCGACGATCGAGCATGAACAGGAAGCTCATCTTCGTCGGCTGGACGATCGCCGGGATCACCTGCCCGGCCCGGCGCAGCGGGAACAGGACGGGCTGGGCCGGCACGTCCAGGTCCCACACGTCGTGGTGCACGGTCTGGAAGCTCCAGCGCACCTTCCCCGTCCGACCCTCCACGGCGACGACGCTGCTGCCGTAGTGGTCGAGCCCCTTCCGGTGTCCGCTGGCGTAGTCCGGTGTCGGGTTGCCGGTCGGCACGAACAGCAGATCGCGCGCCGGGTCGTAGGACATCGGCGCCCACACGTTCGGCGTGGACAGCATCCAACCGCTTTGGGGATCGCGCAGGCCGCCCGGTTCGTCCGGGGGGGCCAGGTCCCACGCCCAGCGCCGCGCCCCCGTGCGCACGTCGAAGCCGCGGATCACGCCGCTCGGCGCATTGGTCCGCGTGTTGTCGCTGACCGCCGAGCCCACGACCACCACGTCGCCGGCCATCGTCGGACCCGAGGTGAGCTGGTACTCCCCCTTCCAACGCTGCTCGCCGACCCCGGGATTGAGATCCACCGTCCCCGCCTCGCCGAAGTCCGGGCAGGGTCGGCCGGTGGCGGCATCGAGGGCGATCAAGCGCGCATCGACCGTGTTCGTCAGCACGCGGCGCCGACAGACGTCGCCCTCCTCGCGATCGGGATCCAGCCAGGTCGCCACCCCGCGGCACACGAGCTGGTTGGCCCACGAGGCATGCCGATCGATCTCCGGATCGAAGATCCAACGCTCCGTGCCCGTCAGCGGATCGAGCGCGAACACGCGATTGAAGGGCGTGCACCCGTAGAGCGTGCCGTCCACCAGGATCGGCGTGAGCTCGAACGAGCTCGTCGTCCGGAACGGAGGGCTCCCGTCCGAGACGTCACCGTGGTTCCACGTCCAGAGCTCCTCGAGGTCGGCGACGTTCGACGCGTCGATCTGGTCGAGCGGAACGTACCGGCTGCCCCCCTCGTCCCGACCCCAGTGGGTCCACGGCACTTCGGGCTGGGCGAGGGCGACGACGGCCGGGGCGAGAACCCAGCCGAATGCGACGAGCCACCTCATGGGGTCTCCTCCGGGGGTGCATGACGGGACAGGAAGCCCGTCACCGCCTCGTTGTACGCATCGGGGCGGGCGAGGTTCACGACGTGACCCGCGTCCGGGATCTCCATCAGCTCTCCCCGCGGCAGCGTCTGCGCGAGCCACTCGCAGGTGGGCCGCGATGCCTCGTCCCGTTCGCCGACCACCACCAGCACGGGGAGGAGCAGCCGCTCGAGTGCCGCCGCATGGCTCGCCAGGGGGGCTCGACGCCCCAGGTACTCACGCAGGGTATGGGCCAGCCCATGAGGAGGGTGCTCGAGGAATCCCTGCCGTACGAGCGCCGCTCCTCGCTCGTCGAGCCCCGACCCCGGCCCCCAGGCGAAGCGTGCGCCCGCCGCCTCGATTCCCTCTGCCTCGATGAGGTCGGCGAACGCTTCGGCGCTCGCCGACACCCCGCGCCCGGAGCCGACGTCGGCGGGGAAGGCCGCCAGGATGAGCGCGCGCGCGCCGCCTGGATGCTGGATCGCCCACTGCAGCACCGTCGCTGCCCCCATCGAAAGGCCCCCGACGACGGGGCTCGGGTCGCCGCAACCGTCGACCACCTCTTCGAGGTCGTCGACGAAGTGCAGGGCAGAGTACGACGAGGCTTCCTCGGGCGCGAAGCTGCGAGCGTGCCCGCGGGCATCGTAGACCACGACCCGATATGCCGACTGGAGCGCTCGAACCTGGGGACGCCAGTTCCGGGCGCTCCCCGCGAAACCGTGGGCCCACACGATCGCAGGTCCCTGCCCGTGGCTCTCGACATGCAGTCGCGGTTGGCTCATGGCATGATCGCCTCGCTTCGCCGAGCGCCGGGGCCAGGCGAGCAGGAGGATCCCATGCCCGACGCGGCTCCGCATCCCGAGCCCGCCGCGACGATCCTGCTGCTTCGCGACGCGGCGGACGGCCTCGAGGTCTTGATGGTCGAGCGCCACCATCAGATCGACTTCGTGGCGGGCGCGATGGTCTTCCCCGGCGGGCGGGTCGATCCCGCGGACGCGGATCCCGACCTCGCCGGCCGCTGCGAGGGCGCCGAGGGCCTGTCGCCCGAGGCTCGCGCCTTCCGCGTCGCAGCGATTCGCGAGACCTTCGAGGAGGCGGGCGTGCTGATGGCGAGACCGCGCGGCAGCGACCAGCTCGTGGACGCCGCGCAGCTCGCCACCCTCTCGGGTCTCCACCGCGAGGCCGTGCATGCCGGCGAGCTCTCGATCGGAGCCCTGGCCGCGCGCGAAGACCTCGTGCTGGCCTGTGACGCGCTGGTGCCTTTCGCCCACTGGATCACACCCACCTTGATGCCGAAGCGCTTCGACACCCACTTCTTCGTGGTCGCGGCGCCGTCGGACCACGTCGCCGCCCACGATGGCATCGAGTCCGTCGACTCCGTCTGGATCCGCCCCGAGGACGTCGTGGCCGATGCCGAAGCCAGGCGCCGCCAGGTGATCTTTCCAACCCTGATGAACGTCAAGAAGCTGGGCCGCAGCCCGACGGTCGCCGACGCGCTCGCGGCCGCCCGTCGAGATCCCATCGTCACGGTGCTCCCTGTCATCGAGGACCGGGACGGCGAGCCGACGCTCGTCCTTCCCCGCGAAGCCGGCTACGAGATCCACGAGGCACCGGTCTCCGTCCTGCGCTGACGCGCCCTCGTCGTCAGCCCCGCAGCAGATCCCGCAGCGCCCGCATCCCGAGCGTCGCGATGCCCCGCTCGTCGAGCGCCTTGCGCCCTGCATCGCCGCCGTAGTATCCGCGCTCGAAGTCCCGCTGATGGGCCGAGTCGGGCGTGATGCGCCGCAGCTCCTCGCCGTCCTTGGCGGGATGGCAGATCAGGTAGCTGATGCCCACCGGCAGCCCGTCGAGGCGGCGCGCGTTGTGGGCGCCACCGCTCCCCTCGGCGAAGCCCAGCGAGTTCGCGTCGAGGCCTTGCAGGATCGGAAAGCCGTGAGCTGCGAGCCCGTCGGCCATGCCGTGGAGCATCTCCCGCGCTGCCGTGAGGCCGGCCGCCTCCAGGGTGGCCGCGTCCGGCCGAGCGGCCAGCACCGGAACCCGGAACTCGCGCGCCAGCTCCTGGTAGACGGGCAGGAAGGCGGGAAAGAACACGGTGCCCATGTGACTGTCGAGATGCGTGACGTCGATGCCCGCGTCCAGCGCCATCTCGACCTGCGCGCGCAGCTCGATCGCCACCTCTTCCGGTGCGGCCTTCTTCACCACCTCGGCGGTCGTGCGCGGCAGGTAGCCCTGCGCGTCGAGCAGCGAGGGCACGGCGTCCCGTCCGGCGACAGGCCCCCACCGGTAGAGCGGCCACTCGGCGTTCAGGGTCAGGTGCACCCCGAGGTCGAGGGCGGCGTCGCGCTGCGCCCTCTCAGCGGCGTCGCGGAACCACGGGCACGGGACCATCACGCTGCCGCAGGTCGCAGGCCCGTTCTCGAGCGCCTCGAAGCCGCCCTCGTTCGCCGCGAGGCACATGCCGAGATCGTCGGCGTGCACGATCGCGACCCGATCCTCCGCTCCGAAGCCAAGCTGCTCGGCCAGGGAAGTCATGGCGGGAGGGTACGTCCGGCGCGGCGTGCTCGCCGCCGCGGAGTTCGCCGCCCTGCGGCGTGGCGGATAGGCTGCCCCGATGGCCCTCGACCTCGCCGCCGCCGCTCTCGCAGCCCAGGCCGCCGCCGATGCGGCCCGCCGCGAGATCCTGCCCCGCTTCCGGCACGTGGCCGTCGAGACCAAGCAGGATGGCTCCCCCGTGACCGAGGCCGACCGCGAGGCCGAGCAGGCGATCCGGCGCGTGCTGCGCGATCACGATCCCAGCATCGGCATCCTCGGCGAAGAGTTCGGCGCCGAGGGCGGCCAGGACGGGCTGCGTTGGGTGGTCGATCCGATCGACGGGACGATCGGCTTCTCACGCGGCATTCCCCTGTTCAGCACGCTGATCGCCCTGCTGGAAGATGGCGAGCCGCGACTCGGCTTGATCGATCTGCCCGCCCTCGATGAGCGGACCGTCGGCTGGCAGGGTGGCGGCGTGACGCGCAACGGCTCGCCGGTCCGCGTCTCCCAGCAGGACGACCCGCGCAAGGCCATGGTCGCGCACGGGGACGGTTACGCTTTCGACCACTTCGGAGCGCGTCCCGCGCTCGAGCGGCTGGTGGCGGAGTTCCCGATGTTCCGCGGCTACACGGATGCCTTCGGACACGCGCTGGTCCTGCACGGCGCCGTCGATGCGATGATCGACCTGGGGCTGAACCCGTGGGATGCGGCCGCCACCCAGGTGCTCGTGCCCGAGGCGGGCGGGCGCTGCGTCACGATCGACCGCAGCGACGAGGGGCGCGGGCTCGGGCTGGTCTTCGGCAGCCCGTCGCTCGTCGAGCGGCTGGTGGACTTCCTCTAGCAGCCGCGCCGGGAGGGCGAGGAGGCCCGCCGGAGGCGGGCCCCCGGCGCCCTACTCCATGGCCTTTTCGGCCGCATCTTCGGCGGCGTCCGCAGCATCGGCCGCCGCGTCGGCGGCGGCGTCGGCGGCTTCGGCCGCGACGTCGACGGCCTCTCCAGCCGCCTCCGCCGTCGAATCCGCAGCGGCCTGGGCGGCTTCGCCGGCGGCCTTGGCCGCCTCACCCGCCGTCTCGGCAGCATCGGCAGCCGCATCTGCGGCGGCGCCCATGCCCTCGGCGCCCATCGCGGCGGCCGCCTCCCCGGCCTTGCCCGCGGCCTCTCCGGCCTTCTCGGCCATCTCGCCGGCCGCCTCGGCGGCCTCGCCCGCCGCCGTCGCAGCGTCGTTCATCGCATCCTTGGCTTCGTTTCCGCTGCCGCAGGCGAGAAGCCCCAGCGAGAGCACGCCAGCCAGGACCATCGTCTTCCAGAAAAAGCTCGTTCGAATCATGAGTGAGATCCCTCCATTGCGCCGGGACGCCGCGAGACGCGACCTCCGCTGGCGACGCCGCTATCGTACGGAGTTCCCTCCCCAAAAATGTGAGAGTGATCACATGAGCTCCTCTGCCGTGCCCTCCGTGTCCCTAGACGATGCCCGCGCCCTGCTCCGGTCCGGCGACGCCCTCCTGGCGCCCGTCCTGGAGAAGGCCCGCAGCGTCACCGACCAGGGCAAGTCCATCGACGACCACCAGGTCCTGACCGAGCGGGTGGCCTATGCGGCGACCGAGGCCCGGGCGGCTCGGGAGGTGGTCCAGTTCCTCGACGAGGCCCGCGCCGAAGGCCGCCCGATCGATGGCTTCGAGGACGTCGCCGTCGCGGCGGTAGCCGACCTGGTCGCGAGCCTGCGGGATCGGCTCGACCCGGTGCTGCCGGAGCTCGGGCTGGGCGATGCCGAGCTCGAGGCCGCCTTTCCCAGCGACGCCCGGGCCCGGCTCCGCGCCGGCCAGAGCCAGGCGCTGGTGCGCGAGATCGGTCGGCGCGCGATCGCAGCGCGCGGCCGCACGGAGCCGCCGCTCGACGAGATGCTCGAGCAGGTGCGCGACTCGGTGCGCGAGTTCGCCGAGAACGAGGTGGCGCCCCAGGCCGAGTTCATCCATCGCGAGGACCGGGACATCCCCGAGGCCTTCCTCACGAAGATGAGCGAGCTCGGCTACTTCGGCCTCGCCATTCCGGAGGAGTACGGCGGCCACGAGATGGGCAACCTGGCGATGATCCTGACCACCGAGGAGCTGTCGCGCGCCTCGCTGGCCGGCGCCGGGTCCCTGATCACCCGCCCCGAGATCCTGACCAAGGCATTGCTGCAAGGCGGCACCGAAGAGCAGAAGAAGCACTGGCTGCCCAAGCTCGCCTCTGGCGAGGTCATGGTCGGCGTGTCCGTCACCGAACCGGACATCGGGAGCGACGTCGCCGGCGTCAAGTGCCGGGCGACCCCCGACGGCGACGACTGGGTGATCGACGGGCCGAAGGCGTGGTGCACCTTCGCCGGACGCGCCAACGTGCTGGCGCTGCTGGCACGCACGGACCCGGATCCGGCCAAGGGCCAGAAGGGCCTGTCCCTGTTCATCGTGCCCAAGGACCCCTTTCCGGGGCACGAGTTCGAGATGAAGCAGCCGGGCGGCGGGCGCATGGTCGGCAAGGCCGACGCCACCCCGGGCTATCGCGGCATGCACTCGTTCACGCTCAACCTCGAGGGCTATCGCGTCCCGGCCGAGAACCTGGTCGGTGGCGACGGCGGGCTCGGTCGCGGTTTCTACCTGCAGATGGGTGGCTTCGCGGCCGGCCGGCTGCAGACGGGCGGCCGAGCCTGCGGGCTGGCCCAGGCGGCGCTCGAGGAGACGGCCAAGTACGTCGTCGACCGCAAGCAGTTCGGCCACCCGATCTCCGACTTCCAGCTGACGGAGTACACGCTCGGTCGCATGGCCACCCGGCTCTTCGCCAGCCGCGCCATCACCTACGCCGCCGCCGGCGAGATGGATGGCGACGAGCGGGCTGCGGCCCCGCTCGCGGCCCAGGCCAAGCTGCTGGCCTGTGACCTCGCGGTCGACATCACCCAGCAGGGCCAGCTGATGCACGGGGGCTGGGGCTACGCCGAGGAGTACCCGATCAGCCGCTACGTGGTGGATGCCCAGGTGCTGCCGATCTTCGAGGGCGTGAAGCCGATCCTGGAGCTCCGCGTGATCGGCCGCGCCCTGCTCGGCTGAGGCGCGGCGGCTTGGGCACGGGCGGGCATCGCTCGTGGTGGAAGCACGGGGTCATCTACCAGATCTACCCGCGCTCCTTCCAGGACGCGAACGGCGATGGGGTGGGCGACCTCGCGGGGATCCGCGAGCGCCTCGACCACCTGCAGTGGCTCGGCGTGGACGGCCTGTGGATCTCGCCCTGCTTTCCCTCGCCGATGGCCGACTTCGGCTACGACGTCGCCGACTACTGCGACATCGACCCGCTCTTCGGCGACCTGAGCGAGATGGACCGTCTGCTCGAGGAGGCCCACGCCCGCGACCTGCGGGTCCTGCTCGATCTGGTTCCGAATCACAGCTCGGACCAGCATCCGTGGTTCGCCGAGAGCCGCGGCGACCGGAACCACCCCAGGCGCGACTGGTACGTCTGGCGCGACCCGGCAGCCGATGGCGGTCCGCCGAACAACTGGCTCTCGATCTTCGGAGGCCCCGCCTGGGAATGGGACGAAGCGACCGGGCAATACTACCTGCACTCCTTCCTGAAGGAGCAGCCGGATCTCGACTGGCGGAACCCGGAGCTCGTCGCGGCGATGCACGACGTCGTCCGTTTCTGGTTCGACCGCGGGGTCGACGGCTTCCGCATCGACGTGATCCATCGGATCGCCAAGGACCCCGAGCTCCGCAGCAACCCGGTGCTGGACCCGAGCCGCGGCTACGGCGGCCAGCGCCACATCCACGACGAGAACCATCCCGACGTGCACGAGCGCCTGCGCGGCCTGCGGCGCATCGCGGACGCCTACCCCGAGCGGGTGCTCGTCGGCGAGGTCTACCTGATGGATCCGGCCGAGGTCGCGACCTACTACGGAAAGGGCGACGAGCTGCACCAGGCCTTCAACTTCTCCCTCATGCAGACGCCCTTCGACGCCGCGCGGATGCGGGACGAGATCGAGCGCTTCCACGCCCTCGTCCCGCCCGAGGGCTGGCCGAACCAGGTGCTCTCGAGCCACGACGCCCGACGCCACGCGAGCCGCTACGACCACCCGCTGCTCGGCGAGGCGCGCGCCCGCCTGCTCGCCCTGCTGCTGTTGACGGTGCGCGGGACCCCCTTCCTGTACTACGGCGAGGAGCTCGGCCTGCGCAACGTCGAGATCCCCGAAGACCGCCTTCGCGACCCACTCGCCTGGACCCTGCATCCGGCCGCCTCGCGCGACGGCGAGCGCACACCGATGCCCTGGAGCGCGGAGCCGGGTGCGGGCTTCAGCCCCGCGGAGCCCTGGCTCCCGCTCGGGCCCGACGCGAGCACCCGCAACGTGGCCGTTCAACGCGAGGATCCCGCCTCGCTGCTGCACTGGTATCGGACCCTGCTCGCGTTTCGACGCGCGACGCCCGCACTCGAGGGCGGCGCACAGCAGAGCCTGCCGGCGCCTGCGGAGGTGTACGTCTACGAGCGTCGACTCGGTACCGAACGCGTGATCGTCGCCCTGAACTTCGCCGACGAGGGGCGTGAGCTGGACCTCGGCGCCGGCGCCGTCCTCGCCGGGCTGCGCTCGGACCCGTCCGGGGCGCTGCCGACCCGCCTGTCGGAGCTCCGCCTCGCGCCCTGCGAGGGAGTCGTCCTGCGGGTCGGATCCTGAGCCGGGCGCGCTGCGGCGGAGCGGTGGCCGGGGCGCGGTTCCGCCTCCTCAGTGAGACGCCGCCAGCGCCTCGACCTCTTCCATCACCCGCAGCAGGTTCTCGCCGAGCACCTTGCGCACGGTGTCCTCGGAATGGCCGCGCGCCAGCAGCCCGCGTGTCAGGTTCGGCAGCCGGCTCACGTCCTCCATGTCGCGCGGCATGCTCGCGACGCCGTCCCAGTCGGCCCCGAGGCCGACGTGATCGGGGCCTGCGACGCGCAGGGCGTGATCGAAGTGGTCGAGCAGCACGGAGAGTCGGGTCCGCGGAATCTCCTGGCCCGCCAGCAGGTCGCGAAAGGCCCGGGATCGCTCCAGGGGTCGGCCCTCGGTGCGCTCGCGCAGCGCCACGATCTCCGGGGCGAGTCGCGCGAAGAGCGAGCGGATGGGAGCCACCAGATCCGCGTCGATGTAGCCCGAGTAGAAGTTGATCATCACGACGCCCCGGTTGGCGGCCAGGGCCCTCAGCATGTCGTCACTCAGATTCCGCGGATGGTCGGCCACGGCGCGGACCGACGAGTGCGAGGCCAGCACCGGCGCCCGCGTCACGCGAAGGACGTCGGCGAAGGTCTCGTCGGAGACGTGGGAGACGTCGACCATCATCCCGAGCCGATTCATCTCGCGGACGACGTCTTCGCCGAACGAGGTGAGACCGCCGTGGACGGGCTCGGGTACCTCGTTGGTCCCGCTCGAATCGGCCCAGTCGGTCGGAAAGGAGTGCGTCAACGTCAGGTAGCGAACACCGAGCCGGTGGTAGGTCCGCAGGGCCGGCAGGCTGTTCTCGATGATGTGCCCGCCCTCGACGCCCATCAGGCACGCGATCCTGCCCTCGGCGACCGCCCGGCGGATGCCCGCCGCCGTCGTCACCAGGGCGAGCTCTCCGGGATGGCGGGCCACCAGCTGGTGGACGGCGTCGATGCGGGCGATCGCCTGCTTGATCGCCACGCCGTCGCCAGGGGTCCGACCCATGTAGATCGACCAGAACTGCACGTCGAGGCCGCCCTCGCGCATGCGGGGCAGATCCTGATGGCCCTCGGCGTGCCGCTCGTCGAAGCGCCAGGTCGGGTCCTCGAACCAGGGCGTCGTGTCGGAGTGCGTATCGATCACGATCGCGTCCCGATGCAGGGCGTCCGCGGCGTCGTGGCCGTCGGGCGGCGCGGCGACGGGAAGCGCACACGCGGCGACGAGGACCAGGGAAGCGACGAGGGCGGATCCGGCGCGACGACGGGCGATCATGCGACCACTCTATCGCACGACCTCCCGACTCCCGCCGCGCTCCTCTCGCCAGACGTGCCATGCGCTGCGAACGTTCCGGCGCGGCTCGCGGAGCAGCCCGGTGATGACGACCTCTTCCAGCAACGCGGCGACGGCGACAGCGGTGGCCATGCGGAAGGGCCAGATCGGACCGTCGGCCCACAGCAGGAGCAGGGACACGCCCAGCAGGTTCGCGGTGAGCTTGGCCCCCCAGGTGTGATAGCTGGTCAGCGCGCCGAACTTGAGCCACGCCGCGGCCATCGGCAGCGCGAAGGCGGCGAGCAGGAGGATCAGTCGGGTGCTCTCGGCCGCGACGAAGTCCGGGCGCAACCACCAGGTGCAGACCGGCAGCGAGAGCCACAGGGCGAGGTCCGCACGGCTGTCGAGGAGACACCCGGCCTCGCTCTCCTGGCGCAGCGCCCGGGCGAGCCAGCCGTCGAGCACGTCCGATGCGAGCGCGACGCTCACGAAGACGAGGAACAGCGCGCCCTCGCCCATCCAGGCCACGAGCAGCAATGCGGGCACCAGCGCGAGCCGCAGCGCCGAGAGCGCATTCGGCAGGTTCCATCGAAAGTCGGCAGAAGCCACGGGCGTCATGGGGATCTCCTTCACCCCCTGAGCAGAGCAACCGCCGTGCCAGAGCCGGGAACCACGAAAAGCGGTGCCGAATCGAGAACTTGCCGAGCCCGCAATCCCTGGGGGGCCAGACGGCTCCGACATCCGATGTACGGCCCGCACATGAGACGTGCATCGGGCGCATGCCGAGCCTCGGGCCGAACCCGCGGGCCCGACCGCGCCTACTCCTCCCGGTAGCGCTCCTCTCGCGCTGCGTAGTCTTCGAAGCCCACGAGCTGTCGAAGCTCCGCGAAGGAGAACCGATCGGCGTCGGCGGGATGGGCACCCGACGCCAGGGTCGCCAGGGCGCGCTCGATCGCCCGCGACGCGACCTCGAGCAGGGTCAGGGGATAGGCCGCGATGCGGAAGCCCAGGCTCTCGAGCTCCTTCTGGGGAAGCAGCGGCGTGTCGCCATCCTCGACGAGATTGACCATGAGCGGCGTTCCCTCGAGCTCCTTGGCGATGCGCTCCAGCTCGGCGCGGCTCTCGGGGGCCTCGATGAAGAGCAGGTCGGCGCCGAGATCACGGAAGGCGCGCGCGCGATCGATCGCCTCGTCCAGTCCTCGCGTGGTACGCGCGTCGGTGCGTGCCATCAGCAGCAGGTCCAGGTCCTCCTCGCGCCTGGCATCGACGGCGGCCCGGATCCGCGCGAGGGCTTCGGGGCGTTCGACGACCTCCTTGCCGCGGGTGTGACCGCAGCGCTTCGGCGCGACCTGGTCCTCGAGCATCGCGCAGGCGAAGCCGGCTGCGGCGTAGCCCCGGACCGTGCGCTGGACGTTGAGAGGATTCCCGTAGCCCGTGTCGGCATCGCCGATCACCGGGATCGACACGGCCTCACAGAGATTCCGGCCCTGGTCGAGCATCTCCGCGTAGGAGATGAGCTGGGTGTCGGGCAGGCCCAGGCGCGCGGCGGAGACGGCGAAGCCGCTCATGAAGGTCAGCGGAAAGCCGGCACGCTCGATCAGGCGCGCTGACCAGGCGTCCCAGCAGCACGGCATGACCCGGAGCCCGGGCGCCTCGATCAGCTCGCGGAGGGCATCCGCCGGCGAAGCACGCTCACGCGAAGGCAGCGAAGATCTCCTCGAAGGCCTTGAGCTGGTTGCCGGCGGCCGAGGAGGGCACGAGGATGGGCGTCGAGACGCCGGCGTCGAACCACGCCTCGACCCCTTCGCGCACCTCGGCCGCGGAGCCGAAGAGCGAGACGTCCGACAGCCAGCGATCGGTCATCAACTCGGGCAGCCGCTCCCGCTCGCCGGCCTCGAGGGCCTTCTCGACGGGCTCCATCTCCTCGAGGTAGCCGGCCTCCTTCCAATAGTTCCGGTAGTTCGGAAGCATCAGGTACATCGTGAGGGTCTTGCGGTTCACGGCCGCCGCCGCCTCGCGATCGTCGGAGATGCAGGTCGGGATCATGTCGCCGATGAAGAATCCGGGGTTCCCGCGTTTTTCTGCGGGCAGGCTCTCGAGGGAGGTCGCGACGTGGGATCGGGCGACGTTCGCGAAGACGACCCCGTCGCCGACCTCCCCCGCAAGGGCGACCATCTTCTTGCGCAGGGCGGCGACGATGACGGGCGGCAGCTCGCCGACCCGAGGCGTCGCCTTGAAGGCCTCGACGAACTCCCGTGTGTCGCGCAGGGGCCTGCCGGTCGTGACCCCCAGCCGGCGGTTCATCGGTTCGTGGCTGACCCCGACGCCGAAGCCGAAGCGACCTCCGGACAGCTCCTGGATGAGCGAGGCCGTCGTGGCGTAGTCGGTCACGTGGCGCGTGTACATGTTGACGATCGCCGTGCCGAAGGAGATGCGCTGGGTGGCGAAGGCCAGGGCTTCGCAGAGCCCGAGCGCGTCGCCGAAGCTCGCACACCAGAGACCGGAGAAGCCGCGTTGCTCCGCCTCCCGGGCCAGATCGAGGGTGCGGCGACGGCGACCGGGCACGGCCGCGAGAGCGAGGGCGGGGAGTCGGTTCGTCATGCCCGGCAGGGTAACGCAGGGGCTCGGGTCGGCGGGTCCAGGTGGCCAACCCGAGGCGCCGGGTTCGGACCCCGGCGGTGGAGTCCGCTTCAGACCTCGGCGGTATAGGGCGGCGCCGGCTCGTACTGGATGCCGCGCTGCACGCGACGGGCGACGTCCGGCGAGTGGAGCTGGCCGACCAGCCAGAGCGCCATGTCGATCCCCGCGGAGACACCCGCCGACGTGACGAGGTTGCCGTCGCGCACATAGCGCGGCCCGTCGAGCACGGTGACGTCGCCGCGCTTGCGCAGGTCCTCGACGAAGCCCCAGAAGGTCGTCACCCGCTTGCCCTTGGCGAAGCCCGCCTCGTGGAGCAGCAGGGCACCGGTGCAGACGCTCGTCACCCACTCGCACGATGCTCCGACCTTGCGGAGCCACTCGATCAGCACCGGATTGTCGACCTCGCGCCGGGTGCCCTGGCCGCCGGGCACCAGGACGACGTCGAGCGGCGGTGCGTCGGCGAAGCCGTGGTCCGGCAGGACGCGCAGACCGTTGGCGCAGGTCACGGGCCCCGCAGCTTCGGCGATCGTCACCACCCGCCCGCGCCCGGTCGCCTTCTGGAGTGAGGCGAAGACCTCGTAGGGCCCGACGAAATCGAGCTCCTCGACGCCGTCGAAGATCAGGATCCCGATCGTCACCTCGCGCAGGGAGTCGGTCCCGGCGGTCGTCGGCTCATCCATCGTTGGCCTCCCGTTGCGCAATTTGTGACACTACAAAATCGTGGCAGATGCGATACAGAAGTCTATCGGAGCCGTACGAGGCCGACACGCCGCCGAGATCGCACGCAGTGTCGAGACGGCGCTCCGCGAGGGCCGCCTCGCACCCGGCGATCCGATGCCGACGATCCGGGCCCTGGCCGACGGGCTGGGGGTGAGTCCGACCACCACGGCCGCCGCCTACCGCGAGCTGAAGCGGCGTGGCCTGCTCGTAACCGAGGGCCGACGCGGCACCCGGATCAGTCCGGCGCCCCCGATGCCGACGGGGCTCGCCGCGCCCCTGCCGCCCGACTGCCTGGACCTGGCGAGCGGCAATCCCGATCCCGCCCTGCTGCCGCGACTCGGCCCCTTCCTGCAGAAGATGGATCCGGAGCCCCGTCTCTACGCGGCGTCCGTGCATCTTCCGGAGCTCCTGGCGCTGGCGGGCGAGCGGCTCGCTGCGGATCGCGTGCCGCACGCCCATCTCTCCGTCGTCAGCGGTGCCCTGGACGGCATCGAGCGCGTGCTGCTCGCCCATCTGCGGCCTGGCGACCGCGTGGCCGTCGAGGATCCGGGCTTCGGCGGCGTGTACCACCTGCTCCGCGCCAATGGCCTGCCCGCGGAGCCGGTCGCCCTCGACGATCGAGGCCCGCTGCCCGACGCGCTCGAGGCCGCCCTGCGGCGGGGGGCGCGCGCTTTCATCCTGACCCCGCGCGCACAGAACCCGACCGGCGCGACACTCGATGCGGCCCGCGCGAAGCAGCTGCGCGCGGTGCTGGCCGGTCACCCCGACGTGCTGATCGTCGAGGATGACCATGCGGCGGAGGTCGCGGGCAGCGAGGCCTTCTCGCTGTGCAGCGAGGCGACGCCGCACTTCGCCGTGGCGCGCTCGCTGTCGAAGGCCCTGGGCCCGGACCTGCGCCTGGCGATCCTGTCGGGAGATCGCGAGACGATCGCGCGCGTCGAGGGCCGGCAGCTGCTCGGCAGCCGTTGGGTGAGCCACGTGCTGCAGGAGCTCGCCGTGCGACTCTGGAAGGACCGCCGGGTAGCCCGGCTCGTCGCCCGAGCCGAGCGTGCCTACGGCGCGAGGCGCGAGGCCCTGGTGAGGGCGCTGGCCGAGCGAGGCCTCGCCGCCCGGGGGCGCTCGGGACTCAACGTCTGGCTGCCGCTGGCCGAGGAGACGCCCGCGGCCCAGCACCTGCTCGCAGCGGGCTACGCGGTCCACGCCGGCGAGAGCTACCGACTTCGGGCGGGGCCGGCGCTGCGCATCACCACCGCGGCGCTCCCCGAGTCGGAGGCACCGGTCGTGGCCGGGCTCCTCGCCGAAGCGCTGACCCCGGGGACGACGGCCCCGTCGGCCTGAGGCGGAACGGCCCGCGGGCGCACCCGACCGCTCACGCCTCGCGCGCCACGCTGAGATCTCGTCGCGTGGCTTCCCGTGTCAAGTCCGTGCATGCGATTTGACAGGAGCCGCGTCGAACCCATGCATGACGTCATGCCGCGAGGCTTCCGCCGCGGCCACCGACAACAGCCACAGGAGAATCCCATGGCCACCACCCACCTCCTTCGCACGCGCCCGACGAGGGCGTGGCCCGACGTGTTCGACGAGCTGCGCCGGGACATGGACACCCTCTTCCACCGCTACGGCGAAGGCCCTTCGGCCCGTCCGCGTGGTGTGTTCCCGCCCGTCAACCTGTACGAGACCGCCGAGGCCTACGTGCTGACGGCCGAGCTGCCGGGTGTCGAGGCAGGCGACGTGCACGTCTCGCTGCAGGGGTCCACCCTGGTGCTCGAAGGCGAGCGCAAGGGCGCCGGAAGCCCGACGGACGCGAGTGCGCATCGCATCGAGCGGCCGACTGGCAGCTTCCGCCGGGCCTTCGATCTGCCGGCTGCCGTCGACGGCGACCAGGCCGAGGCGAGCACCCGGAACGGCGTCCTGATGCTGCGCCTTCCCAAGGCTCCCGAGCATCAGCCGCGACGCATCGACGTGCGCGGCCAGGAGTAGGAGAACGACATGACGACTGACACCCTCGAAGCCCGTGACAAGCAGCCGGTGGAGGCCGAGTGGACCCGACCGGGACCGGTGTTCCGACCGGACGTCGACGTCCTGGAGCGACCCGACGGCTACGTGATCTTCGCCGATCTGCCGGGCGCGGACGAGACGAGCGTGGACATCAAGCTGGAGCAGGGGGTCCTCACCCTCGACGCGCAGCTCCCGACCTTCCCGTCGGAGAGCTGGACCCAGGTCCACGCCGAGTACCGGTCCGGTTCGTACCACCGCGAGTTCCGGCTCTCGAAGGACATCGACGCGGCCGCCGTGTCGGCCAAGATGCGAGACGGTGTCCTCGAGCTGCACCTGCCGAAGAGCTCGGCCGCAAGGAAGCGGAGCATCACCGTCCAGGCGGCGTAGATCCGGCGCTCCCGACGGGCCCGCGCATCCCGGTCCATCGGCCCGTCGGGCTCCAACGCGTCCTCGCCGCCTGACTCGCGCGCCGCCGTGGTTCCCCCCCGCGGCGGCGCGCCCCCTCGGCCCAGACTTCGGAGTCGAGGAGGAGGCGCGCTCGCGCGCGGCTACACTGGCGTCGCAGCCAGGAGCCCCAGATGCACCGAATCGCGTCCGCCGTTGTGCAGGCCGCCCACCAACCGCGAAGAGGCCTGCCCCGATGAGCGGAGCGGACGCCCCGCGCGTGGAGGCCCTGCTCGCAGCGCTCACCCTCGAAGAGAAGGCCGCGCTGACCGCCGGCTCGGGGATGTGGTACGGGAGCGACGTCCCCAGGCTCGATCTGCCGCGTCTCAAGCTCACGGACGGCCCGATCGGTGCGCGGGGCGGGAATCTGACCGGGGGTGAGACGTCGGCCTGCTTTCCCAACGCGACGGCCCTGGCCGCCACCTTCAGCCCCGAGCTGGTCGAGCAGGTCGGCGTGGCGCTCGGTCAGGAGGCGCGCACCAAGCACTGTCATGTGCTGCTCGGGCCGACCGTCAACATGCATCGCTCGCCGCTCGGGGGCCGCCACTTCGAGTGCTACTCGGAGGATCCGGTCCTGACCGCCCGACTGGCCGTGGGCTTCGTGCGGGGCGTCCAGAGCGAGAACGTCGCCGTTTCCGTCAAGCACTTCGTCGCGAACGACTCGGAGTTCGAGCGGCACACGATCAGCTCGGTGGTCAGCGAGCGCGCACTGCGCGAGATCTACCTGGTGCCTTTCGAGGCCGCCGTCCGCGAGGCCTCGGCTTGGACGATCATGGGTGCCTACAACGCCTTGAACGGCACCCCATGCTGCGCGCATCGCGAGCTGCTTCACGACATCCTCAAGGAGGAATGGGGTTTCGACGGCTTCGTCGTGAGCGATTGGTTCGCGCTGAAGGACACCGAAGGCCCGGGCGCCGGCGGCATGGACCTGGAGATGCCGGGCCCCGAGCGGCACTTCGGTTCCGCCCTCGGTCAGGCCGTGAAGGATGCTCGCGTCTCCGAGGCCGAGCTCGACGACAAGGTCCGCCGGATCCTGCGGATCATGGAGCGGACCGGGGCCCTGGAGGCGACGGGGCCCGAGCCCCCGGAGCAGGCGATCGATCGCCCCGAGCATCGGGCCCTGGCCCGGCGCGTTGCCGGAGAGGCCATCGTGCTGCTTCGCAACGAGCGCGACACGCTGCCCTTGCGACGCGAG
>JAJDAR010000563.1 GCA_029261775.1 Deltaproteobacteria bacterium | reverse complement strand
TCCCGATGCCGAGCTGGGGAGCTACATCTACAAGCTGCCCGTGAACCAGAGCTTCACCTGCGAGGCGGGCTGCCGCATCTGGGGGTTTCCGAAGAGCGTCGAGGAGATCGACTTCCGCTACGCCGACGATTCGGCGACCTGCAGCCTGACCATGGGGGGCCAGCACGTCCTGACGCTCACGGTGCCGCGCGGCGGTGAGAACGAGACCCCGGATACGGAGGCCGTCGGGTACACGCTGATCGAGGGTGTCCCCCACACGAACGTCTTCACCCGCGGCGGAAGTGGCGAGAGCACGACCCCCGGCGGCGAAGGCGTCACCCTGGTGCTCGGCGAGCATCCCATCGCGGACGAGCTGCGGGCCCTCGGTCTCGCGGAGAGCCCGCCCCTGCTGAGCGCCTGGACCGAGCACATGCGCGGGAGCTTCGGCGCCTCGTCCAAGCTCTGACGCTCCGCTTCCCTACCAGGGGGGCAACACCGGCAGCTCCTACCAGGGGTGCACCTGCACGGGCAGCTCGGTGAAGCCCTTGACGAAGTTGGACCGCACCCGGACCGGGGGGCCGACCACCTCGATCATCCGGTAGCGCGCCAGGGCCTCCTCCCAGAGGATGCGCAGCTGCATCTCGGCGAGGCGGCTGCCGATGCAGAAGTGGACGCCCCAACCGAAGGAAAGGTGCTGGCGCGCGTTCTCGCGGTCGATCAGGAACTCGTTGGCGCGTTCGATGACGCTCTCGTCGCGATTGGCCGACACGTACCACATCACGACCTTGTCGCCCTTCTTGATCTGCTTGCCCGCAAGCTCGGTGTCCCGGGTCGCCGTGCGGCGCATGTGGGCGAGCGGCGTCTGCCAGCGGATGATCTCGCTCACCATGTTCGGGATCAGCTCGGGGTGGTCGCGCAGCTTCTGGTACTCCCCGGGATTCTCGTTCAACGCCACGACACCGCCGGAGATCGAGTTCCGCGTCGTGTCGTTGCCGCCGACGATCAGCAGGATCAGCGTGCCGAGATACTCCATGGGCGAGATCCCACGGGTCGCTGCGCCGTTCGCGAGGGCGGTCACGAGATCCAATGGCTCGCCCTGGGGTTTGCCCTCGCGCTCCTTCCACAGCGCCTGGAAGGACTCGAGGCACTCCATGAGAGCCGCCTGCCGTTCGGCCTCGGTGACGCCCGTCGCTCCGACCTGGACGGGGCTGGAGGTGGCCATGTCCGACCAGAACGTGAGCTTGCGCCGGTCCTCGTAGGGGAAGTCGAAGAGCGTGGCGAGCATGCCCGTCGTGAGCTCGATCGCGACCCGGTCGACCCAGTCGAAGGTCTCGCCGACCGGCACGGAGTCCAGGATCTCGACCACGCGCTCGCGGATGATCGGCTCGAGCAGCTTCAGGTTGCGCGGAGCGACGACCGGCTGCGCAACCTTGCGATGGGCGGTGTGCCGGTCTCCGTCCATCGTGATGAACCCGGCCTCGACCGGGAAGTCGGGATCCGGGTCGCCGACGACGATGCTCCGGGCCGAGGAGAAGATCTCGTCGTTCTTCTCGACGTGGACGACATCGTCGAATCGCGTCACCGACCAATACGGTCCGAACTCGCTCTTCGCGCAGTAGTGGACCGGATCCTCCTTGCGCAGGCGCTCGAAGTAGCCCCAGAGCGTGTCGGTCTCGAAGAGCTCCGAGTCGGCCGGGTCGATCGCGTCGAGGGGAATCGAGTAGGGGTCGGCTCCGGCTTGTCCCTTCGAAGGGGCGGGCGGGGCATCGGCGGACTGGCTCATGACGGCCTCCGGGCTGTGCTCGACGCAAGGCTACATCGATTCGCACTGCCGCGAGCGACCGGGGAGCGGCGACGGACGGGCCCGCCCCACGTGGCCTAGACTGCGGGCATGAGACGACACCTCGCCGCCGGCCTGGCCGGGCTGCTCTCCCTGATGCTCCTGACCGGAGCCGCCGTGGCCCTCACGCCCGCCGAGGCGACGAGCCTGGTCGCCGCTGCGGACCGCACCGACGACGACCGCAAGCGGGATCTGCGTCGCAAGCCGGCCGAGCTGCTGGTCTTCAGCGGCGTCGGTCCGGGCATGAAGGTGGCCGATCTCGGCGCATCGAGCGGCTACACGACGGAGCTGCTGGCCCGGGCGGTCGGTTCCGAGGGGACGGTGTACGCCCACAACACACCCTACGTCCTGAAGAAGTACGTGAGCGAATCCTGGCCTGCCCGCCTCGCGCGGCCGGCCATGACGGGTGTCGTGCGCGTCGATCGCGAGCTCGTGGCTCCGCTTCCGGAAGAAGCCACGGGCCTCGATCTCGTCACGATGATCTACGTCTATCACGACACACTCTTCTCCGGGGTCGATCGGGCCGCGATGAACCAGGCGATCTTCTCGGCCCTGAAGCCGGGAGGCGGCCTGGTCATCGTCGATCACGTGGCCAAGCCGGGGGCTGGGGCCGAAGTCGCCGAGACGATCCATCGCATGGATCCCCAGCTGCTTCGCAAGGAGCTCGAGGCCGCCGGCTTCGCGTTTGCCGCGGAGGCCGACTTCCTCCGCAACCCGGGAGACCCGCTCGAGAAACCGTTCTTCGAGATGGAAGGCCCGACCGACAGCTTCGTCCACCGCTACAC
>JAJDAR010000562.1 GCA_029261775.1 Deltaproteobacteria bacterium | reverse complement strand
CTTCCGCCACCCGCCCGCACTCCCCAGCCGCGAGAAGTCGACCTTCACCATCGTCGGGAAGATCATCAGCCACACCAGGATCGCGATGGCGAGGTTCACGTTCCCGACTTCGAAATCGCGCAGCCACGAGAAGGCCCACGGTGCGGTCGTGCCGATCGTCAGCCCCGCACCGATGGAGAGGAGGATCCAGACCGACAGATAGGCCTGGAAGGCTCCGATCTCGCGGGCGCGGGACGCCATCGAGGCGCTCATGAGAACGACCCTTCCCGCGGAGCTCCCGACCGACCGCGCCGGGGATCAGCCCTCACCGGCAAGGTTCTTCGTGTAGAGCGAGAGCTCCTCGTCGGTCTTGGCCCCATAGTGCTCGAGCTGACCGAAGGACCGGAAGGTCTCCCACCGGATGCCCTGTGGATCCGCCGTCCAGTTCTTCTCGGAGTCGGCGAAGCAGCACTGGGTTCGTCCGACCTCGAGGAGCGGGGCCTCCGCAGCCTCGAGCGCCGTTCGAATGCCCTCGAGTTCGCCCTCCGCATCGACCTGGATTCCGACGTGGTGGATGCCCGGAACGTCGCCGGCGATCTCGAGCACTTCGACCGTGAAGTTCACGGCAGGATCGTCGAGGAGCCACTTCGCGTAGTGAGCGCGCGTGGTCGTGGGTTCCGCCCCGAAAAGGGTGCGGTAGAAGTCGACCGAGGAGTCGAACTTCGTCTCCTCGACATTGACGTGCAGGTGGATTCGCTTCATGAACCGGAACCTCCTCTATGCGCTCGCGCGCTGTCCCTCTTCCCAACAGGCCTCGAGTGCGTCGGCGAGCCCGCGCAGCGTCGACGCCAGGGCTCCGACCTCCAGCCGGTAGTGCACTTCGCGGCCGTGCTTCTCTGCCCGGACGACACCGGCGCGCTTGAGCAGCGCGAGATGCCGCGAAACGCCCGAGAAGTGGATGCCGCAGCATTGCGCGGACTCCGTCACGGTCAGCGCCCGACCACTGGCCGCGAGATGGGCCACGAGTCCCAGGCGCACGGGATCACAAAGCGCCTGGAAGAGCTCGGGCTCGAAACGCTCCTCGAGGGCCGTGACACAGGAAGCCGGCAGGTCGGTGCGAGTCGTCATGGATTAGAATTCTAGTATACATGCGCAATGATGCAACTAAATCTTCGGGGGCCCGCCCTGGAGCCCCCGAGCCAAGGACCCTTCTTTCCCGCGGTCCGGTCCGGCGCGCGGTCCGCGCGGAAGTGCCGTGCTGCATCAGCTCAGACCCGCCGACCGCCGCCGCCCTGGCCCACGACCCTGGGCTAGCTTCCCGCCATGAGCGGGCGTGCGAGCGCGACCACCCACCGCAGCTTCGTCAGTTACATCGACCGCACTCGCGAGTTCTATGCCGCGCAGGGCTACGACCGACCGTATCGCTGGTCGCGGCACGCGGATGCGCCGCTCGCCTCGCTGACCAGGCCCCTCGCGGAGAGCCGGATCGCTCTCGTGACCACGGCCAGCCCCTGGCGGGACGCGCGTGGGAAGCCGGGCTCGTTGCGCGCCGACAAGCAGGTCTGGTCGGCACCGATCGATCCGCCGCCGACGCGCCTCTACACCGACGACCTGTCGTGGGACAAGGAGGCGACCCACACCGAGGACGTCGAGTCCTTCCTGCCGATCGCGGCGGTGCAGGCCCTGGTTCGGACTGGCCGCGTCGGAGCCTTGGCGCCGCGCTTCCACGGCGTGCCGACCGACTACAGCCAACGGCGGACGATCGAGCAGGACGCCCCCGAGCTGCTGCGGCGCTGCCACGAGGACGAGGTCGACATCGCCCTGCTCGTGCCCCTCTGACCCGTCTGTCACCAGACCGTGAGTCTGGTCGCGCGACACCTCGAAGCAGACGGCATCCCGACCGTGGTGATCGGCTCCGCGCGGGACATCGTGGAGGAGTGCGGCGTCGCGCGCTTCCTCTTCAGCGACTTCCCCCTCGGCAATCCCTGCGGCGCACCCTACGACCGGCCGATGCAGCAGGCGATCGTCGGTTTCGCCCTCGACCTGCTCGAGAGCGCCACCCTGCCCCGGACGACGGTCCAGACCCCGCTGCGCTGGGGCGACGACGAGAGCTGGAAGGAGCGCTACGCCCGCGTCGACCCCGAGGCCGCCGAGGCCTTGAGGCGGGCGGGGGAGGCCCGCCGCGCGGCGCAGACCCGCGCCAAGGCCCGCGGCGGCTCGGCGTGAGCGCGCCCCGCCGCTTCCACGCGCGGCGTGGGCAGCGCCTCGCCCGCGGCCAGAAGCTCGTCGGGCGCAACTCGCGCTGGGGCAATCCCTTCCCGGTCGAGCGCATGGTGGACCGTGCCAAGCCGCCGAAGCTGGTCCAGCGCTACTCGGCGCGCTGGCAGGTTCCGGTCGACTCGCTGCTCTGTGCCACACCCGAAGAGGCCGTCGCGCGCTACCGGGAGGCCCTGCTCGGCGGAGAGCTCGACTACGACGTCGAAAAGGTACGCCACGAGCTCGCCGGCTTCGACCTCGGCTGTCCGTGCGGCCTCGAGGCCTGTCACGCCGACGTCCTGCTCGAAGTCGCGAACGCGAAGCCGAAGCCAGGCTGACTTCGCCACCGCGCTATCCTTCGCCCATGATCGACCGCGGCCTGACCCACATCGCGCTTCCGGTCAGCGAGATGGACGCGAGTCTCGACTTCTACGAACGCTTCGCCTCGCTGAAGGCCGTCCACCTCCGCCAGGATGAGGCCACCGGCAATCGCGTGGCCTGGATCAGCGATGGGACCCGACCCTTCGTCGTGGTGTTGATCGAGACGGGCCGTGTTGACCATCCACTGGTGCCGATCGCGCACCTCGGCGTGGGCTGCGACTCGCGGGAGGAGGTGGATCGCCTGGTGGCGCTGGCGCACGGCGAGGGTCGTCCCGTGTGGGGCCCCACCGACTCCGGCTATCCCGTCGGCTACTGGGCCCTCATCTCCGACCCGGATCATCACACCCTCGAAGTGGCCCATGGACAGGAGGTCGCCCTGACCGTGGAGGGTGCCTTCACCCCGGGTTCCGACACCTGCGACTGATCCTGCGCCGGGTCCGGTGACGTCCCCGGGGCTGTGCCACACTCGCGCCTCCCGCAGGAGACGAGCATGCCCATCCGCGCGATCGACCCCTGGGTGAACGTCACGATGGGCGAGCAGAAGCCCCCGGACTACCTGATCCGCGTGAAGGAGGACTACTTCAAGGGGGGCGACGAGTTCTTCCGGAACATCGAGGTCGACCAGCTCGTCGACGACATGGACGCCGCCGGCGTCGAGAAGGCCATCCTATCCGTCGGCACCCGCGCTCCCTCACCTCACGCCCTGTCGTTCGCCGAGAAGCACCCGGATCGCTTCGCCTACGCGGTCAACCTGGGTCCGACCGGGAAGATGAAGGAGATCTGGGAGCTCGGCGGACTGCTCGCGAGCCACCCGGTCGTGATGGCCCGGGTCGTGCCCTTCGGCATCGACCGTCCGCCCACGGACAACGTCTACTACCCGCTCTACGTGAAGTGCGTCGAGTGGGACCTGCCGCTCTCGATCAACACGGGCATCCCCGGGCCGCCCATGCCCGGAGAGTGCCAGAACCCGATGTACCTCGACCGCATCTGCCTGCAGTTCCCCGAGCTGCGGCTCTGCATGGCGCACGGGGCCGACCCGTGGTGGGGCGTCGCCATCCGCCTGATGATCAAGTACCGCCACCTCCACCTGATGACCTCCGCCTACTCGCCGAAGTACCTGCCCGAGGAGCTGATCCACTACATGAACACGCGGGGCCAGGAGAAGATCCTCTTCGCTTCGGATCACCCCGTCCTCAGCTTCCAACGCTGCCTCGACGAGGCCCAGAAGCTGGACCTGCGCGAAGGCGTCCTGGACAAGTACCTCTACACGAACGCAGACCGGCTCTTCTTCTCCGAGCGGAAGCCGCGGGCCTAGCGATGGCAGCGCGAAAGAAGGCCGCACCCCGGAAGAAGACCGCCCGGAAGAAGACCACGCGCAAGGCTTCGGCCCGCAAGAAGCTCACCGTGCGCAAGGAGAAGCGCGGGCTCGAGGCGGCCGAAGTGGTCGTGAGCCCCGGGATCCCCGAGCTCGCCTCGCTGTCCGAGGAGGTTGCGGCGGCCGGTGGCGCGGTGATCGGAGCCTATCGGGAGCCCTTCTCGGGTCGACCCCTGCTGCTCGCCTCGCTGCCCCGCGAGGCGATCGAGCCCACCCCCTTTCAACGCGACCTGTCGCCCACCCACACCAAGCGCCTCGCGACCAAGATCGAGGAGAGCGGCTCCTTCCTCGATCCGTTGATCGTGGTGCGGGGCGACGGCGGCGGATTCTGGACACCGAACGGCCGCCACCGGCTTGCCGCCGCGAAGGTGCTCGGGCTCAAGCAGATCACGGCCCTGATCTCGCCCGATGAAGAGCTTGCCTTCAAGATCCTGGCGCTCAACACGGAGAAGGCGCACAACCTGAAGGACCGCAGCCTCGAGGCGATCCGCATGGCCCGCGCCCTCGCGGAGCGGCGACCCCGAGCGAAGGAGACCGACTACGCGAACGAGTTCGAGGCGCCCGAGCTGCTGACCCTGGGGCTCGTCTACCTCGAGAACGGTCGCTTCGCCGGCGGTGCCTACAGCCCCTTCCTCAAGAAGGTCGACCGCTTCTCCTCGCGCACGCTCCCGACGAGCCTGCGCGAGCGCGAGGGCTACGCCTCGCGGCTGCAGACGATCGACGTCCGGGTCAAGGAGATCGTCGGGGAGCTGAAGAAGCGCGGATTCAACACGCCCTACGTCCGCAACTACGTCGTCGCGCGCATCAACCCGGTGCGCTTCCACCGGGCCAAGAAGGGCGAGACAGCGCCGCCGATGGAGATCGGTGCGGCCCTGACACGGATGACCGCATCCGCCCGCAAGTTCGACCTCGGCTCGGTGCGTGAGCGTGACCTCGCGCTCGTTGCCGCCGTGTCGAGCGAGTAGAAGGGAGGAGGCCGAACATGGCGGGAGCCCTCGAAGGCATCCGGGTGATCGACACGACGACGATGATCTCGGGCCCGATCGCCACACGCATCCTGGCCGACCAGGGCGCCGACGTGATCAAGATCGAGGCCCCGGGAACCGGGGATCTGGTCCGGGTCATGGGCGCCCGCCGCGATGGTCTCTCGGCCACCTTCGTCACCTCGAACCGCAACAAGCGCTCCGTCGTGATCGACCTGAAGCGCGCCGAGGGTCTCGCGCTCCTGCACAAGCTGGTCGCGACGGCGGACGTCTTCGTCCAGAACTTCCGCCCGGGCGCCGCCGAGCGCATGGGCATCGGCGAGCCGGCCCTGCGAGAGGTCCGGCCCGACCTGATCTACGCCTCGATCAGCGGCTTCGGCGAGCAGGGACCCTATGCCCACAAGCGGGTCTACGACCCGGTCGTGCAGGCACTCTCGGGCCTCGCGGCGATCCAGGCGGATCGGGATACGGGTCGCCCGCGCATGGTGCGACTGATCGTTCCCGACAAGCTCACGGCGGTGACGGCGGCGCAGGCGATCACCGCGGCGCTCTTCCACCGCGAGCGGACCGGAACGGGCCAGCACCTGCGGCTCGCGATGCTCGATGCGATGGTGGCCTTCGCGTGGCCCGAGGGCATGGCCGGCCACACCTTCATCGGCGAGGGACAGCAGGATCGGCGTGCGCGCTACGCCCAGGACCTGATCTTCCAGACGGCGGACGGCTACCTGACGGCCGGCGCCGTGTCGGATGCCGAGTGGAGGGGCTTGTGCCGTGCGATCGATCGCGAGGACTGGCTGGACGACCCGCGCTTCCAGACGGCGGCCGGGCGGATCCAGCACGCCGGCGAGCGACTCAACATGACGGCCGAGGTCTTCCTCGCCCGCACCACGGACGAGTGGCTCGAACGCCTCGAGGCCGAGGACGTGCCGTCGGCTCCGGTGCTGTCGCGATCCGAGCTGATCGAGCATCCGCAGATCCTCGCCAACGAGCTGATCGTCGAGGGGGAGCACCCCGTCGCAGGTGCGATGCGCCAGCCGCGCCCACCCGAACGATTCGATCGCACGCCGTCGAGCCTCCGGCTCCCGGCTCCGGCTCTCGGACAGCACGGCGACGAGGTGATGCGCGAACTCGGCCTGGACGACGCCGAGCGCAAGATCCTGGTCGAGAGCGGCGTGGTCGGATCGTCATGAGCTGGCTGGCGGTGTCTTCCGTCTCCGGCGCATTGGCGGTGCTGCTCGGCGCTTTCGGAGCCCACGGGCTGAAGAGCCGCGTGCCTCCCGAGAGCGTGGCCAGCTGGAACACGGCGGTCGAGTACCACCTGCTGCACAGCGTGGTCCTGCTCGCCCTGGCGCTCTTCGCGGCGAGCGGCGGGCCCTCCTCTCCCTGGGCGATGCGGGCCTTCTCGGCCGGCATCGTGCTCTTCTCGGGCTCGATCTACGTTCTCGTGCTCGGAGGCCCTCATTGGATGGGTCCCATCACCCCCATCGGCGGACTTTGCCTGATCGCGGGCTGGCTCGCGCTGCTCTCCCTGGTCCGCCAGGCGAACGCGAGCAGTTAGCTTTCGAGCCGGTGACATCCGTCACTGCAACCCCAAATGGGGTAGTGGATTCTGGGTAGCGAGGGGCATGGCGAGCGGCCATGCCGAGCCCGGCGGGCCGGCCGAGGCATCTCGCCATCGATCGGCACCTGGGAGTGATCCCCGTCGAGGGGATCCGGGGGGCGGTGATGTCGAGTCACGCGGTTCTGCGTTCGGAGCACCACGCGGTCGAAGCGCAGCCAACGGAGACGCGCCTGGATCCGGTCCGAGGGATCCTGGTGTCGCTGGCGCTGGGCGGCGTCGCCTGGGGCCTCATCGTCATGGGAGCCCTCGCCCTGCTCGCCTGGCTGTAGCGGGACCCGCGGCCTCGAGGTCCGCGTTCACCCCCGACGGGTGTCGAGAACCTCGCGGACCTTCGCGAGCAGCACGTCGCGCGAGAACGGCTTCGCGAGGAACGCCGTCTCCTCGATGTCGATCTCGTGCGCCTCTCCCGGGTAGCCGGAGATCAGCAGCACCGGAAGGCCGGCTCGATCGCGGCGCAGCTCTGCCGCCAGCTCGGGGCCGGACAGTCCGCGCATCACGACGTCCGAGATCAGCAGGTCGATCGGCAGCGACTGCGTGCCCGCCAGCTGCACCGCTTCGTCTCCACCCGAAGCCAGCAGGACGCGATAGCCGGCGCCCTCGAGCATGCGTCGGAGCAGTCCGCGGACGCCGGTCTCGTCCTCCACCACGAGCAGGGTCTCCTGCCCCCCCTCGACGTCGGGGCGCATCTCCGCGGTGGCCCGATCGGGGAGCGGTCGTTCCGTCAGCGGCAGGTCGAGCATGAACGAGGTGCCCTCGCCCGATTTGCTCTCGACTTCGATGGTGCCCCCACTCTGGCGCACGATGCCGTAGACGGTGCTGAGCCCGAGCCCGGTTCCCTGTCCGATCTCCTTGGTCGTGAAGAAGGGCTCGAAGATGTGCGGGCGGGTGGCCGCCGGGATACCGGATCCCGTATCGGTCACGACCAACCGCGCCATCGCCGAGCCTACGTGCGGCCCCCCGGGCGCGTCGAGCCCGCGTGCCGCAATCACCCGATGGCTCCGCAGGACCAGCAGGCCGCCTGATTGCATCGCATCCCGGGCGTTCACCGCGAGGTTGAGGATCACCTGCTCGATCTGGCCGCGATCCGCCTCGATCGCCAGGGGCTCGGTCGACAGCTCCGTGCGGAGCTCGATGTCCTCGCCGAGCAGGCGCGACAAGATGTTGACGATGCCGTTCACCACGTCGTTGAGGTCGAGAACCTCCGGCTGGAGGACCTGACGACGGCTGAAGGCCAGCAGCTGCCCGGTCAGCCGCGTCGCGCGCTCCGCCGCGCCGCGGATCTCGCTGAGCCCCGACTCGACGCCTCCCTCCACCGAAGGTTCCTCGAGCAGCATGCTCGCGTAGCCGAGCACCGTGGTCATGAGGTTGTTGAAGTCGTGCGCGATTCCCCCGGCCAGCCGGCCCATGGCCTCGAGCCGCTGGGAGTGGAGCAGCTGCTCGCGACTCTCGCGGAGCTCCGCCTCTGCGCGACGGCGCTCCTCGATCTCGGCCTCCAGCCGGCGCTCGCGCTCGCGCAATGCGCCGTAGGAGTCGGTCAGTGCGGCGTAGCTGCGCTGCAGCTCGGCCTGCTGGTCCGCGAGGGCGTCGATCGCGGTTCGCGCGCCGGTGAAGAGCTCGAGGACGCGCCGCAGCCGGGTCAGGAAGGTGCCCGAGGCCGGCAGCCAGACGCGGTAGATGGCGCGGTGACTTTCGATCTCGGCCTCGACCGTCGCGTCGGCAAGACCGAGCAGTCGGGGGGCGTAGCGGAACGCGGAGGCCGAGGTGCGGAAGAACACCTGCGAATCCCGGTACCGCGAAGGAACCTCCAGCACGATGCGCAGCTGATCGCCGCTCTCCCGGGTCAGCGTCGCCTTGTGCACCGGGTACAGCGACGGACCGAACCAGCGCACGAGCAGGGCGTACAGCTGGCGCGGACTCACCGCGAAGGACAGGGAGGAACGGACGCCCCGGCCGATCGGATCCCTGGAGATCGCCGCCAGCAACTCGCCGAGCCGGGCCTCGCCGAGCATGGCTTCGGAACGTTCCATGACGACGATGAAGTCGTCCCAGCGGATCCAGCGGCGCTCGTCGGTCAGGGTCTCGAGGCCGAAGCCGAGCCCCTCCGACAGCTCGGCCACGGGCTCCCCCATCGCCTCGAGCCGATGCACCAGGTTTGCCAGGACACGAACCGAAACCTCCCGGTCCGTGTCGCCGCCGCTCGGTTGCTCAGCGGAAATAGGCCCGCCCCCTCCCTGATCGCCAACCTAAGGAGTCGGCCCTCCGCGCGCCGCTCTGGAGGGCCCTTCTCCACCCAATCTCGCAGATTCCCTCAGGGGAGGCATCGAAAAACCCCCAGCCCTGCTCACGATTTCGGCCAAAAGCTCGAAGTGGGTGGATCCCCCACGGGCCCCGTGCTGCACCCTCTCTTTCCGCCTTGGCTCTCAAGGCGCTCTCCCGGATCCCCCACTGGGAGGACGCTGTGCGTCGCCGTTCGCCGCTCGACTACCTGGATCGCTTCGTCAGCCGCACCGCCGAAGCGGGCGTCCTGCATTGCCGCGCCGAAGACGAGGTCCTGAACGGACGGACAGTGCGCATCGAGGGACGCGACCGCGTCCATTTCGGCAGCTGCTCGTACCTGGGGCTGGAGCTCGATCCGCGCATGAAGCAGGCGGTCTGCGATGCAGCAGATCGCTTCGGCACGCAGTTCTCGTCGTCGCGGAGCTACCTCTCGTCGCCGCTGTACGCCGCCGTCGAGGAGCGACTCGCCGAGATCCTCGGGGGCCCGACCCTGGTGACGCCCTCGACCACGCTCGGACATCTCTCGGCGATTCCGGCCCTGGTCGAGCGCGAGGACGCCATGCTGATGGACCACCAGGTCCATCACAGCGTCCAGACGGCGGTGCAGGTCGCGCGCCGCGAGGGCTGCCACGTGGAGCTCGTGCGACACGGAGCCTTCGAAGAGCTCGAGGCGCGGGTGACCGAGCTCGCGCCGCGACACCGCCGCGTCTGGGTCCTGGCCGACGGGGTCTACAGCATGTTCGGCGACCTCGCGCCGGTCGACGCTCTCTGGGCGCTGGCGGAGCGCGTCCCCAATCTCTGGCTCTACATCGACGACGCGCACGGCATGGGCTGGTGCGGGCCGCGCGGCTGCGGCTCGGTCCTGTCCCGGGTTCCTATGACATCCCGGGTCATCGTCGCGACCAGCCTCAACAAGTCCTTCGCCGCGGCCGGCGGATGTCTTGTGTTCGGAGACGAGGAGACGCGGCGGCGCGTGTTCACGGTGGGGGGCCCGATGATCTTCGCCGGGCCGGTGCAGCCACCGATGCTGGGCGCCGCGCTCGCGTCCGCGGAGATCCACCTCTCCGACGAGCTCCCCGCGCTGCAGGAAGATCTGCGGGAGCGCATCGACGCCTGCACCCTGGCGCTGCAGGAACGCGGGCTCCCGCTCGTCTCCTCCGATCGCACGCCGATCCACTTCGTCGGCGTCGGTCTGCCGCGGGTGGCGCGCAATCTGGCGAGCCGCCTGCTGGACGAAGGCTGGTTCGTGAACGTCTCGCACTTCCCTGCCGTTCCGATGAAGCAGGCAGGCATCCGCTTCACCGTCACCCGGCACCTCGGCCAGGAGGATTTCGAGGGACTGGCCGACGCCCTCGCCCGCCATTACGAGCCCGCGTTCCGGGAGGAGGGCCAGACCTCGGAGGCGGTCTGGCGCACCTTCGGCCTGAGCCAGCCCGCCAGCCGCCGCCGGCCCGGTGCGCCGCGCGAGGTCGAGGAGTTCGATCGGATCGAGGCCCTCGACCGCAGCGAGTGGGATCGCATGCTCGGCGATCGCGGCACCTTCACCTGGAATGGCCTGCGCCTGCTCGAGCGCTGCTTCGACGATCGCGACGACCCCGAGCGGGACTGGCGCTTTCGCTATTACGTGGTTCGCGACGAGCGAGGCCATCCGATCGCCGCGACCTTCTTCTCGCGTGCATCGTGGAAGCTCGACATGCTCGAGGACGCCGCCGTCTCCCAGGAGGTCGAGTCGCGGCGCGCCGGGGACCCCGGCTTCCTGGTGGCTCCGGTCTTCTCGATGGGCTCGCTCCTCACCGAGGGGGATCATCTGTTCCTCGACCCCGAGCGTCTGCCGCCCGGCTCACCCGCCTGGGAGAAGGCGCTCGGCGCCCTGCTCACCGCAGCGCGGGACCGCGCTGAGGCGGAGTCGGCGGAGTGGCTGGTGCTGCGGGACCTCGAGGACGATCCGATCCTTGAGGCCTTCCTGGACGTCCAGGGTTTCGTCCGGCGCAGCGGACCGGATCGCCTCGACGCCCGTGTCGCCCGCAGCGAGGCCGCCCAGCTGGCGGCTCTCGGCAGTGCGCATCGGCGCTTCCAGCGCCGCGAGGTGCTGCCGTGGAACGACGCCTACGAGATCGAGGCCGTCGATGGCCGCTCGCCCGCGGCCGCGGATCTGCCGTGGACCCGAATCGCGGACCTCTATCGCCAGGTCAAGGCCAGCAGCCTCGAGCTCAACACGTTCGCGCTGCCGGATTCCTTCTTCGAGCGGGCCCTCGACTACCCGGAATGGGAGCTCCTGCTGATCCGCGAGCGGGGCCAGCGCGAGGCGCCGCCGGTCGGCGTGATCGCCGCGTTCCGCGCGCCGGGGCGTTACTGTCCCGTCGTGATCGGAATGGACCAGGCCTACGTGCGTTCGCGGGGTCTCTACCGTCAGGCCCTGCGGGCGACGTTCACGCGGGCGCGGCAGCTCGGAGCCCAACGCCTGCAGCTCGGCCTCGGCGCCACCCTCCAGAAACGGCGCTTCGGGGCCCGGGCGATCGCGACGAACGTGTACCTGCAGGCCGAGGATCACTACGCCCTCGACGTGCTGGCGCAGATCAAGGCGGAGCTGGGAGTCGGCACGGGTTGAGC
>JAJDAR010000561.1 GCA_029261775.1 Deltaproteobacteria bacterium | reverse complement strand
GAGGCCCGCGAGCGCCCCGAGCGCCGCTCCCACCATCCCGCGTTGGGTCGCTCCGAAACGGCGCGCACCGAATGCGCCCGCGGCGAAGTCGACCGCGTAGGTCAGCAGCGCGAGCACCCCGAGGGCGCCGAGGGTCCAGGGACCGACGTAGACGAAATCCTCGGCGAGGGCCGCCAGGAACAGTCCCCCGAACAACACCGGCGCCCCGGGGATCGCGGGCAGCACGACACCGAGCAGGCCGATGACGACCATCGCCACCGCCAGCAGCCAGAGCGCCCACGTCACGATCTGCTCCTGCACCCTGCCTCCCGCCCCGGCCTAGCGCCGGACGACGATCACCTCGTAGCGACCGCGAGAACCGATGAACGACGAGCCCAGCCAACCCGTCACGCTGACGATCGCTGCGGCCAGCAGCGCCGGGCCGAGCCCGCTCACCTCGAAGCCCGCCAGCAACCAGGCGACGAGACCGATCATCCCGGCGTTGATGACCCACAGGAACAGACCGAGCGTCACGAGGGTGATCGGAAGGGTGAGCACCACCGCGATCGGGCGTACGACCGCGTTCACGAAACCCAGAAGGATGGCGGCGATGAACAAGGTCAAGTCGGATTCGATGGCGACGCCTCCGACGAGGCGTGACGCCAGCCACAGACCGAATGCCGTGAGCGCCATTCGGAAGAGAAATCCCACGCTGGTCCTCCCTGGATCTCCGCTGGATCGGGTTCGCGAGTCTAGCGCGAGCGCTAGCCTCCCCGACGCGCCCGCTGGAGCTCCCCTTTGAAGATCGTGTTTCGTCTGCTCGGCCTCGCCCTCCTCCTGGCAGGGGTCGGCATCGGCTTCCATTTCGCAACCATCGAGAGCGGTGAGGTCGCGGCGCTCTCCACGCAGGATGCCGACGGGGCGACCCAGACGACGCGTCTGTGGGTGGTCGAGCATGAGGGTCGGCTCTGGCTGAACGCCGGGAACGACCAGGCGGCCTGGCTCGCGCGGATCCGCGCACAACCCGAAGTCGACGTCACGTTCCGGGGCCAGGCCGGGAGATACCGGGCCGTTCCGGTGCCCGAGGCGCGACCCGCGATCCTGTCGCTCATGGACCGTAAGTACGGATGGGCCGACCGTTGGGTTCGCGGGCTGGTCGGGGTCGAATCGGTCCCCGTTCGCCTCGACCCGGTCCGCGACACCACGTCCGGAAACCGCCAGCGCGGGGGCGAGGGGGCCGCGATTCTGGGGGCATGGAAGCCACACTTCGCTACGACCTTCGCAACACGGCGCTTGGCCCCATCCTGGTGGCGGCGAGCGAGCGCGGCGTCTGCCTGATCCGCTTCGGGGAGCGCAGCGCCGACCTGCTCGCCCTCCTTCGTGCCGAGTTCCCGAGTGCCGCGACGCGCAGGGACCGCACGGGCCTGCAAGTCTGGATCGATGCGATCGTCGATCGCATCGAAGGGCGCGTTGCGTCGCCGGAGGTGCCCCTCGATGTGCGGGGCAGCCGCTTCCAGCGACGCGTCTGGGACGCCCTCTCCCGAATCCCGGCGGGAGAGACCCGAAGCTACGGAGAGCTCGCACGGGCGGTCGGGTGCCCGGCGGGTGCCCGGGCCGTCGGACGCGCCTGTGCGACGAACCGGCTGCCGGTCCTGATCCCGTGCCACCGGGCGATCCGCGGTGATGGTGGGCTCGGCGGCTTTCTGGGCGGTGTCACCCGCAAGCACTTCCTGCTCGAGCGCGAGCGCGAGCGCAGCGCCCGCCCTCAGGCCGCGGTCAGGAGCAGCGGGCGCCCGCGGGTCACGACCAGCGTGTTCTCGTAGTGGGCGACCCATCCGCCGTCGCGGGTGCGGATCGTCCAGCCATCGTCGTCTTCGACGATCTCGCCGCTGCCGGAGGTCACGATCGGCTCGACGGCGATCACCAGACCCTCGTGCAGTCTTCCCCGCACCCCGGGGTGCGGAAAGTTCGGGACGTGCGGCTCCTCGTGGATGCTGCCGCCCACGCCGTGCCCGCCGAGCTCGGGGATCACGCGAAAGCCGTCCTTGCGGGTGGAGCGCTCGATGGCCCGGCCCACCTTCTGGAGCGACACGCCGGCGCGGATGCTGCGCAGCGCCGCGCCAAAGGCATGTCGCGCGCTGACTGCGAGCCGACGCACCTCTTCGGCCCCGGGCGGCACCACCACCGACCGCGCCGCATCGGCGTAGTACCCGTCTCGTACGGCCACGAGATCGAGCTTGACGAGGTCGCCGGCGGCGACGGCGCGGCGCGAGGGAATCCCGTGAACGGCTTCGTCGTTCACGCTGATGCAGATCGATCCCGGAAAGCCGTACACGATCGGAGGCGCCGCCTCGGCGTCACGGGCGGCGAGCGCGGCGGCCGCCAGCGCGTCCAGCTCCAGGGTCGTGATGCCGGGCTCGACGTGCCCCTCGAGCTCCGCCAGCACCTCCGCCACCACCCGCCCGGCCCGGCGCAGACCCTCCAGCTGCTCGTCTCGCGTGATGGTCATGGTGTTCCTCCCGATGGCGGTGAGAGAGGCGGAAGCTCCGCGACGTGCTCCTCCCAGTGCGCCCCGTCGAAGGGCACCACGACCCGGCTGCGGATCGATGCCGGCGACAGGCAGCGCGCGTTCACGCTGAACCCCTCGGGATGGGAGCGAGGCACGTAGAAGGGCTTGACCCCACACCCCGAGCAGAAGGTGTGCTGGGCAACGCCGGTGTGGAAAGTGTAGAGCGTGAGCCGCTCGCGGCCGGCGACGAGCCGGAAGCGCGAGCGCGGCACGATCAGATGCAGGAAGCCCAGCCGCGAGCACATCGAGCAGTTGCACTCCTGCACGACCAGGTCCGCAGGGGCGTCCACCTCGAGACGGACCTGCTCGCAGTGGCAGCTGCCCTGGTGCGTGACCAGCGCCGGCGCGGACGCCGTGCTCACGAGACCCGTCGCTCGCCGAAACCAGCCACGCGGTGCGCCGCCTTCGTCACTCGGGCACCATAGCCCGCATGCCCTCTCCCACCATCCGGCCCATGGAGTCGGGCGAGCTCGAAACCGTCGTCCGACTCTGGCGGCGTTCCCGGGCGGAGGCGCAGCCCTGGTTGGAGGAGCGGATGGGCCACACCCACGAGGGCGACCTGCGCTTCTTCGGCGAGGTCCTGCTCTCCGAGTGCGAGGTCTGGATCGCGCTGGAGGCAGGCGAGATCCTCGGTCTGCTGGCCCTCCAGGAGTCGCAGGTCGAGCAGCTCTACGTCGATCCGCCCGTCCAGGGGCGAGGCGTGGGCAGCGAGCTGCTCGCCTTCGCCAAGGCCAGCCGGCCGGGCGGCCTGACCCTCTACACCCACCAGCGCAACGAGCGCGCCCGCGCCTTCTACGAGCGCCGGGGCTTCCAAGCAGAGGCCTTCGGCGTGAGTCCCGCGCCGGAGAGCGAACCGGACGTCCGCTACCGCTGGCCGGGGGCTGCGACTCCGGAAGACGGAACCGGAACGTGACCCTCGAGCTCCACGGCGTCGTGCCCGGCTCGCGTGCCTACCCTGGTGGACGGCGACATCGTCCTCTTCGAGTACGCGAGACCTGCGCTCGCCCGCGCCGTCGCAGCTCTTCGGACGGCGGGCGGCAGCGGAGCGCAGTAGCCTCTGCCCGTCGACCCGAGGAGGGCCCGTGCCGGACGCCACACGCAGGGAGCACCGCGAGGCCGTCGTGAGACGGCACATGGAGGCCGAAAACGTCCACGACTTCGATGCCGTGATCGCGACGTTCGGCCACCCGCGCTACGAGCTGATCGGCACCGACCGCGTCCACGACGGCGAGGAGGCGGTCCGCGAGTACTTCCGGCAGACGCGTACGGCGTTCCCCGATCAGCGGAACGAGCTGATCGCCCTTCATCACGCGGACGATGCCGTGATCGCCGAGTTCTTCCTGCTCGGAACCCACGAGGGGGCACTCGGCGGGCTCGAGCCCACCCACCGGAGCTTCAAGACCCGGATGTGCGCCTTCTTCCTATTCGACGGCGACGACCTCGTCTGCGAGCGCGTCTACTTCGACTCCTCGTCGATCCGTCGCCAGCTCACCGAGACGGCCGACTAGGCTTGCCCGCTCTCCCGTCTCCCGTCCTCCTGTCCTCCCGTTTTCCCGAAAGGAACCCCATGCGTCCCTCCATGATTCTCCTCGCTCTCACCGCGTCTCTCACGCTGGCCTGTGGCCCGCTGGCCATGATCCCCGGCGGCGAGATCGATGGAACCCTGCGCCCGCCGCCCGCCAACTGGTCGTTCACGGACGCGCACGACGACGTGGTGCTCGAGACGAACCCGTCCGATCCGTATTCGGTCACGGTATGGGGCGTCGCGGTCGGCGACCGCTTCTACATCGCCGCCGGGAACAAGGGCAACCAGTGGGCGGAAAACATCCGCCAGGATCCTCGCGTCCGACTGAAGGTCGGTGACGACCTGTTCGAGCTGAACGCGATCGCCACCGACGAGAGCGATGATCTCGAGGCCTTCCTCGGAGCGGTGAAGAAGAAGTACGAGTTCGAGCCGGACGCGGAGCAGCGCTCCGATTCCGAGCTGTTCCGGCTCGAGGCACGTTAGGCGCTGACAGCCAGAAGCAAGGCTAGGGGCGCGGCGGACGCCATTCGAAGCGTGGAAGCTCGTCCTCGATCGTGTACCAGGCAGCCTGCTGGCGCAGGAAGGCGTGGCGGAAGGGCTGCGTGCCCGGATCGTCGTCGAGGACGCCTGCGAGCAGGCCGACGAAGACCCCGCCCGGCATCTCGATCGGCAGGGGCGAGCCGCAGGTCCGACAGAAGGCCCGCCGGTACGCGGGCGGCTCCTCCAACAGGGGCGCCTCGTAGACCGACACCCGATCCTCGCCGCGCGCCCAGCGGAACCCTGTGGCGGGTGCGAGCAGCTCCGGCGCAAAGGCGCCGCCCGTCGCCTTGCGGCAGCGCGCCGCGTGGCAGAGCTGGATAGGCGTGAGCGACCCCTCGATCTCGAAGGCGACGGCTCCACACAGACAGCTGCCCCGGATCATGCGCGCTCCTTCCCTCTTCGGGCCACGCCGACGCTAGCCTGTCGGCCATGATTCTCGAAGTCGCGATTCTCGACGTCCGGCCGGGTGAGACGGGGCGCTTCGAAGAGGCGTTTCGCCAGGCTTCACCCTTGATCGCCCGGCAGCCGGGCTACCACCGTCACGAGCTGCGGCCCTGCGCAGAGTCGGACCATCGCTACCTGCTGTTGGCCTGGTGGGATTCCGTCGAGGCGCACACCGAAGGCTTCCGCCGCTCGGCGGAGTACGAGCGATGGAGGGAGCTGCTGCACCCCTTCTACGATCCCTTCCCCACCGTCGAGCACTACCTGCCCCCGGTGGTCAGCGGACCGTGACGGAAGACCGCGACCCCGTCGTCTCGCTCGCCCTGTGGGGCTCCGCGGCGGTCTTCGCCGTCATCGGCGCCGCGTTCTTCGGGTCACCTGCTGCGACGGCCACCCTGGTCGAGCTTCGGGTCGGGAGTGCGATGGCGGACAGCGACGTGCGCGCGGTGTTCGGCGGGCTCCAGCTCGGCGCAGCGGTCCTGCTCGTCGTCTGCGCGAGGCGCGACGCCTGGCGCAGACCAGGCGTGCTGGCGCTGCTCTGCCTCTTCGGAGGCCTGCTGGCCGGCCGACTGCTCAGCCTGCTCGTCGTGGGGCCACCTTCGCGAATCGGCGGGCTGCTGACCCTGGGCGAGGTGCTCGGCCTGGCCCTCGCGTGCGTCGCCTGGCGTCGCTCGACCGAGGTCTAGGGCTCTGGCGGCCCCTGCCGCCGCGGCCGACGCCGCAGCACCTCTTGATAGGCCGCGACGGTCGCGCACACGTCCACGTCCTCGACCTCGAGCTCGAAGAGCACCCCGCCGGGCGGAAAGCCCACGCGATAGCTCCGCCCGTCGGCCGTGCGCTCCAGATGACCCCAGTCGACGAGCAGCCGGCGCAACGTCACGTGATCGGTCTGGATCGCGGGCGCGACCCGCCGGTTCCACGCCACGAGCTGCTCGTTGATCTCCGGCTCGGTATAGGCGCGGGCGCTGTCGAGGGTGAGCAGGATGCTCTTCATCAGGATCTGCCGGTCCCGGCGCCGGCGCGGAAAGCCGCGCGGGCCCTTGTCGACCCCGACGCGGCACAGCCGGTCGAGGAACTCGTCGAGGCTGATCACGAACGGAGACTAGGCGAGGTTCGCGGTGGTAGACTGCGCCAGCCGCCTGGAGGAGACCTTGAGCGCTCCGCTCCGCATCCGCCTCGACGAAGACCGACGTCGGAACCTCGCCGACGCGATCCGCCGCTTCGCCGACGGCGAGCTGGGGATCGAGCTGAGCGGCTTCCAGGTCGGCAGACTGATCGACTTCCTGGTGACCGAGCTCGGGGCGCCCGTCTACAATCAGGCGATCCAGGACGCCCGCGGCTTCTTCGAGGAGAAGCTCGCGGATCTCGAAGGCGAGTTCTACGAGCCCGAGGATGGCGGCTGAGACCTTCGTCCGGACGCAGGAGGACACGATGTCGACCGTGAAGCTGCTGATCCTCGTCGCTCTCGCGGTCATGCTGGGGTCGTTCTTCGTCCCCTCCTCCCACGGCTTCTTCAGCCTGGCCCGAGGCATGCTGTGGCTCACGCTCGGGATCCACGCCCTCGAGTGTGCGGTGATGTTGCCGAGGCTTCGCGCGGCGCCCGGCAGCACGGCGGGGCACGTGGCCCAGGTCATGCTGTTCGGGGGCTTCCACGTCCGGGAGACCCCGAAGCTGACCTAGCCGGCAACAGGCCCGGCAGCCGGCTGGCATCCGGCCGCCCGGCGTGGCAAACCCTGCCCGTGCTACCCGTGCTCTTCTGCCTCTCCTGCGTGGCCCTCCTGCTCGGAGCGCAGCGACTGGGCTTCCGCCCCGGCGTGGCGATCGCCAAGCTCGGGGCGGCGGCCTCCTTCGTCGTGTTCGCTCTCCAGCTGGGAGCCCTCGACAGCGAGTTCGGGCGCCGCGTGCTGCTGGGCCTCTGCCTCTGTGCAACGGGCGACGCGCTGCTGCTCCCGAGCGGCCAGACCCGTTGGTTCCAGTTGGGCATCGCCTCCTTCCTGCTCGGCCACCTGGCGTACGCCGCGGCCTTCGTTCGCTTTCCCCTGCCCGCCATGGCGTTGATCGCGGGCAGCGTCGCCCTCGCTGCGTTCGGTCTCGCCGCCTGGCGCTGGCTGGCTCCCTCGCTGCCCCCGGACTTCCGCCTGCCCGTCGTGGCGTACGTCGGTGTGATCTGCGCCATGGTCGTCACGGCCGTGGCGGCGACGGCGGGCGGCGCACCCGCCGCCGTCGCCGCCGGCGCCATCGGCTTCGCGGTGTCTGACCTGTCGGTCGCCAGGGACCGCTTCGTCGCGCCGGGCTTCGTCAACGGAGCCTGGGGCCTGCCGCTCTACTTCGGAGCGCAGCTGCTGCTGGCATCCACGGTCACCGCGCTGCCCGACGCGGTCCAGGGCTGAACCGTGCAGGACGACGCCTGGCAGCCGACACTGCGCTACTTCGCCTGTCGCAGTCGCGGCCAGGCGCTGCGCTTCGCGCTGGGCGAAGCGGGCGTCGAGTTCACGGACGAACGGGTTCCCCTCGAAGAGCTCGACGCGTTCCGTCGCGCGGCCGACGACCCGGCCGTGGGGGGCCCCTTCGGCTCGCTCCCGGTCCTCGCATGGGAGGGCCACCAGCTCGGACAGACGCTCGCCATCGCGCGCTACCTCGCGGGGCGGTGTGATCCCCACGAGTCCGAGGACGAGCTGGCCCGAGCGCGGCTCGATATGGTCGCGCACGCGGCGCACCTGGATCTCCAGGTGCCCTACAGCCAGCTGCTATGGCTGCCCGCCGACACCGGCAGGGATCGACTCGAGGCCGCCGCGCGGCTCCTGCTCGAGCATCTGGGCAGACACCTGGCACGCCTCGAGCGGATTCTGCCCGAGGGCAAGACCTACTTCGGAGGCAACGCCCCTGCCGTCGCCGATTCCTTCGTCTTCGAGTCCCTGCTCCGCGGCCTCGACGTCTTCGGACGTCCCTTCACGGAGCGCCTGGAGCGACTGCCGGGGCTGGCCGCACTTTGCGAGTCGATGGCCGCACGACCACGGATCGCAGCGCAGTGCCACCTCATGCCGGTCGCCGTCACGGCGAGCCCGAGCGAGGCGGAGCTCCGGATTCGCATCCGGAGCTGAACGTCCTCAGCCCTTCAGCTCGAGAACCAGCATGGCTCCCTCGGTATACGCGTCCAGGTTGCGGTACTCGGCGAGGAGCCTGCAGCGTGTGACCTGGGCGCTACCGGGCGATCCCATCCGGATGCGCATGCGGCCTGTGTTGCTCTGATTCAATCGGTCGATGACTCGTTCCCAGTTTCTCGGCTTCGACACGGGATCCTCTCTGTTCGTCCGGGAGGCATGTGTGTTAGCACAAGCACATGAAGCGCGCCTAACGGTTCGTTCAACGAGTCAGCCCACGTGGAGGAGAAGTGGGGAATCCTGGGACATCCGACTAGCTTCACGAGAGCTGACGAGAGGTGTGACATGAGACGGTTCGCGACGACAGCGCTGCTGGCGCTTTCCCTCGGGGCGTGTTCTGGGGGCGACGACTCCGTGACGGAGGCCCAGGCTCCCGACCCGGCGGTCAGGAGCGCACGCTGCGATCAAGAGGTCCGGGAGCTGTGTGCCGACCTGATGGGCAACGAGCAGTTCCAGTGCATCAAGCACGAGGCGCGGCGCTGCCTGACCGAGGCGGCGGGAAGTTAGGCGACCGCTTGCCGACCGGTCAGGCCTCTTCGCCTGGCACCCAGTAGTCGCGCATCAGCTCGTGGGACCAGGCGGGCTGGGAGACCGGCGTCCGGGGCAGGAACTCCTGCATCACGGGCTTGATGTCGAGAACCGGGGTCCCGTCGATGGCGTCGAGCTCGGTGACGCGCAGGCTCCGCCCCTCGCGTCCGAGGATCCGGCACACGGTCGTGCCCAGGCGGTTGGGCCGCCCCTTGCCGCGCTGCGCGAAGATCCCGACCGCGGGCCACTCCGAGCGGTTCCGAGGGTGGCGCGCTCCCGCGACGATCTTGCCGGGATCGGCCAGGTGGAAGTGGAAGAGGATCTCCGCATGGGAGAACTCCTCGATCCCGGCGAGCGCATCGGCATCGAAGCGGGGATCCAGCTCGATCGTCGCTTCGGAGCCTCCCCACCGATCGTCGATCGGCTCCTTTCGCGCGGCGCGCACGACGCCGACGGGCTCGACTTCGAGAATCATGGCATCTCCTGATCACGGTTCGGCGGGGGACGCTAGCCGACCTCGGCCGCGGCGCCGCCGCCATGACGGCTGCGCCAGCCGCGCTGCACTGCGCGCAGCACCACCGGGTACACGAGGAAGCGCCGGAACGGTGCGATCAAGGCCATGTAGGCGCCGGTCCAGCGGCTCACGGGCGCCACGTAGATCGCCCACGTCGCCACATAGTCATCGCCGACCGCCTCGATGGCCAGGACCGAGAAGGCGTGCACCGTGGCGTTGCGGATCTCGCTGACCATCTCGCGGTCGAGCTCGTAGAGCAGCCGGAAGGGACCGTCGGGTGTGCCCGGCGGCCGAAGCGAGCTCTCCCGCAGCTCGGCGGGCAGCCGATCGAGCTTCGGGGGCACGACGGCCGGGGACGGCTCGCGATCCCAGCCGAGGATCCTGCCGAGCCAGCTGCGCAGGCCGAACAGGAAGCGCACACCGGCGTGGGTCTCGGCGATCGCCTGCATGTCGAGCAGCTCGCGCAGGTCGGCGATCGTGCGACCGGGCCCCCCTCCCGGCAGCCTCACCTGCCAGACGTCATGCAGGGGCACTCCGGCGAGCACCTCGTGGACACGCAGGTCCATCGCGAGGTAGGGAGCCGGATCGATCCTCGCCCCGCCGCGCATCGGTTCACTCGTTTCCAGATGCAATGCATCGCTCATGGACGGTCTCGCGGCGCGCCCTTTGACCCTAGCCGTCCTCTCCTCGCATGTCCGTACCCCTCGTCACCCGGCCGCCGCTCGTCGCCAGGCGGAGGTCCGGTCGCTGGGCTACACCGGCCTCGAACACGCGGGGAGGCACGACATGGGACGATTGGAAGGCAAGGTGGCGCTCGTGACCGGCGCTGCGCGCGGGACCGGGGCCGAGATCGCGTCGCTCTTCGTCCAGGAGGGCGCCCGGGTCTGTGTCAGCGACGTGATCGACGATCGAGGAGAGGCGCATGCCGCCACACTGGGCGACTCCGCGTTCTACCAGCCGCTCGACGTTCGGAGCGAGGGGGCCTGGTCGCAGGCGGTCGATGCCGTGCACGAACGCTTCGGTCCGATCGACCTGCTCGTCAACAACGCGGCGATCCTGGACGTCCGTCCGATCCCGGAGCTCGAGGTCGCGCGCATCCGCGATCTGCTCGACGTGAATCTCGTCGGCCCGATGCTCGGCGTCCGCGCCGTGCAGCCGGACATGGAGGCGCTGGGCAGGGGCTCGATCGTCAACATGGGATCGATCGATGCGATGGAGGGGATGGGCTGGGTGGCCCCCTACGTGGCTTCCAAGTGGGGACTGCGCGGCTTCACGAAGGCGGCTGCGCTCGAGCTCGGCCAGAAGGGAATCCGCATCAACCTGGTCTGCCCGGCCGGCGGCAACCGCGAGCTGACCGAGGGCTTTCGCGACAACCTGCAGCGGCGCGTGGAGGCGGGCGAGAAGCTCAGCGTCAAGGGCCTCGACCACGCGGTCATGGGCGGCCGGCACGCCAGCGCCCGCGACATCGCGAACGTGGTGCTCTTCCTGGCGTCGGACGAGGCCGCCTTCTGCCATGGCGCGGAGTACCTGGTGGACGGCGGCCACACCGCGGGGCACATCTGGTTCGCGACCGGCTGACGACCTCAGCGCGCGGCTGCCAGACGCGCCACGAGCGCCTCGGCCTCCCGGGGATGGCGCAGCTGGTGGAACGCCAGGTGCTTCCAGGCCGGGTCCGCTCGAAGCGCGGGAAACTTGCGCCGGTTCTCCCGGAAGGTCTGCAAGACCCAGAGCAGGATCGAGTCCTTCGACAGGAAGGCCTTGCGCAGCGACTCCCGGTTGCCGGCGTAGAGGCGCTCGCCCGTCAGGGCGCGCCGGAAGGTCCTCGAGACCGCACGCCACGCGACGATCGGAAACGGATAGTCGAGCCAGACGACCGTCGTCGCGCGACCCCAGACGAGGTCGCGAACCTGACCGTAGTTTCCGTCGGCCACCCAGCGCTCGGCGGCGACGGCCTGCTCCGTGCGCGCGCGGAAGTCCTCGAGCGTGCTCTCCACCCAGTTCGGGAGCCAGTGCAGCGCGTCGAGCTCGATCGCCGTCGACTCCAGCACCCGGGCGAGCTCCCGCGCCAGCGTGGTCTTTCCCGAGCAGCTCGTGCCGACGATCACGACCCGCTCGAAACCCGCCCTCAAGGGCCCGGCTTCCTGGGGACGGACCGCTGACTCGTCAACGATGCTGAGCTTCATCGCCTCCCTCGTTGGCGCCGGGTGCCTCAGCCGCCGGGTTGGAGACCCAGCTGCTGGAGCACCGCCAGCCGATCCACGACCTGCCGATGACCTGCGATCCTGCCTTCCTCGAAGTAGTAGATAGTCATGCCCCGAACGGCGATCACCCGCCCGGTCGCGGCGACGGGCCCCATCGCGACGCTCTGCGTGCCGTGGAGTGTCCAGCTCGCTGCGACACGATCGACGCCTGCGAGTACGTCGTCGAGCTCGAAGTGCAGATCGGGAAACGGTGCTCTCGACGCCATCAGGCGCTGCTTGAACTCCTCCCGCGTCAGGCTGCGACCCTCCCAGGGATCGCCGGGGTCGCTGTGGATGGTGTAGGTCGAAGCCAGATAGTCATCCGCCGCAGCGATGTCGGCTCCGTCCCAGACGACGGAGATGAACTCCCGGAGCTGCTGCGCGAGCGCGCCTTCATCCGACACGACCGGCTCCGGTTCCCTGCTCGAGGGCGCGTGCGAGCTCCGCGGGCTCGTCGGTCCCGATCCGAAAGACCTTGCCGCTCACCAGCTCGAGCTCGACCGCGTCCCGGCCCGCGACGTTCCAGAGCACGCCACGCGGGCCGATGCGGATGCCGTACCCGCTGTACCACGGGTTGCGCACGACGGCGATGGATCGGATCTCGGGGAGCGGGATGCTGCGACGGATCAGGCCGGGTCCGAAGGCGCACTCGAGTCGGCCCTCGCGCACGCGCGTGGTCAGCGTGGAGAAGCAGAGCAGCAGCGCGGCGACGGCCCCCAGCATGGCGCTCGCCGGGCGCAGCTCGGGTGCGGCAAACCAGAGGACTCCGCCCAGCAGGGCGCACAGTCCCACTCCGACGAGCATGGGGGTGCCGAGCTGTCTGTGCTCGTAGGGCATCAGGCGCTCGCGCCGTTCACAGCCTGCCACCGGTCCCAGCGCCAGGCGCGCTCGCAGAGAGCGTCGACCTCGCGTCCTTCCATGCCTCCCCTTTCGCGCACCGTCTTCGGGGCGAAGCTACCGGCCGGCGCGGGCGTGGCCAGCATCTTCGAGGCGAGGCCTCCACGCCGAGCTCCCAGGAACCGCTCAGGCCCCCAGCTGCGTCGAAAGCACGACGGCCTCGAGGCCCTCCGGCAGGCGAAAGCGGCGGACCTCCTCGGGGCTTCGCTCTTCAGGGCGTCCCGAGCGGGATGTGCGCTACTTCGAGCTTCAGCGCGTCGGGATCCGCGAAGAAGACCGCGTAGTAGCCCTTCGAGTAGCCCGGCTGCCCTCCGTAGTCGGTCGGCGGATCGAGCACCGTTGCGCCGAGGGTGAGCATGGCCTCGTGCACCCGATCCACCTCCTCGCGCGAGCCGGCGTTGAAGGCGATGTGGTGCGGGCCGGGCGCGTACCGGTCATAGGCCCGATCCCGGCTCTCGGCCCGAGCCGGACGGACCTCGACGGCGAACACCGATCCGTCGTCGAATCGGATCGACCAGGTGGCGCGCTGCGGGGAGTCGCCGCTCCACTCCGGGTGCGCCGACTTCCAGCGCCGGTATCCGAGAGCCGTGAAGAACGCCTCGTAGAACGGGACCGAGCGCGCGGGGTGCCCGACCGAGATGTCGATGTGGTTCAAGCTGCCGGTCTGCGCCACGCGCCCTCCCGTCTCCTCGCGGTCCTTCAGCCCGGAGGGCTCGCCAGGGCACGCCCCACGCGAGCCAAGAGATCCCTCCGCTGCCGCACCGTGTTCACCGGAAAGCGGGAGAAGTCCCCGGCCAGCCGGACATCGACGAAGAGGCCCTTCGGGTCCTCGTGGAAGTGCAGGAACGCCCTCGACTTCCGGTAGAAGACGCCGGCCTTCTCCTCGCGCAGCTCGTCGAAACGTCGGAGCTCGACGAGCAGAGGCTCGAGGGAAGCGATCGCGTCGGACCCTGCGTGCTTCACGCCATGGAGCCTAACATGATGCGTGCCTAGAACTCGACCCGGCCGAAGAGGTCGTCGAAGGGAATCATGACGTGCTCGCGGAAGGTTGGCCGGGCCGCCAGGCGCTCGTACCAGGCCATCACCGCGGGAGGGTGCGGGACGTCGAGACCCATCTCGAAGTAGCGGAACAAGGTGGTCCCGGCGGGAACGTCCGCGAGCCCGAACTCCGATCCTCCGAGGTAGGGCCGATCGCCCAGCTCGCCGTCGAGCAGCGAGAAGCGGGCCTCGCAGTCGCGGCGGGCCGCCAGGATGCGATCCGCGGGGCGCTCGGGCTCGGGGGTCCGGTAGTAGCTCCAGAACAGGCGCATGAAGTCCGGCTGCAGGGCCGTCTGCGACCAGTCCATCCAGCGATCGGCGAGCGATCGGGCCGCCGGCGAGGCGGGCCAGAAGCGCTCGCCACCGTACTGCGCCGCCAGGTAGCGCAGGATCGTGTGTGACTCCCAGAGGATCTCGTCGCCATCGACGAGCACCGGGATTCGGCCGTGGGGGTTCATCGCCAGGAACCCGGGCTGATCGAGGAGACCGTGGGAGCCACCGGCCGGCCGGTGCTCCGCCTCGAGGCCGAGCTCGGCCAGCATCCAGAGCACCTTCTGGACGTTGAAGGCGCTGCGTCGGCCCCAGAGGGTCAGGGCCAACGGATCCCCACCCGCTCCATCACGACCAGGCCAGGAAGGTGAGCAGGTCGACCAGCAGATCGGCTCCGGCCACCGAGCTGCCGGTGCGGATCACGTGACCGCGACACGCCCCGCAACGTTGGACGGTGTGATCCCCCACCGACCCCAGCTCCAGAGCCGCTGCGCCGCATCCGGGGCAGGCGGCGTCGGAGCGGGATCCCGCTCCGACCCAGTCGGTTCCATCGGGCCGCGGCCACGAGAAGACGCGGTTCCCGAGCGCCTCGAGCTCTCCCGCATCGAGCCAGAGCAGCGAGCAGCTCTCGCAGACGTCGACATGGATGCCGTCGCGATCCTGCCCTGCCAGCGGCTTCCGGCAGTCGGGACAGATCCGGGCCTGGGGATCGATCCGGCTCATCTCCGCGCCTTCCCATCTGGCCCCCGAAGCCACTGGACCCCGAGCGGTGGAGCCAGTCGCGTCAGGCGCTTGCTTCTTCCTCGGAGTCGTCTCGGAGCTTGCGTGCGCACCAGAGCATCAGGGCCACGCCTGAGATCACGGCCAGATCGGCGAAGTTGAAGATGCCGGTGCGAACCGGACCGATGCCCAGGCTCACGAAATCCGTGACGGCGCCGTCGCGAAAGAGGCGGTCCAGCCAGTTGCCGACCCCTCCACCCGCGAAGAGACCCAGGCCCAGGAGCAGGCTCGTCGAGATCTGATGGACCCGCAGGAACTGCACGCAGAAGATCACGAGGGCCAGGGGCACGAGGAACACGAACAGCCCGGTCCGAACCGCCTCGGGCAGGTGAACACCCAGGTTGAGGAAGGCGCCCGGGTTGTAGGCGAGCTCGAAGCGGACGAACCCCGAGGCCAGTGAGAAGGCTCCGGTCTCCGTCAGGACGGAGGTCGCGACCCGCTTCGACGCCTGGTCACAGCCGACGGAGCCGAGCAACACGACCAGGAAGATCATGGCGTGGGCGCGTTTCATCCGCGCGCAAGCCTACCAGAGCCGGCTCGCTGCCAAAGGCCCGGCATCAGGGGGAGAGGCCAGGGCCTCGCAGCGCTCATCTGCCCTCGAGCGTCAGGACATGCGTCGCCGTCTCGTCGCCGATCGGCGTGAAGCCGCGGGCCACGTAGAAGGCCCAGGCCTCGGTCGAGAAGGTCCTCAGGCGGACCTCGTCGAAGGCACCTCGGGCCGTGGCCAGGGCTGCACCCGTGAGCCAGCTCGCGAGGCCGAGTCGCCGCCACGCCCGCGTCACATAGAGCCTTCGCAGCCTGCCCACCCGCGCATCGGCAACGAAGGGGTCGCGGTTCAGGCCGCACGTCCCGACCAGGCGGGAGCCGCTCCACGCGAGCCAGAGGCGTTCCCGGGTTGGTCGAAGCGGTTCTCACCGCCCTGCCAATCGTCGACGAGACGGTCCACGAAGCGGTGCCCCTCGGCGCGGGCCTCGCGGGCGAGAGGAATCACCCGTTCGTCGAGCCCGCTCGCTCGCCGCAGGCACAGTCGATGCATCCGTTCCTCCCGACGCCGCGCTCAGGCAGAGACCGCGCGTCGGCTCCCCCGGACGAGCGCCCACCGCTCGTGATCGCGCCAGCGCCCGCCCACCTTCAGGTAGCCCGGCGAGTAGCCCTCGCGAACGAATCCCTGGCTGCGCACGAGCCCGAGCGAGGCCAGGTTCTGCGGCTGGATGTTGGCCTCGAGCCGGTGCAGGCGCAGCTCCCCGAACGCCCGGCGAACGACCCGGGCGAGCCCGGCGCGCATCAGGCCCCGTCCCGCGAACGGTGCGAGCGCGTAGTACCCCAGGTAGGCACTCTGGAACGATCCCCGCACGATCTCGTTGAGATTGATGACGCCCGCCAGCGCGTCCTCCGTCGTGGCGACGACGAAGTGGCCTTCGTAGCGCTCCTCTGCGAGGCGTCGCAGCCAGTTGGCATAGGACGCAGAGTCAGTAGGCGGCGCGGCGAACCCCCGATGCAGTTTCCGGCTCCGTGCCACCGCGGCCAGGAACTCTGCGCAGCGCGCGGCAGACGGGGTCTCCAGATGCACCGGGCTGGACATGGAAGGAGCCTAGACGGGCTCGAACCAGAACTCGATCTCCGAGGTTTCCACCTCGAAGCGCGCCGCGTGCTGTTCTCCGGGCCGCAGCTGATACCACTCGCCGATCCCGTAGCGTTCCTCCTCGCCTCGGCGAATCAGGATCAGCTCGCCCCGCGTGATGACACCGCAGTTCTCGGTCGGGTGGGTGTGCGGTTCGATCGTGGTTCCGGCGGGGTACGAGGCGAAGAGCACCTCGCACCCGGACGCCCTCAGCTGGCGCGCGTCGAAGGGCCCCTCGAAAGGCGTCAGGGCTCGGATGCGTGCGGGGAAAGGAAGGTCGGACATGCCTCCTCCGTCGACTCAGGGGTCTGCGCGATCGGCGAGGGCCGCCGCGCCCGCTTCCGGCGCCGGCGCCCGCTCGAACCACGTCCGCGGGTCGAGGTGGTGGCGGTAGCGACGCATCACGGCCGGACCGGCGACCAGCGCCCCGAGCCAGAAGCTGCCTTCGCCGGCGACGATCAGCCCGCCGCTGAGCGTCGCCCGACCTCCGGTCGATTCGGCGAGAAAGGGCACGGCGAGCAGCCCCGCGTAGAACACGCAGGACAGCACGACGAGGAAGGCTGCGATCCGCTCGGTCCAGGCCACGGCCAGGGAATCTATCGGATCGACGGGCGCTTGCGGAGGCCTCTACTCACCCGGGGAATCGATCGGCTCCATGCCGGACTCCCCTCCGAGCCGCGGCAGACCGTCCTCGACAAAGGCCCACGGGGCTCGGTCGTCGAAGAAGAAGTGGAGCTGCGGGGCACGATCGATCGGACCGTCCATGTTGGCGAGGGGGATGTCGACCTGACCGGGATGAGCGGCCGTCACGCAGAAGAGCGAGCTGCCGCACTGGCCGCAAAAGGAGCGGGAGCCGTGGGGAGACGAGACGTAGCGCGTCAGGTCCTGCTCCCCGGCTTCGATCGTGAGTTGCGCCTCCGGAACCGCGAACCAGGTCACGTGACTGGCGCCGTGATTGCGGCGACACATGCTGCAGTGGCAATGGCCGCAGAAGAGCGTCGGCAGCTCGATCCGGAAGCGGACGCGGCCGCAGAGGCAGCCGCCGAGAACCTGGGTCTCGGCCATCCGAACCCCCTCCTTTGCGAGTAACCCGCGCGATGTCGAGACCGTACCAGACCCGGCGGTCCGCCGATCGAGCGGCCCTGGCTGGAGATGACATGCAGGGAGAGCTCCGCAAGTGGCTGACGGCCACGCTCGTCGCAGTGGGCCTGCTGCTCTTCGTCGGTCTGGCGGCCACGCAGCGTTGCGGGCCTCCGCAGCGGATGGGCGTCGAGCGACCGGGGGCGAACTAGCGCGTCTCGCCGAAACGGACGGCGTAGCGCACCTCGAAGACCCCGGGCCCAAGCCAGTCGGGCTCGTCGTGTCGCGCGCCGTCCGCCGCGAGGCCCATCCGCTCGTAGAAGCGCCGAGCGCGGAGGTTGTCCTCGAGCACCCACAGGAGCAGACCCGCGTAGGAGGCGCCCTGCGCGAAACGCAGCGCCTCGGTCAGAAGCGCTCCGCCCTGTCCGCCCCGGGTGCGGCCGGGGCGGACGTAGAGATGGGTCACCTCGGCAAACCCATGGGGCGGATCGGCGATCGCCCGGGCCGCGCTGAGCCGGCAGAAGCCCTCCACGACCCCCGCGCTCTCCGCGAGCCAGACCCGCACGTCCTCGCCCTCGATCCACCGCTCCCAGACCGCGACCCGGTCTTCGACCCGCAGCCCCGCGAGCAGCTCGTCCGCAAGGATGCCGCGGTAGGCATCCTTCCAGCTGTCGACGTGGATCCGGGCGATCTCCGGAACGTCGGCGGCATGTGCGGATCGGATCTCGACCACTGGATCTCCCGAGACAGGCGACGAGAGCCTAGACGTCGCGAACGATCGAGCTCATGACGGCATCGTGGCAGGCCCCGTGCACCTGCAGCCGCTTGCGAAGCACACCCTCGCGATGGGCTCCGGCCTTCTCGGCGACCCGCTGGCTGGCGCGGTTGTCCACCGCCACGATGACTTCGAGGCGGACGAGCTCGGTGTGCGCGAAGGCCCACGCCGCGGCGAGCCCGACCGCTCGGCTCGCCACGCCTCGACCCACTGCCGAGCTTCGCACCCAGTACCCGAGGTTCGCGACCTGGTGCAGCGGCCGGATCTCGTTGAGGCCGACCCCGCCGAGCTGCTGGCCCCCGGCCGACTCGATGACGAAGGCGAACTCCTGGCCCGCTGCGAAGCTCTCGACCTGGCTCGCGATCCACTCCTCCGCCTCCTCGATCCGATAGTCGGGATGGCACCATTCCAGCCACGGGTAGACCTCCGCGATGGACTCTCGCGCCGCCTCGAACAAGAGGGGCGCGTCGCCCACCGCGTAGGGCCGGATGCGGATCTCTCCGTCGACGGAACCCGTCACGACGAACCCGCTAGAGGTTGTCCCGGTAGTCGTCGGCGACCGCCTGGTCGACCGAGGCGGCCACCGACTCGTCGGCTCCGGCTCGCTTCGCGAGCATCTTTCCGAACGAGACCTTGACCCGCTCGGGCCACGACTCCGGCTTCCAGAGACCCGAGCGGAGGAAGGCCTTGGCGCAGTGGAAGAAGCACTCGTCCACGTGCACGCGGATGGCCAGCACCGCGGGCTTGCCGCGCGCAGCGAGCCGCTCCAGGAGCTCCGGATCTCGCGTCAGCTCGGCGGTGCCGTTGATCCGCAGCGTCTCCGGCGTGCCGGGAATCAGGAAGAGCAGGCCGACCTTCGGATTGGCCTGGATGTTCTGGTGCCCGTAGGCGTGCTTGTTGCCGGGCCGGTCCGGCACGACCAGGGTGCGTTCGTCCTCGACGAGCACGAAGCCCGCCCCGTCTCCCTTCGGCGAGGCGTCGAGGTTGCCGTCGGCGTCCGCGCTCGACAGCACGAGGAAGGGCGAGCGCGCGATGAAATCGATGGCGTCCTCGTCGAGGGCGGCCTGGTTCTTCAGATCGAGCCCCGGCAACGGCTCGCCGACGAGGGTGCGCAAGTCTGCGACATCGAGCACGGCGTGAGGGTCGGGGGTGCGTTCCATGGCGGCTGCTCCTGGCAGGGGTCGCCCGATCCTACCCGATCCCCGGCTCGGTCGTGCTGCGGTCGCCCAGCACGATGGGGTTGTCGGCCCCGGCGAACTGCCAGGCCAGTCGCTGCAGCTCCGGGTGCTCGATCACGTCCGGGAGCGTCCAGAGCGTCGGGCCGTCGCCCGTCGACGTGATCATGATCAAGGTGACACCAGAGGCGTGGTCCGCTTGCAACGCGGCGATTCCCTGCCAGGGCAGCAGCTTCCGCGGTCCCCAGAAGGTCCGGCCCACCAGCCCAGTGGGGTACACACGCAGCCCCAGGGGTCGCACGACCAGGGCGAGGAAGAGGGCGAGCACGGTGAAGGCTGCGGCGGTCCCCATCAGCCCGTTCAGCAGCTCGGCCGGGGTCCTCCCCTTCCACCAGGCCAGGGGACCGGCGACGACGGCGACCAGCACGAAGAGCTTGAACGAGATGCGGACCATCCCGCCCAGCGAAGGGCGGATGACGATCACGGGAGGTCCGAGCTCCGCATCCATCCCTCCCACATCGACCGGACGCTCCCGACACTGGACCCGGTAGGGCGGGGCGGCATGGATGCCGCCCCGCCCGTTACGTTCGCCACGGATGCCGAGCCCGACCCCCGTACCCGACGTCAACGAGCTCCTGGCCCGGCTGGTCGACGGCACGCGCGAGGTGCTCGGCGAGCGGGTCGTCGCCGTCTATCTGCTCGGGTCCTTCGCCGCCGGGCACTTCGACCGGCACAGCGACGTCGACTTCCTCGTGGCATTGGAGGACGACGTCCCGGCCGATCGGCTCGCCGACCTCCAGGCTCTGCACGGCCGTCTCTTCGAGGGCGACTCGGCCTGGTCCCGCCGGCTGGACGGCTCCTACATCCCCAGGCCGATCCTGCGCCGCGCCGACCCCAAGCGGACTCCGCTCCTCTACCTGGACAACGGCAGTCGCAAGCTGGTCCGCTCCCTCCACTGCAACCGGCACGTGATCCGCTGGATGGCCCGCGAGCAGGGCATCGCCTTGTTCGGGCCGTCGCCCGAGCAGCTGATCGACCCCGTCCCCCGCGCGGCACTGCGTCGGGAGATGGGGGAGGACATGGTCCTGTGGGCGGCCGAGATCGAAGGGGACCCGGCCATGCTCGACAGCCAGCACGACCAGCCCTACACGGTGCTGGGCTACTGCCGGATGCTCGCCACGCTCGAGACGGGCGAGGTCCTGTCCAAGGACCAGGCCGCCCGCTGGGCCAAGGGCGCACTCGACCCGCGCTGGCACGGCCTCATCGACAGGGCGTCGGCACTGCGCGGCGATCCCGCGCTCGGAGTCCGCCAACCCGCGGACCCGGCAGACCTGGCGCTGACCCGCGCATTCATCGACGACGCCCTCTCGCGAGCGTCCCGGGTCGGCTAGCGGCTCAGCCTGCCAGCTCGGCAGCCTCCCGGATCAGCTCCTTCACCGCCTTGCGCCTCACCTCCCGAAGCGACGCCAGCTTGACGTGCCGCATGCTCTTGCCGGTGCCTTCGAGAAGAGCGCTCGGGTCGGGCAGCGACGCGCCGGCATGGAACTGCAGATTCACCCATGCCGTGTGTGGAGAGATCGCACAGAACTTGCGCGCGTGTCCGTAGGCGATCGTCTTCCAGGCAGGGTGCACCTTCTCCTCCGCATCGGGTGCGAGCTTGCGCACCACGGCGCGCAGAGCCAGCGCGACCTCTCGCACCTCGGTGCTGTAGCTGGCCAGGAACGCCTCGACCGGATCCCGGGTCATGCCGGCACCGGCTGCGGCGGCGAGATCCAGCGCCCGGTCCGCGCGTTCCACGCGATGTTCGCCGCCACGAGCCCATCGAAGAGCAGGCAGGCAACGGGCAGCCCGACGAGATGCGAGGGCAGCTCGCGCGGCAGGAAGTCCCAGCCGATGTGGGCGACGAAGCCCGCCGCCAGGAACCAGGGCGAGGTCGTCAGGCCCAGGATGGCGAGGCCCGCACAGACGCCGAAGGCCGCGAGCTCCCGGACCAGCGCATCGCTCTGTGGGTTCACGTAGGTCAGCCCGAGCAGGAGTAGGAAGACCGCCCACGCGGCATGCTCGGCGCGCGGACCCAACAGGCGGAAGGCCCCGATCACGACCAGGGCCATGGGCAGCGCCCCGACCTCGAGTCGGTCGGCGCGGCCGGCCGCCTCGATGCCGACGAGCGTTGCCGCGAGCACCAGGAGGACGACCGCTCCCTTGGCCAAGACCCTCATGACGCCCCCCTCGAATCGGAACCCCGGGAGGCTACCACGACGCCAGACGATCTTCGTCGCGAACGTGTGTCAGGAGCCGCCCTCGGTGGCCTCGGAGAAGCACAGCAGGTAGCCGTCGGGGTCCTCGACGGTGAAGTCCCTCACCGCCCACGGCCGCTCTTCGAGCGGCTTGCAGATGGGCGCCCCTCGTTCCGAGAGCTCGTCGTGGAGAACCTGCACGTCCGTCACGTCGAGGTGGGCGTCCAGGTGGTCGCCCTTCTTGCGGTGATCCCGCTCCGCCTCGAGGGAGGGCGCGCATTTCAGGTGGATCCGCGCAGCATCCCGGGAGACCCCGGCGTAGAAGCCCTCGTAGACGAAATCGATCGAGAAGCCGAGGCGATGCTCGTAGAAGGCGAGCGCCCGGGGCAGATCGCGGACCAGGAACTGCGGCGCCGCTGCATGGAGAGTGGGCATCGGTGACCTCCGGATCAGGAGCCTTCCGCTCGGGACGACGGGGTTTGCGGCTGGAGGGTCGAGCGCGCGTTCCATCTCGCGACGAACGCTTCGATGTCGACCTCGCCGATCACCTGCAGATCCGGGTCGAGCACCTCGAACAGGATCCCGCTGGAGTGATGCATCGAGAGCAGCACGACGCCGCCGTCCGGGCCTCCGCGCTCGAGGTGCGGCGGATCGTTCCCCAGCGACAGGGCGTAGTCGCCCGCGCGGCGCACCTTGGACTCGATCGAACCGTCCGGCAGCAGCTCGTCGAGGTGCTGCTCTCCGGCGAGCACCAGGGTGGACGTCACGGCGACGTGACGGTGACGCTCGCAGTGCCCGCCGTCGCCGGACCAGCGCATCAGCATGTCCAGGGTACCGGTCTTCCGGTCGTGGCCGAGGATCGCGTACTCGTAGTGGACGCAAAGCTCGCTCTCTCCGGGCTGGCCCGTGATCTCGTGCCAATCGACCTGCCCGAGCTCGAACTGCAGGGCCATGGGGAGCCTCCGATGCGCGTGGAACCCAGTCTAACCCGGGGGCGCTGGCGCGCGACGCGGGCAGCGCGGAAGGCCGAGCCGCTAGAGGCGCGGGAGACCGGGCAGCAACGCCTCGACGGCTTCCTTAGCCTCCTTGAGGCCAGCACCGTGCTGCCGGCGATAGAGCTTGATCGCTTCGATCTTGCGCCCCGCCAGCAGCAGCTCCTCCACGCTGGCAGTTCGCGGATCGAGGCGCAGCGCGGCCGATTCGCCGCGGCTGCGCGCAAACCATCCGAGCAGGAACAGGCTCACGACCGCGATCGGAACGAGCAAGGAATCCATGATCCGACTTCGGCTCGAGACCCGTTCCGCTCGAGCTGCCGCCTGCCGGACGTGTGCTAGGTTGCGCGAATGCGCTGGGCCCACTTCCGCCACATCGACGCCCCGAAGGCGACCCCCGATGGCTGAGGGCCGGCCCATACGCACGCGCGAGAGCGCAGCGGAGAGCCCGGCCCAGACGGCCGGGCTTTTTCGTTGGGCAGTGCGCCACTACATCACGGCCCCGGCGCTGCCGGATTGGTCGCTTCGCAGCTTCCGGCGCGAGCGCCTGACCGACGCCTCGATCTCCGTCAGCTACGCGCTGATGGAAGGCGGCTTCGTCGGCGTGATCGCCGACAAGATCTACCACGTGCACCCGATGTGGTTGGCCCTGCTGAGCGCCGCCCCCATGTTCGGAAACCTGTCGAGCGTGCTGTGGGCGCGCCTCGCCCAACGGCATCGCAAGGTCCCGCTCGTCGTCGCTCTGCAGTCGCTGCTGGTCGCGATCGTCGCCGCCGTGGCGTTCCTCCCGGAGGGTCGCGGGGGAGGCTTCGTGCTGATCGCACTGATGGTGGCCAGCCGGCTCGTGATCGGCGGACTGGTGACGGTGCGCAGCGTCGTGTGGACGCAGAACTACCCGGGCGAGATGCGCGCCCGGGCGACCGCGCGCCTGACCCTGCTCGCCTACGGCTCGATGACCCTCACG
>JAJDAR010000560.1 GCA_029261775.1 Deltaproteobacteria bacterium | reverse complement strand
TCGAGCCGCACCTGCCCGCTCGTGGGGCGGAGCAGACCCGACACGATCTTCAGCAGCGTCGTCTTGCCGCAGCCGGAGGGCCCCAGGATCGCGAAGGCCCTGCCGTCGGCGACGTCGAGGGACAGCTGGTCCAGGGCCCAGGCCCCGTCGCGGGCCGGGCCGTAGCGGTGGGCAATGTCGTCGAGCTCGATGCGTGCCATATCAGGAGCCCGGCGCAGCGAGGAGCCGTCCGGCCGGATCGAACGCGTGCAGGTGCGCCGGGTCGACGAAGAGCGAGACCGTCTCGCCGGGCTCATGGGGCTCGGTCCCGGGCCGGTGCAGCACCCAGGCTCGACGACGCGCGGTGCTCTCGAGATCGACGTGCAGGAAGGTCTCCGACCCGCTCAGCTCGGCGAGCGACACCCGACCCTCGAGCTGCAGGTCGGAGGCCGAGCGGCGCTCGAGGGTTGCCTGGTGGGGTCGGACGCCGAAGCGGAGCTCGCCGCCGGGGATTCCGGTGAGGTGCGCCGGGACCCGAGGCGACGGAGCCGCTCCTTCGACACTCCATCCGTGGGCGTCGAGCCGGCCCGTCGTCCAGTTCATGGAGGGCACACTGGTCAGGTCGGCCACGCGCCGGGTCGCCGGCTCGCGGTACACGGCGAGGGCCGGACCTTGTTGAAGCAGGCGACCGCGGTCGAGCACGGCCGTCGTTCCACCGATCGCCAGGGCCTCCGAGGGATCACTCGTCGCGTACACGATGGTGTGGGTGCCGCGCTCGAAGATCGCCCGCAGCTCGAAGCGCAGCTCCTCCCGCAGCTTGTAGTCGAGATTGACCAGCGGCTCGTCGAGCAGCAGCAGGCCCTCTCCCCGCGCCAGGGCCCGCGCCAGGGCCGTGCGCTGCTGCTGCCCCCCCGAGAGCTCGGCGGGCTTGCGATCCAGGAACGGCTCGATGCGCAGCAACCGGGCCACGTCCTCCACCCGCTCCTGCACCCGACGCGCATCGACCCCGCTTCGTTCGAGGGGAGCCGCCAGGTTCTGACGGACGCTGCGGTTCGGATAGTTGACGAAGGCCTGGTGCACGAAGCCGACCCGCCGGCGACGCGGCGGCACCCGGTGCACGCGCTCGCCGTCCAGCAGGGCGCGTCCCTCGCTCGGGGCGTCGAGGCCGGCCATCACCCGCAGCAGGCTGGTCTTGCCCGCCCCGATCGGGCCCAGCAGGACCGTGAGCGAGCCGTCCTCCAGGTCGAGGTCGATGTCCCGCACGCAGGTCACACCGTCGACCCTTCGAGCCACGCCCTGGAGCTGGAGACTCACCGGCCCTCCGGCGGCATCGCAACGCTAGCGACCCACGGCCGTCCGGAAGCTGGCCACGATGGGCGCAAGCTCGTCCGTCGCGGCGGACAGCTCGCTCGAAACGCGCACCCCGAGTCGGAAGTCCGTGATGCCCTGCTCCGCCAGCGCCGCCGCCCGGTCCATCGCGGCGCCGACGTCCTCGCCACGGCGGAGGCCGAGCGGCGCCGTGACCTGGAAGCCGTCGGCGCTGCGGCCGGCCTCGGCCAGGGCACCGCGAACCCGCGCGAGACCTGCCACGGGATCCGCCGCGTCCGCCCCCCACGGAATCCAGCCGGCGCCGAAGCGCCCGATGCGTCGAAGCACGTTGCGGTTCAGGGTGCCGCTGATCCAGAGCGGGACGCCGCCGGGCTGCAGCGGTTTCGGGCTCATGTGGACCTTGTCGAAGCGGAGGCCCTCCGACTCGTAGGAGGCGACCCGCTGCGACCAGAAGAGCCGACAGAGCTCGAGGCTGCGATCGAGAAGCCGACCGCGGCCCTCGAAGGGAAGACCCGCTGCCTCGTACTCCTCGCGCTGCCAGCCGACGCCGACCCCGAGGTCGACCCGACCCCCGGACAGGACGTCGAGCGTTGCCAGCGACTTGGCCAGGACGACGGGCCGCCGGAGCGCAGCGATCAGGATCCCGGTCATCAAGCGGCTGTGCGACGTGAGGCCGGCGACGACCGAGAGCAGGGTCAGCGGCTCGAGCCAGTGCCCGTCGGGCCCGGTCGGCTGGACGCCCCCGGTGATGCCGCCGATCTCCGGACGTCCGTACGCTTCGAGGTCCTCCCCGAAGGCGACGTGATCCGAGACGACGAGCCGATCGATTCCCGCCAGATCGGCGGCGCGGCACTGGTCGAGCAGGGGTCGCCAGCCCTCGGGGCCGGGAGCCTCGGCGCTGAAGTTCAGGGGCTGGAATGAGAGCGCCGGGGTCACGGCTTGGAGCGGGCTCGGAGACATCGGATCGGGGTGTCCTCCCGGCGGGATCCTCGCCCACCCGCGCCGCGTCCTCAATCCGGGTCGCCCAGCCGGCATCACGGCAGAGAAGACCACACATCGGGCGTCAAGGCAGACGAGACCGCGCATCGGGCGGGATCGGACCCACGGTCCTCTACTCAGCGACGGCGCGGCCGTCCAACAGATCAGCGGCGCGGCGCGCGAGCGCCTCCGCCGCGGTGAGTCCCGGCGACTCGATACCGATCAGGTGCACGATGCCGGGCGCTCCCCACGCCGAGCTCTCGGCGACGACGAAGTCGCGGAACCCCTCGCCGGGTCCCTGCAGCTTGGGCCGCAGGCCGGCCATCTCCGGCTGCAGATCTTCTGCGCGCAGACCTGGAAGGTATCGGGACGCCGCCCTGGCGAAGGCTTCCGCCTTCGCGGGGTCCACGCTCAGATCGGCGACGTCCACGTACTGCGCGTCGGGCCCGAGACGCACCCGGCCGCCCAGG
>JAJDAR010000559.1 GCA_029261775.1 Deltaproteobacteria bacterium | reverse complement strand
CGGAGACCCGGGCGGAGGCGGTGGCGAGCGGAGCCGGAGAGGCGGCGCTCTGGTTCGTGAACGCCGCGCCGCGGGTGTTCCAGGTGCCGCGCTCGATCTGGATCGACGCCATCCGCGGCCAGCTGGCGGTCAACGACCCGGGGGCGACGCGCGCGTTGGCCGAGCCCGAGGCGCCGCCGCCCGACGACGACGTGGACGATCCGGTGCCGGTGATCCGGCTGCTCAACCGCCAGCGCGCCGGCCAGGCGCTCGATCCCGAGGAGGTGTACGAGGTCCTCGATGCGGTCGAATCGGTGATCATCGGCGACCCGGAGCGCTGCGAGGCCAAGATGCGCGGCTATGCGGCTCTCGGCGCCGATCGACTGATGTGCCTGATGCAGTTCGGTGCACTCGCGCCGGAGCGGATCGAGGCCAGCCTGCGGATCACCGGAGAGGTGCTGCTGCCCAGGCTCGCCGAGGCCTAGCTCGCAGGGCCCCGCGGCGGGCGTGCCGCCGAGGGATCACGCGTTCTTCATTCCACCCCTCTAGGGTCCCCGCGTGAAACGAACCGCCTCCTTGCTGGCCCTGGCCGGCCTCCTGACCTTCGCGCTGGTGGCGCTCCGCACGGCGCCGCCGGGCCCGCGTACGGCGCAGCTCTCCTTGCTGGCCGTCGGCGACACCGGCCAGCCGATCGGGGGCCCCCTTGCCGCGCTGCGTCCGCAGTACCAGGTGGCGCGCGCGCTCGCAGCCGAGGACGTGCGGGCGGAGGTCGACGGCGTCGTGCTGCTGGGGGACAACTTCTACCCCGACGGTCTCGAGGAGGACGAGCTCAAGGACCGGCTGCGCGTCAACATCGTCTCTCCGTATTGCCGCTTCCTCGAGTTCACCTCGCGCGGCCGCGGCAGCCTCGCCGACCAGTGCGGTGTGGATCCGGACCAACGACATCCCGTGCCGCTCTACGCGGTGCTGGGCAACCACGATTACGGCGAGCGCGAGAGTCCGATGCTGCAGAAGGAGGTCGTCGAGACCTACCTGAAGGGCTGGACCATGCCCGACCGGGTCGGTGTCTACGATCTGCCGGGCGGCGTCAGTCTGATCCTCTTGCAGTCGATGCCGATCCTGCTCGACGATGGTGGAGAGCGAGAGCTCACCCGGGCCCTCGCGCGCTCGAAGGGGCCGTGGCGCATCGTCGCGGCCCACCATCCGATCGCCGACCCGGGCCACGGCTACGACGAGGACTATGCCGGGCGCGTCCGAGCCGCGATCGCCAAGGCAGCGGTCCCGGTCCATCTGTTCCTCGCTGGACACGAGCACAACCTGCAGGCGCTGCAGGGCGAGGGCGGCGCCGATGTCGCCCTCCACGTGGTGGCCGGCAGCGGTTCGGACACGCGCGTCGTGAAGCCGACCGGTCGGGATCGCCTCTTCGCCGAGGAGACCCTGGGCTTCGTGCGCGTCGATCGGGTCGGCGACGGAGCCGAGGCTCGGCTGGACGTCGGGCTCTTCGCCGTGCCCCAGACTCCCGGCCGAGGCGCCAGCCGCCGCGCCACCTTCGCGATCCGCCCCGACGGCCAGGTCGACCGCCGCTGACCCCGACAACTCAAGTCAAAGGCCCGGCACTTTCGTCAAGTCCTCTGCCGACTCGGGAGTTGACTGAGAGCCCCGACCCCTTCGTCAACCGGGAAGTTGACTGGGAGGCCCGACCTCTTCGTCAACCGGGAAGTTGACTGAGAGGCCCGGCCCCTTTGTCAACAGGGGTCAGTTGCGGCGTTCGTCTCGGGGGAGGCCTAGGAGGCGTTCGCCGATGATGTTGCGCTGGATGTTCGAGGCGCCGCCGGCGATCGCGCTGCCGAGGGTCATCATGTAGTGGGAGACCCAGAAGCCGTCGGAGTACTCGTGTGGCACGCCCATGATCACGTCCTCGCCGCCCGGGCTCGCCAGGCCGGTCTCGGCGAGGAGGTCCATCGCGAGCCGCGCGACCTGCTGTCCGGTGTTGGTGCTCAGCAATTTCGCCATCATCAGCTCGCTCATCACCTTGGCGTCCTCGCCCTTGTGGAGCGCCGTGAGCATGCGCGCGACCGAGTACTCCTGGGTGACGACGTAGCCCTCGATCTCGGCCAGGCGTTGGCGGATCTGCGGGTCGTCGATGGCCGGCCGTCCGTCCCGCTCGCTGCGCCGCGCCAGCTTCAGCAGCTCGTCGAAGCCGCGCCGCGCCCCGGAGGCGTCGCCGATCAGCATGCGCTCGTGCTTGAGGGTCGAGCGCGACACCTTCCAGCCTTCGCCGCGCCGGCCGACCAGGTTGGCGGCCGGGATGCGCACGTCGTCGAAGAAGACCTCGCAGAACTCGAGACCGCCGTTCATCATCTTGAGGGGCCGGACATCGAGCCCGGGCGTGTCCATCGGCACCAGCAGGTAGGAGATGCCCGCGTGCTTCGATGCGTCGGGCTCGGTGCGGAAGAGACCGAACATCATCTGCGCCGAGTCGGCCTGGCTGGTCCAGATCTTCTGGCCGTTCAGCACCCACTGCTCGCCGTCGAGCTCGGCGCGTGACTGCAGCGACGCCAGATCGCTGCCCGAGCCCGGCTCGCTGTAGCCCTGGCACCAGCGCAGCTCGCCCGTCAAGGTGCGGGGGATGTAGTGGCGGCGCTGTTCCTCGGTGCCGCATTCGAGCAAGGTCGGCACGAGCATGTGCGTTCCCTGCACCGAACCCCGATGGGGCGTGCGCGCCGCGTCGAACTCCTGGCGCAGGACGGTCTCCGTCAGCACGTCGGTCTCGCCGCCGGCGCCACCGTACTCGCGAGGCACCGTGCGAAACAGGAAGCCGGCCTCGATCGCCCGCTGGCGAAATCGGATCGCCTGCTCGGCGGCGGGCAGGGCGGCTTCGTCGCCACGGGGGGGCCAGGCCTCCTGGCAGAAGGCCCGGACGTCGGCGCGCAGCTTCTCGTAGGTTTCGCCGAAACGCAGATCCACGGCTACCAGCCGCCCAGCTCGGCGAGACGCGTGCGATGCGTCTCCGGTGTGCCCATCCACTGACGATCGAAGAGCGCGCGCTTGAACCAGATCTGGCAGTCGCACTCCCAGGTCATGCCGAGCCCCCCGTGGATCTCGGTCGCCTCGCGGGCGACGTGCATGGCCCGATCGGTCACGTGCGCCTTGGCGAGAGCCGCCGCCCGAGCGCTCTCCTCCCGCAGATGGTCGAAGGCATGCGCGGCGTACCAGACCAGGCCACGGGTCGGATCGATGTCGAGCGCCATGTTGGCGAGCTGGTGCTTGACGGCCTGGAAGTGCGCGATCGGCTGACCGAACTGCTGGCGCGTCTTCGCGTACTCGACGGACATGCGGACGAGCTGCGAGCCGGCCCCGAAGGCGTCGGCGGCGAGCAGCACGAGCCCGGCGTCGCGGAGGCGAGTTCCCGATCCATCGGCGAGCGGCTCCGCGGGCGCAGCCGACAGCTCGAGGGTCCAGGCGCGCCTCCCGCGGTCGAGAATCTCGGCCGGGGCCCAGGAGAGCCCGGTGGCGTCGCCCTCGACCACGGCCA
>JAJDAR010000558.1 GCA_029261775.1 Deltaproteobacteria bacterium | reverse complement strand
CTTGTAGCCGAAGGCGTGGAAGAACGGGTTCACCACGAGGTAGCGATCGCTCGACCGCAGGCCGATCACCTCCGTCCACGCCTCGAAGGCCCGGAGGTTCTGCACGTGCGTGCTCATCACGCCCTTCGGGTTGCCGGTGGTCCCGGACGTGAACATGATGTCCGCGAGGTCGTCCGGACGGACCGCGAGCAGTCGCTGGCGCGCCTGCTCTTCGGGGACGGCCTCTCCGGCGGCGAGGAAGGCATCCCATCCAACGGCCTGCGGGTGAGAGCCCTCCCACACGATCCGCCCCGCCAGGTCGGGAAGCTCCTGATCGCGGATCAGATCGACGAATCGCGCGCCCGCGAACTCTTCGACCGTCACGAGCAGCCGGGCAGCGCTCTTGCGCAGGTTGTACCCGGCTTCGGCTCCCTTGAAGCGCGTGTTCATGGGAACCAACACGCCGCCGGCCGACTGGAGACCGGCCGCCGCGAGGACCCACTCGAGGCTGTTCGGCCCCCAGACGGCGACGCGGTCTCCGGGCTCGATGCCCGCGGCGATGAAGGCGCGGGCCGCCCGTCGCACCAGCGGGCCCAGCTCCTCGAACGCGACCTTCCTGCCCTGGTCCTCGAAGGCCATGCTCCCGGCGAAGCGCTCGCTCGCATCCTCGATGAGGCGCGGGATGGTGCCGAGGGAGGAGGGATGCGACGTCACGCGGGGAGAATAGGACACCGGGCTTCGACCGCCGCTCAGCTCCCCTTCCCGAACTTCGCGAACCGATCCCGAAACGACTCGCTCCGCGAAGCCTCGGCGATCAGGTCCCCGTCCGACTCGGTGGCGTCGCCGAGGGTGTGCAGCCGGGCGTAGCCGCGGAGCTGGGTCTTGGTCATATGGACGGCAAGCTCGGGTCGGCCGGCCAGATCGGAGGCCCAGGCGTCGACTTCGGCGTCCAGGTCCGCAGCATCGACGGCCCGATGCACCAGGTTCCACTGCTCGGCAGTCGCAGCCTCGAGGGCGTTGCAGCGGAGCAGCAGCTCCCGCGCGCGGGCCGCGCCGATCTCGTGGATCAGGCGGGGCACACCCCCCCACGACAGCGGCACGCCGAGATCGACCTCCGGAATCAGGAAGACAGCATCGCGGGCCGCGATGCGGAAGTCGCAGGCGAGTGCGAAGCAGGCGCCGCCGCCGATCGCGTGACCGTGCACGCGGGCGATCGTCACGGCCTCGCATTCCTCGATCGCCCGACAGGCGCGCCGCCCGAGTTGTCCGAGGAAACGCCGCCCCCGATCGGTGGTCTCTGCTTCGGCCGCGCGTGCCGCGGGGTCGGGCTTGCGGTCGGCGCCCGCGCAGAAGGAGGCGCCGCGGCCGCCGAGCACGACCACGCGGGTCTCGAAGTCGGTCTCGAGCCCGCGGAAGAGGTCTCCGACCTCGCGGAGCAGCAGCGGCGAAACTGCGTTGCGGCGCGCGGGCCGGTTCAGCCAGACGCGCAGGATCGGTCCGTCGCGCTCGGTCTCGAGGGTCTCGTAGCTCACCGGGGTGTCCTCCGGCGGGCGAGGATACTCCGTATGGGATGGCTCGTGGCGGGCTCAGGCGTCGAAGAAGAGACCCTCGGCGGTGCGCCGGAGCACGTGCTCACGCTGCTCCGGTGTCAGCTCGGCTCGCTCGCGCACCAGCTCGAGAGCGTCTGCGTAGGAGTCGCCGTGGATGACCTGTCCGGGCAGGTCACTGCCCCACATGCAGCGCTCGGCGCCGAAGCCCTGGACCGTCCGACGAACGACGGGGAGCGCCTCGTCGTAGGGCGGTCTTCCGCTCGCGAAGTCGTGGAGGCGCGACAGCTTGACGCGCAGCTCCTCGTGCCTGGCGAGCCGGCACAGGGCGTCCACGTCCTGTGGGCTCGGCACGTGTCGGGCGCCGATCCAGCCGAAGTGATCCAGCACGACCCGGGTGCGGGGGTGGCGGTCGCACATCCGATCGATGATGGAGAACGCCCGCGGCTCGGACAGGATGCAGACGCTCATGCCGAGCTCCGACGCCCGATCCCAGACGTCGTGCATCTTGGGCCAGTCGAGCCAGCGGTGATAGTGACGGTGAAGGGCTTGCACACGGACGCCGCGCAGGCCCTTCGCGTGGAGCTCGTCCAGGCCGGCGACCGGATCGTGCTTCCAGTCGACGAGGCCGACACCGCCGAAGCGCCCGGGGTGCGCGGCCATGCAGGCCTCGACGTATCGGTGGTCGAGGCCGTAGCAGGCGGGTTGGACGAGGACCATGCGCCCGAGCCCGTGCTGCTTCGCGTGGGCCAGCGCGATCTCGGCTGGGAAGGAGCTCGGCTTCATGTCGTGGCCGTCCGCGACCCGCGGGAACCGCGCGTCGTCCGGGGCCCAGACGTGAGCATGGGCATCGATCCACGGCTCGGCGTCTTCCCGGTTGGGCGGCGGGCTCGCGCAACCGCTCGCCACCGCCGTCAACGTCGCGGCGCCCGCCTTCAAGAAGGCGCGCCGGGTCCATGCGCTCATTGGCTCTCCCTCCGACAGATCATCGGCAGGACGGGGATCTACATGAACTTCTGCACGATCCTGCGCTTGCGGTCGCTGTAGGGGGGGTAGAGCATCTTGAGGTCGAAGCGGAGCCCGCGCTTCAACACCGTCTTCCGGTGGCTGAAGGTCTCGAAGGTGTGGCGTCCGTGATAGGCGCCCATGCCGCTGGATCCGACGCCGCCGAAGGGCGCTCGCGAATCCATGATGTGCATGACCGTGCCGTTGATGCACACGCCGCCGGAGCTGGTCTCCTCGAGGACCCGATCCTGGACCGCCTCGTCCTCGCTGAACACGTAGAGGGCCAGGGGCTTGTCCCGCTCGTTCACGAAGCGGATCGACTCGTCGAGATCGTCCACCGCCAGGACCGGCAGGATCGGACCGAAGATCTCGTCCTGCATCACGGGCGCGTCCGGCGTGACGTCGCGCAGCAC
>JAJDAR010000557.1 GCA_029261775.1 Deltaproteobacteria bacterium | reverse complement strand
GCGCCCAACGACCCGCTCTGGTGTGAGATACTAGAGCCTTTGAGTGTGCGGGAACCACAACTAGCGACTTTCTGAGTTCGCGAACCATGGACTAGGGGCAAGACGTGAGACTGAACCGACTAGGAAGACACGGATTCTTGGGTGTAGCCGCGTGCGTGCTCACCCTGATCCCCATCGGGCCCTCGGCCCAGATCGACAAGTGCTCGCAGGCGTTGACCAAGAGCTCAGCCAAGGTCGTGTCGGACGTTCAGAAGGAGATGGCCAAGTGCGTCGACGGATGGCTCAAGACCGAGACCAAGGGAAAGGGCCACATCAAGCAGGCTGAGAAGTGCCAGGCTGGCCTGATCAAGATCGGGTTGGGCGCCGACATCGGCTCCGACGCAAAGACGAAGCTCGGGAAGGCGTTCGCCCAGCTCGTGGACTCGTTTCCGGGTGGAGCAAAGGCCAAGTGCACCGATGACGATCTGGATCGGCTCGTCGTCCTGAACACTTCGACCTTTGGGACCGGCGATGTCGGCGTCCGCCTATCGATCATGGCCGCGTTCGCGCGGGCCTGGTCCTCCCAGACGGCCATTAACGGAGAGACCTCGCGCGCCATTGGAAGCGCGGCGGACGCCCGCTGCTCCCTCGCCGAGCAGGTCGGATGCGAGACGACAGTCCACTGCGACGAAGCCGCTATCAAAGCGGGCGGAAGCGCTGGCGGTTTCGGGACTTGCGACTCGTCGCTCTGCCCGGAGTGCGCGGACTTGTCGGCGCCGCTGAACGGCGCCGACGCGACGTGTACCCCCCCATCATGCCCGTCCGTACGAGCCGGACCCTGCTGGGCTTCCGTATGTCGCGTTTCTGGTACGAACGAAGTCGAACTGGTTTCCGGAACACCCTTCACTACAGCTCAGACGCCCTTCGGCGAGAACCCGATGGAATTCTGCGACGTACCCGAAATCCTCCCGGACGCCATTGGGATCATCAGCGGGCCCGGAAAGGGTCTGCGCTATCACTGGACGGGCTTGACCGGACCAGACGTAGGCGTGTGCGTCGAGAATATTCGCGGCACTGGGTACATTGCGAAAGCGGCGGCCGTCCCGGCCTTGCCAAGCATCGACCTCACGTTCTGCGGTGACACCGAGACCACTGGCGACGATGACTGTCTCGGCTTCACCCAGTGCAGCTTGCCACCGAGCCGCCTCCTGCCGGATCAGGGCATCTATACAAATGCGAAGCTATGTACCAGTGTCGCAGCATCGCCTGGGTCGGTCGGAAGTTCCGTATTCCTCACGCAGCAGCGAGTTCAATACTCCCTGACGACGCCTCAGACCTCGCCCTTCAGCGATCCATGCACGGCGAACGGCGTAGCGGGAACCTCATCGTACTTCGGAGCGCCCGTCGAGCCGCAGACGACCCTGCTCACGACGGGCTCGGCCACGGGTACACTCAACGATGCGGGCGGGGGGTTCAGCACGCCGGGGCCCTTTGACCTGACGGTGACGCCTTTCCCGGGCGCGCCCTTTGACGTTGCCGCAGCCGAGGCTGGCACGTTGATCGGAGCGTTCGCGGGAGCGACTGCGTTCTTCCCATCCAACCTCGCCGAGGTGTTCATCTCTGGAGCCGGGATGACCAAGGTCGACATGTCCTGCGTCGCACCATAGCTGGCTGTACTGCGCGGGTCTTCGGTCATCGCCCCGTGCGTGGAGGATGGGTTCGTGCCCGCTCCGCCTCGTAGGGGCCAAGCACGTCTCGGTCGAGGAGCGGATCGGGTACCGCGCCGCGGGCGCTTCCAGCGTTTCCAGGTCGCGCCCGGGAGCGGAGCTTGCGTGACCGTTCAACGCCCCAAACCAGCACGGCCAAGCCCAGACCTGCAACGGGTCCGAGCGGGGTGGATTGGCGTCAAACCCGACCTCCACGTGTGAACACGCCGTCGCCGCGTGCTTCATCCTTGGGAGGCATGGACAAGTGCCGGACGGCCAATCGGGGTAGATTCGGACGTGCCTGCGCAAGAAGAGAGTGCCCTTCGTCGAGCGCCTGCGAGCGCCCCGGGCTTTCGCGAGCACGTCCGCCCGACGTCCGGGAGCCATCGCATCCCGCAGCTCGAGACACCGGATGGCACGGTCATCCAGGACTCCTTCGAGATCTTCGATCACATCGACACGCATTTTCCCACCCTGCCTGGGGTGCCGTCGACGCCCCCTCCAGCGCATGGCCGTGCACCTGATCTAGCTGTTCGGCAGCGAAGGGCTCGTCCGGCTCGCGTGGCAGTACCGCTGGTTCTTCGAGGGCGGAGCGGTTCGCGGCTGACCGGGAGTTGGGGGCGAGTCTCTTGTCGACGAAGTCCGCCGTGTCCCGTCTCCCGTCATGGCCGTACCTCCCGACGTGACCAGTGGTCGTCCGCAAGACCGAACTCGATTCGGTGCTTGTGCCAGGCTGTGCCACGAACGCGCAACGCGTCAACCGAGGAAATTCAGGGACTTAGCGCCGCCGCGGCCGCTCAACCACTACTTCGAGTCCAGTACGCCCCACCAGGACTTGATGTGTCGCCCGGCCGCCAGGCGAAGTCGCCGGCCTCCCCGGCGACTCCCAGCGCTCCATCCTCGGGTGATGAGGTACGCGTTGCCCGGCTTCTTCAGGTGAGCCGCAACCGCGCGCTCGACGCTGCCGCACCTGGACGTTTCGGCACAGATGCCGGCGAGGACGAACGCGGTTGAGCTCCGCTCACGAGGCAAGCCTCGGGGCTCCCGGCTCTCGTCCTGGGCCTGCAGGGTCTGGCGAAGCCACCGTGGTCCTCACCGGGAGTTTCAGCTGCGACCATCCGCCGGCCCTCATAAGCCGCCGCATCTACTCGTCCTCAGACAGGCTTCGGGGCCGGGGCGGCAAGCCGGTGGCCTTGGGTCGTGCCCCGGTCGCGCCGCTGCTGTCCGGTTTGAGAGATGCATGCGAGACGATCAACTCGGTCGTCCTGGCGTTTCCGTTGCACTTCGCGAGCGAGCCGTGCTTCCTGGGCTGCGCGGTGATCGTGTAGACCCCCTCGTTGGCAAACGAATGGCTGAAGACGCGGGGGTTGGTTCCGAAACCGAACGGCCCGATGACGTTGCCGTCGCCTAGCACCAGCCGCGCGCCGCAGTTGCCCGAGCCTCCCCGCTTGACCGTGATCTGGATGGGTGTGCCCGGGGTGATCCGGCTGGATGCCGTCTGGACGCTGTGGATGCTGCCCGCCCAGGCGGCTCCCGCCCCGAGGACGATCGCCGCGGTGGCGAATGCGCCCGCGCAGAGTCGGTGGCGAGTCGTCATGTTCGTTCCTCCAGCAGTTTCGGATCGGGTTTCACGGAGGGGGTCGTCCCGCGCGGGCTCCGGGTTCATTTTTCGAACGAGACCAGGAGCTCTCTGACGATCCGGAAGTGGAGAGGATGATCGCCCGTGGCGACCTGAACCCCCAGCTGCTTCGCAGCGCGTCATCCACGCCGATCCTGGCCGCCGGAGCGTTCGCGATGCCGGCTTGTGCCGCTGCAGCGGAGATGGTCGGTCCCCTCGGGGATCTCCTCTGGTAGTGCCACAAGCACGGGTGTCGATGAGGATCTCGTCGTCCGCCCTTGCGGTGCTGCCCGTCAGCGAGGTCTGGAGCAATGCAGAGGTGCCGGCGGTGCCCAGCTGGGTTGCGAAGAGCCGCCCGTCCGTCATCACGGGAATCTGCACGAGACCCGACATCCCGTCGAAGTCGCAGGATGCCGGCCAGAGCACGAGCTCGGCGTACGCGCGCAGGCGGCGCCCGTTCGACTACCTGAGCGCGCCGGAGCCCGGCGTTGCTCATGGCGGGCCTCGCCGGCGCGAGAGCGCGCAAGCCCTAGCGAAACAGCGCCGTCGAGAGCCGGCCGCGGTGCGCGTGGGTGGGCAGATGCCCGGGGCGCACGGCGTAGCAGGCACCGCCTGCGTCATGCCCGTGCTCGACCACGCCAGGAACGCGCCGCCCGTCAAACCAGGGAGCTCAGGGACGGTCGTCCGGCTCGGGATGCCGCTGCAGCCGCGCTGCGACATCATCGCGCCCATGAGCGACCGATATCCGGCGCGACGCCCCTTCGCCCACCGGCTCCTCGAGCGGCCGAGCCTCACGGCGGAGGCCGTCTGTCTCGCCCGGGCCCTGGAGCATCTCAAGCCGAGGGGAGAGCGGGTCGTCGACGATCGCTACGCCCAGCTGTTCCTGTCTCCCGGCAACCGGCTGGCCCTGGCCGCGTGGTCGCGCAGCGTGACGGCCCGCCTGGTCCGCAGGCTGGGCCGGGGCGTCACGACGTATGTGCCGCTCCGGCACCGGTTCATCGACGAGTGCCTGGTCGA
>JAJDAR010000556.1 GCA_029261775.1 Deltaproteobacteria bacterium | reverse complement strand
TCTCGGGCGCGAGGAACTTCCGCGCGTTCTTGGCGTAGTACGAGATCGAGTCGCAGCCCGCGAAGACCTCCATGCCGATCGCCTCGTTGCGCGGCTTGCCGGTCTCCTCGATGACCTTGGCGATGATCTCGTCCTGGGCGTCGATGTAGAGATCGAGCAGACGCCACATCGGCTTCGCACGCTCCTCGACGGGCAACGCGCCCCAGCCCGCCTGGGCCTTGCGGGCCCGCTCGACGGCGGCGGCCACGTCCTCGCGCGTCCCGCACTCGATCTCGCCGATCGGCTCGAGGGTGGCCGGGCTGCGCAAGCGCAGCTTGCGGCGGGGACCGGTGGACTCGATGGGCTCGAAGAGGGCCATGGGCGGGCTCCTGCTGGCATGGGGCGGTCGGATCGCCCGGAAGGGTACCGACGGTGTGGCTCCGAGGGCCATCCAGCGAGCGACCCCTCGAGCGAGCCGAAGCGGGCGTTGGGAGACATCCTCCCGCGAGGCTAGGCTCCCCCAGCGCGCAGGAGACCCGCATGAGCAGCAGCACGGCCCCCGAGGCCCCGATCGCCTACACCGCGGAGCAGCTCCTCGAGAGCGGGCCCTACGACGAGCCGCTGATCGCGGGCGGCGTGCGCTGCCACGGCGGCTTCGATCCCGACGGGCGCTACCGCTCGCCGCGCACCCTCCACCGCGGCCCCGGGATCCTCGGGTGGCAGCAGCAGGTGATCGACGCAGGCCACGAGCTGGTCGAGATCCCCCGAAGCCTGATGCCGCCCCAGTATCCGAACGTCGAGCAGGCCAAGCTGTTGCTGCGCCACGGCGTGCGCGACCCGATCGTCCGCACCCTCACCGTGATCTCGATCGTCGAGGGCTTCGGCGCCGTGATCCGCGACGTCAAGGTGCCCGACCTCGGCACGCTGGTCGTCGAGCCGATCGAGGGCACGGCGTTGGCGCACCTCGACAAGGGGCTGTTCGAGGCCCATGCCAGGGACGAGGCCGGCTACGAAGCCGAGGGCGGACACAAGCAGATGTGGGAGGCCGCGCGCGACCTGGCCCTCGAGAACCCGAAGGTGCCGGGCGACGTGCTGATGCGCATGATGGGCCGACGCAGCCGCGGGGAGAAGCGCGAGCGCCCCTACCCGCAGCTCGACGAGACGCTCGAGCGGATGATCGCGATGATGAGCCAGGTGCTGGTCGTCGAGGTCTTCGCCGAGGGCACCTTCCAGTGGGGAATCGACGTGCTCTCCGACCCCGAGGTCTCGGCCGAGCCCGAGCGCGCCGGTGCGATGGTCACCTACATCCAGTCCGACGAGAGCCCGCACGTCGAGTACCTGCGCGCCGCACTCTCGGAGCTGCGCTGCCGCACGCTGCGCACGGTCGATGGCGGCACCCTCGCGGGGCGCACGGTCGTCGACGGCATGCTGAACGAGGTCCTCGGCAACATGACGCGCAACCGGCCCCGAGAGCAGCGAGACGATCTGCGCGAGGGCCTCGTCGAAGCGATGCAGGTCGCCTCCAACCCGAAGGCGCTGCTCGAGGAGTTCGAGGCACTGACCTCGCCGTGGACGCCGCCGGCGAGCACCGGCTTCGAGCCCGCCGCCGTTCGCTCGGCATGAGGGCAGGGGCCGCGGCCCGACGCCGCCGATGAATCCCTGGACCCGTCTCGGGCGCAGCGCGCGGGTGGCGCGCACGGCCGCCCATCTGTGGGTGCTGTACAAGGTGCCCGCTCTGTGGCGGCGTTGGACCGGGCAGCCGGAGCGCAAGGGCGCCGAGCTCGACCCGACCCACGAGCGGGCGGCGAAGGTGGTGCTGGCGACCGCGCTCGCCATGCGCGGCGTGATCATCAAGAGCTGCCAGTTCGTGGCCACGCGCTCGGACGTCTTTCCGCCCGGCTTCGTCGAGAACCTCAAGCAGCTGCACGACGCGGTGCCGCCCAAGCCCTTCGCGGTCGTCAAGCAGACGGTCGAAGCCGAGCTCGGCAAGCCGCTCTCGGCGGTCTTCAGCGAGTTCGAGGAGCGGCCCATCGCCTCGGCCTCGCTGGCCCAGGTGCACGCCGGCCGCCTGCACGACGGACGCGAGGTGGCGGTGAAGGTGCAGTACCCGGACATCGAGGAGATCATCCATCTCGACGTCCGGAACCTGCGCCGGGCCTGCCGGGTGTACGAGCGCTTCGATCCGCAGCCGCTCGCCCTGCTTCCCCTGCTCGACGAGCTGACCAAGCACATCGGCTACGAGCTCGATTTCGTGCGCGAGGCGGACAGCGCCGACCGGGTGCGGGAGCTCTTCGCCAAGGACGACAACGTCGTCGTGCCCGTGATCCATCGCGAGTGGTGCACGCGCCGGGTGCTGGTGATGGAGAAGGTCGGCGGCATGAAGATCACCGACCTCGCCGCGCTGCGGGCGGCGGGCATCGAGCCGATCGACGTGGTGCAGGACCTGATGGCCGTCTACGTGCGGATGATCATGGGCGCGGGCTTCTTCCAGGCCGACCCGCACCCGGGCAACATGTTCGTGACCCCCGAGCGCAAGCTCGTGCTGCTCGACTTCGGGCTCGCGAAGGAGCTGCCGGAGGGCTTCGGGCTCGGAATCTTCGAGCTGATGTTCTCGCTGATGACCCTGAACGAGTCGGCGATGATCCGCGCCTTCCAGGAGCTCGGCTTCGAGACCCGGACCGGCGACACCAGCCACTTCGTCAAGATCGCGCGCCGCATGCTCGAGCGCAGCGACACGGGGCGCTTCGAGGGCGAGTTCACCGAAGACATGACCGAGGAGATGTTCGAGGCCGTCCGCGAGGACCCGCTGGTCATGATCCCGAGCGACTTCGTGCTGGTCGGGCGCAGCTTCGGCATGCTCTCGGGCATCGCCCACACACTGGGCGCGCGGGCCAACCTGCTCCAGGCGATGGGCGGCGGCCCGGCCTGAGGAACGGCAGCTGCCCTTCTGGCGGCGCCGGCCTCGCGTGCGGTTTACTCCCGGATCGGGGGCCGCTCGTTGGGCTCCGAGACCACAGGGAGATGGGATGGACGCGCACGACCCGAACCCGAAGCGCTCGTCGCGGGATCCCGAGCAGACGCGACGGCAGCTCGAGCAGTGGCTGGGCGAGAAGCTGCCTGCGGGCGCCGCGCCCCGCGTGCCCGAGGTGCGCACCCCCTCGGGCAGCGGCATGTCGAGCGAGACCCTGCTCTTCGAGGTGACCCACCGGGCCGAGGGCGGAGAGCGCCGCTTGCCTCTCGTCGGCCGGCTGGCGCCCGATGCAGCGGACTGCCCGGTGTTTCCGAGCTACGACCTGGACTCGCAGTTCCGGCTGCTGCGCCTGATCGCGGAGGACGGCTCCGTGCCGGTGCCGGGCGTGCGGTGGCAGGAGGCCGACGCCGCCGTCCTCGGCACCCCCTTCTTCGTGATGGACCGGGTCGATGGACGCGTACCTCCGGACCTGCCGCCCTACGTGTTTGCGGGCTGGGTCTTCGATGCGAGCCCCGCGGAGCGCACGACGTTGCAGGACGCGACCGTCGACGCCATCGCGGCGCTGCACGCGATCGACTTGAAGGCCGCCGACGCCGCCTTCCTCGAGTTCCCGCTGCCCGGCGCAACGCCGATGCGCCGGCACTTCGAGAACCAGCGGCGTTTCTACGACTGGGTCCGGGCCGACGGGCACGCGCACCCCGTGCTCGAGTCGGCCTTCAGCTGGCTCGAGGATCACTGGCCCAAGGACGAGGGCGAGGCGGTCATCAGCTGGGGCGACTCGCGGATCGGCAACGTGCTGTACGACGGCTTCCGACCCGCCGCGCTGCTCGACTGGGAGATGGCCGCGATCGGCCCGCGCGAGCTCGACCTGGGCTGGCTCGCCTTCATGCACCGATTCTTCCAGGACATCGCCGTCGGTGCGGGGCTGCCCGGGCTGCCCGACTTCCTGCGCCTCGAGGACGTCGCCAGCAGCTACGAGCGGGCGAGCGGCCGCACGCCTCGCGATCTCGACTTCTACTTCACCTACGCGGCGCTGCGCCACGGGATCATCATGGCGCGCATCCACCGCCGCATGGTGCATTTCGGCCAGTCCGAGTGGAGCGACGATCCGGACGGGATGATCCCGCACCGCGACGCCCTCCAACGCATGATCGACGGCAGCTTCTGGCCCAGTTGACAAAGGGGTCGGGTGTGTCACTCAAAAAAAATTTAAAGAGTGTACCCACCCCAATTTAAACAAAAGGGGCGGTATTTTTGAACAAC
>JAJDAR010000555.1 GCA_029261775.1 Deltaproteobacteria bacterium | reverse complement strand
CTGTAGGGAGAGCTTGGGAATGGATGCCGAGAAGCCCGCAGAAGAGGGAGAGGTGCCGCAGATGGCCGCGACGTCGCAAGCCGCCGGAGCGGGTTCGCTGAATCTCGTGATCGACGTGCCGCTTCGGGTCACCGTCGAAGTCGGCTCCACGCGGATGCTGGTTCGCGAGGTCATCCAGCTCGGGAAGGGTGCCGTGATCGATCTCGATCGTGCCGCGGGCGAACCCGCGGACGTGCTCGTCAACGGACGTCTGCTGGCGCGCGGAGAGGTGACCGTCGAAGACGATCGCCTGGCCGTGCGCATCGTGGAGATGCTGGTCGAACCACCCGGCTCGTGAGAGCCAGGTGGACCGACGCAAAGAGGGGGCGTGGGTCGCCATGTGGGACATCGGATCTGCACTGCTGGTTGTGCTGGGCTGCCTCGCGCTGTTGCGCGTGGCCCTGCAATGGACCGGCGTGGCCAATCCTGCGGCTCGCCGTGCGGGAATGCGCATCGTGGACTCCTGCGCGCTCGGCTCGCGCAAGCGCCTGCACGTCGTCGAGCTCGACGGCGAGCGCCTGCTGATCGGCGCGAGTGAGAGCGGTGTGTCGCTGCTGAAGGCCCTCCCGGCTGCCCCTCTGGCGGTCGTCGAAGAGGAAGCGGGGCCGTCGCGTTCGGAGAACGCCCCTTCCTGGCGCCGCTGGGTCCATGGGCTCGGCATGCTCGCGCCGCTGCTGGCCCTGCTCGGCGCCATCCCGGCCGGGGCCGAGGGCGGACTGACCGTCCAGCTCGACGGCCTGGATGACCCGGCGGGGCTGAGCTCGGCGCTCGAGATGGTCGCGTTCTTCACGCTGGTGGGCGTCGCGCCTTCGCTGCTGCTCATGGCGACGAGCTTCACGCGCATCGTGATCGTGCTCGCCTTCCTGCGGCAGGCGATGGGGGTCCAGCACCTCCCGCCCAACCAGGTCCTCGTCGGCCTCGCGCTCTTCACGACCATGTTCGTGATGGCGCCGCTCGGCGAGCAGATCCGGGTCGAGGCCTACGAGCCCTACGTCGCCGAGAAGATCGAGGCGGCCGAAGCAGCCGATCTCGCACTGACGCCGGTGCGCGCCTTCCTGATGCAGTCCACCCGGGAGCGCGACCTGCACCTCTTCCTCGAGGTGTCGGGCACGGGCCCGGTCGAGGACCTCGACGAGATTCCGATGACCACGCTGCTGCCCTCCTACATGTTGAGCGAGCTGCGCACCGCCTTCGAGATCGGCTTCATGATCTATCTGCCCTTTCTGGTGGTCGATCTGGTGATCGCCTCGATGCTGATCTCGATGGGCATGATCGTGCTCCCGCCGATCGTCATCTCGCTTCCCTTCAAGCTGATGCTCTTCGTCCTGCTCGACGGATGGAACCTCGTGCTGGGCTCGCTGATCAGCGGGCTTCGCTAGGAGCGCACCGTGGATCTCCAACAAGTCAGCTCGCTCCTCCAGGAGACCATCCGCATCAGCCTGATGCTCGCGGCACCCGTGCTGGCCACCGCGCTGCTCTCGGGCCTGGTCGTCTCCATCTTCCAGGCGGCGACCCAGATCAACGAGCAGACCCTGTCCTTCGTGCCGAAGATCGTGCTCACCCTGGGCGTCTTCGCCTTCACCTTTCCGTGGATGATGGCCAGCCTGGTCGATTTCGGAACGCGGCTCATGGGGCGTGTTGCGGGAGGGGGACCGTGACCCTACCCCTGGACGACACCTGGACCTTCGGGCTGGTGACGGTGCGCTTGATCGCGCTCTTCGTCACCGCGCCCTTCTTCAGCCATCGCCTGATCCCGATGCGCCTGCGCGTCGGCCTGGCCATGGGCATCGCCATGGCCGCGGGTCCGCGCTTCGGCGAGGCGGGGGATCCGACGGCGTACACGGCCGCGACGCTCTGGTTGCTGGTGGCCCGCGAGGTGCTGATCGGCGCGTTGCTCGGCTTCGCTGCGGGTCTGATCTTCAGCGGACTGGCGCTGATGGGGGAGTTCGCCTCGATCCAGGGCGGTCTGGGCGCCGCGACCGTGCTCGATCCCTCCTCGGGCGCCTCGTCGGTGGTGATCACGTCGATCATCCAGCTCTTCGGTCTGATGATCTTCCTGGCCATCGATGGCCATCACGAGGTGATCCGCGGTCTGGCGCTCTCCTTCTCGGTCCTTCCCGTGGGACAACCCGGGTTTCCCGCCGCGGCGCTCCATTCCGTGGTCGAAATGGGCAGCCTGATCTTCCGCGTCGCCGTGCACCTCGCGGCACCGGTCACCGCGGCGATGGTCATCTCCAACGTGGCCGTGGGCATCCTGGGCCGCGCGATCCCGCAGCTGAACCTGATGGCGCTCCAGCTGCCCGCCCATGTCGCCACCACCCTGCTGATCCTCGGTCTCGGGGCGGGTCCGCTCACCGACGTGATCGCACGCACCCTGACGACTTCCACCCGCGATGCCATCGGCGCCGTCCTGGGAGTCCACTAGGTGGCGGAAGAAGAAGCCGAACGGACCGAGCCCGCGACGCCCAAGCGCCGCGAAGAGGCGCGCCGCAAGGGCGAAGTGGCGCAGAGTCGCGAGATCGGGAGCGTCGCGATCCTGGTGACCGCCGTGCTCGCGATCGGCTCCTTTCTCGGTGCGGGGATCCTGCGCTCGCTCGCGGAGCTCTCGCGCTCGGTCTGGGGGGGCCTCGCGCATCCTCCGGAGAGCCTCGCCGACTTCCATACCTTGATGCTCGGTCACCTGGCGCCCTCGGCCGCCGCCGTGGTGCCGGTCTTCCTGCTCTTCCTCGTGACCGGCGTGCTCTCGCAGGTCCTGCAGACCGGGCCGATGCTGAGCACGGAGGCGCTCAACTTCAAGGGCTCGCGCATCAGCCCTTTGCAGGGCGCCAAGCGGATGGTCAGCCCCGACCGCCTCTTCGATCTGGCCAAGTCCATCCTGAAGGTGATCGTGGTCGGTGCGGTGGCCTGGGCCGTGATCGGAACCGAGCTGGACACCCTGATCAGCCTCTCCGACATGGACATCGGGCCCGGTCTCGAGATCCTCGGGCTCCTCTCGCGACGCCTGGCGATCGCCATCCTCGTGGTGCTGGCCGTCATGGCGGTGATCGATCTGATCTACCAGCGCTGGCGCTTCGAGACGCGGATGAAGATGAGCAAGCGGGAGGTCCGGGAAGAGGCGAAGCAGCGCGAGGGCAATCCGCTGGTTCGCAGCCGGTTCCGCCAGATGCAGCGCGATCTCTCGCGCTCGCGCATGATCGCCTCGGTCGCCGACGCGGACGTCGTGATCACGAACCCCACCCACTACGCGGTCGCCCTCTCCTACAACCAGGGAGCGATGGCGGCTCCCGAGGTCGTGGCGAAGGGGCGTGGCCACGTCGCCCTGCGCATCCGCGAGGCCGCGGACTCTGCCGACGTCCCCATCGTCGAGAACCCGCCGCTCGCGCGTCTGCTCCACCAGACCGCGGACGTCGGCAAGGAGGTTCCCGAGAGCCTCTTCCAGGCCGTCGCCGAGGTGCTCGCCTACGTCTACCGGATCGATCCACGTCGGGCCCGGGCCTGGGGAGCCCTCTCGTGACGCGCCGTCCTGACGCGGGGGAACGGCCGTGAACCCGACGCGCAGCGAGCTCCTGCTCGCGGGAGCCTTCTTCTGGATCCTCGCGCTGCTGGTGGTGCCCCTGCCCGCCGGCCTGCTCGACGTGTTCCTGTCGCTCTCGATCACGATCTCGCTGATGATCCTGCTGGTCGCGATCTACGCCGAGAAGCCGCTCGACTTCTCCGTCTTTCCTTCCATGCTGCTGATCGTCACGCTGCTGCGGCTGGGTCTGAACGTGGCGAGCACGCGTCTGATCCTGCTGAACGGGTCGAAGGGCTCGGATGCGGCAGGTCAGGTGATCGAGGCCTTCGGCGACATCGCCGTCGGCGGGAACTACCTGGTCGGGATCATCCTGTTCCTGATCTTCATCACCATCAACTTCGTCGTCATCTCCAAGGGTTCGGGACGCATCGCCGAGGTGGCGGCCCGCTTCACCCTCGACGCGATGCCCGGCAAGCAGATGGCCATCGACGCCGACCTGAACCAGGGCCTGCTCGACGAATCGGAAGCCAAGCTTCGCCGCCAGGAGATCCAGCGCGAGGCCGAC
>JAJDAR010000554.1 GCA_029261775.1 Deltaproteobacteria bacterium | reverse complement strand
GCCCGGGGAGAGATAGGTGACCTCGGAGCCGACCTCTTCGACGATTCCGGCGGGCTCGTGGCCGAGCACCATCGGCGGCGGCACGGGCAGGGCGCCCTCGACGCAGTGCAGATCGCTGTGACACACGCCGCAAGCCGAGGTGCGGACGCGGACCTCGTGGGGGCCGACGTCTCCGAGCTGGAGGTCCTCGAGCTCGAGGGGTGTGTTGTACGCGCGAAGCACGGCGGCCTTCATGGGATCTCCTCGGATGGGGGAGCGCAGCGTAGCGCGATCGAGGCGCTGCTCGCTGCGCCGACGCGACCGGCCTGGGCCGAGGCGATGGCTACCCTCCGGCGACCGATGGGGGGCGTCGCCGACTCGCACTACTCGACCCCGCGGCTGCTGGGCCTGGGCCTGCTCGCGGTCCTGATCCTGTTGCCCGTCACGCTGCCCGTACCCGTGCTGCGGGAGCTGGTCCAGGAGCGATTCGCAGTTTCGGAGCTGCTGACCTCGCTCTTCATGTCGATCAACATGGTCGGCGCCGTGCTGGCTGCGCCTTTCGCGGGGGCTCTGGCCGACCGGTTCGGGCACCGGCCTCAGCTCATCGCCGGGGCCCTCGTTGCCGACGCGATCTGCTTCTCGGCACTCACCCTCGATCTGCCCTTCACGGTCTTCATGGGCATCCGCTTCCTCGAGGGCTGCGCGCACATCTTCTCGCTCAGCCTGCTGCTGGGGCTGGCCGCCGAGTCCCGCGGGCCGGAGGGCCGAGGCCTCGCCCTCGGGATCGCCGGCTCGGGTCTGCTGCTGGGCGTCGCGATCGGGGCGCCCCTCGGCGGGGTGATCGGCAACGAGGATCCCGAGCGCACCTTCCGTGCGGGCGCGGCGATCGTGCTCGTCGCCGCGCTCCTGGCGGGTCTGCTGTTGCGCGAGACCGGAGCCGAGACGAGGCAGCGGCCGGGCCTGGGTGAGATCGTCCGGCTCGTGAGGCGTCACCGCCTGCTCCTCGCACCGCTGCTCTTCGCCTTCGCCGATCGCTTCACGGTCGGGTTCTTCACCTCGACCTTCTCGCTCTTCCTGCGCAACGTGCACGAGCTCTCGCCGCCCCAGATCGGCGGTCTGATCGCCACGTTCATGCTGCCCTTCGCCCTCCTGAGCTTCCCCTTCGGCGCGCTCTCCCAGCGCATGTCCCGGGCGATCCTGCTCTGCGGCGGCAGCCTGATCTACGGCGTCTTCGTGGCGAGCGTCGGGTACTGGCCGAAGGATGCCCTCGTCGTGCTCATGCTGCTGAACGGTTCGGCGGCCGCGGTGATGTTCGTTCCATCGATGTTGATGACGACGGAGCTCACGCCGGACGAGGTTCGCACCACCTCCATGGGTGCCTTCAACGCGGCCGGCAGCCTCGGCTTCATCATCGGCCCCCTCACCGGGGGGCTGATCAGCCAGACCGTCGGAGCCGAAGCGGGCGCGCGGGTCGGCTACCAGGCCGCCTTCCTCACGGCCGGCGGATCGGAGATCCTGCTGGCCCTGGTGGCGTTTCCGATCCTCTGGCGCTGGGAGCGGTCCCACCGTCGCTGATCGCACGGTCGCCGGCCCGGCTCAGGCTCGAGCGGCAGCGGGCGTCTCGATCAGTTCGAGGCAGGTTCCGTCCGGGTCCTGGAAGAAGAGCGCGCGGCAACGAGGTGCGGGGCACGACGGGCCGAGGTCGAGGTCGACCGGCTCCCCGAGGCCTTCCACCCGCAGCTCCTGCAACTGCCCGTGGCAAAGGTCCAGATCGTCTACCAGGAAGGCCATGCGGTAGAGCCCGAGGTGGTGGGCGCACGCGTAGGGCTGACCCGAAGCCTTCGGGTCCTCCCATTGCAGCAGGGCCACGGCGAAGCCGTCGCCGCCGTCGGCCTCGTGCCGGAACATCTCTGCCGACCAGGCGACCGTCGCTTGCCAGCCGAAGGGGGCTCCCGTTGCGGCAGTCGCGCGATGGGAGCCGGACGAGACGAGACCGAGCACGTCTCCGTAGAAGCGGCTCGAGCGTTCCAGGTCCAGGCAGCCCAGCTGCACGTGGTCGAGGTGGTCGCTCGAAGCCTCGAAGACGAGCAGGTCGACGCCGTCCGGGTCGCGGGCTCCAAAGGCGCGCCGGGTCTCGCCGTTCGGCAGCTCCAGCTCGACGAGCTCCGAGGCACCGCGCGCGCCGGCTTCGAGCACCCGCGCATGGCAGGCTTCCAGGGTTCTCGAGCCCCAGGCGAGCCTTCGCAGTCCGAGACGCTCGGGCTGGCGGTGGGGTTCGCCACAAGGGCGGGGCTGCTTCCACTCCAGGAGGTCGATCGGGGTCGAGTCGTCGCGGGCGTCCTGCATCATCCACGCGTCCCACCGGGCCGCCCCTTCGATGCCGAATGCCCGGCCGTCCTGGGGCTCGGGATCGGTGTGGATGCGCGCACGCATCGCGAACGACGCCTCGAAGAAGGTGCGGGAGGCGGAGAGGTCCGAGCAGTTCAGATTGACGTGGCCGATGCCGCGAATCGGAAGGCCCATGCCGGGCTACGCCGCTTCGAGGCGCACCGGCAGCGAGGCCGGAACCCGGAAGACGGAGGGCCCCCACACCACCTGCGGGTCGAGACGCTCGAGACGCCGGCTGCGTCCGATCAGCG
>JAJDAR010000553.1 GCA_029261775.1 Deltaproteobacteria bacterium | reverse complement strand
GTCTCGTGGTGGCGCTGCTCGCGCCCGCGCCCGGTGCCAGCGCCGCCGAGAAGCTGCTCTGGGGAGATACCCATCTCCACACGAACAACTCGTTCGACGCGTACCTGAACCGCAACATGACGGCGGATCCGGTCACCGCCTACCGGTACGCGAAGGGGCTGCCGGTCATCCATCCGTACCACCGCGCGCGCATCCAGATCGACACGCCGCTCGACTTCCTGGTCGTGGCGGATCATGCCGAGCTGCTCGGCGTGGTGCGCCAGGTGGTCGAGGACGGGATCCCCAGGGAGGGCCTGGGCGTGCTGCAACGCATCCGGGCGGCACTGGCCGAGCGCTGGCTGCGCGGCGTCGTCGAAGACGACGAGGGCATGTCCGCCTTCCGCTCCTTCCTGCCCGACACCAACGACGTCGAGGCCGAGGCGGCTCGGGGCCCCGCCGTGGGCTCTGCCATCCCCAATGCCGACCGGATGGCGCGCACCGCGTGGCAGGAGGCCATCCAGATCGCCGATGCCCACAACCAGCCGGGGACCTTCACGGCCCTGATCGGCTGGGAGTGGAGCTCGATTCCGGCCGGGGCGAACCTCCATCGCGTCGTCTTCACCAGCGCAGATGCCTCGGTCGCCAGCAAGTTCCAGCCCTGGAGCTCGTCGGACAGCGCGTATCCCGAGGACCTCTGGACCTGGCTCGAGGAGACCTCCGAGACGACCGGTGCCGAGTTCGTGGCGATCCCCCACAACTCGAACATCTCGAAGGGCTACATGTTCGCAGAGACCTCGCTGCGCGGCGCGCCGATGTCCCGGGAGTACGCCGAGCGGCGCCTGCGCTGGGAGCCCGTGGTCGAGGCGACGCAGATCAAGGGCGATTCCGAGACCCACCCGGATCTCTCGCCGGACGATCCCTTCGCCGACTTCGAGACCTATCCCCACTACATCCAGCAGAACCCGCCCGCCTACGAGCCGTCGGAGGGCGACTACGTGCGGTCGGCCCTGCGCCGCGGTCTCGCGATCGAGGAGCGCATCGGCTTCAATCCGTACCGCTTCGGGCTGATCGGATCGACCGATGCGCACACCGGCATCGCCTCGGCGGAGGAGCCGAACTTCTGGGGCAAGCTGGCGCGCGACTCGGTGCCCGAGACCAAGGGGCCGCGCTGGGCGGCCGCCGGCGGTCCGACGGGCTGGTCGATGGCGGCCGAGGGGCTCGCGGCGGTCTGGGCCGAGGAGAACACTCGGGGCGCCATCCTCTCCGCCTTCCGACGCAAGGAGGTCTACGCCACGACGGGCCCTCGCATCACGGTGCGCGTGTTCGGTGGCTTCGACTTCGCGAAGGGCGACGAGCTGGCCTCCCCGATCTCGGAGGTCGGCTACGCGCGCGGCGTGCCGATGGGCGGCGAGCTGCCGCCGGCCGCCGACGGCGCCTCGCCGCGCCTGCTCATCCACTCCCTGGCCGATGCCAAGGGTGCGCATCTCGACCGGATCCAGGTCGTGAAGGGATGGATCGACGGCTCTGGAGCCACCCACGAGAAGGTGTACGACGCAGCCTGGTCCGGTGACCGGTCGCCGGACGCGGCGGGTGCCCTCCCGGCGGTCGGCAATACGGTCGACCCGGCCACCGCCTCGTACACGAACGAGATCGGAAGCCCGGGCCTGGCGACGGTCTGGCAGGACCCGGACTTCGATCCGGCACGCAAGGCGTTCTACTACGTGCGCATCCTCGAGATCCCCACACCGCGCCACTCCGTGTTCGACGCGGTGGCGCTCGGTGTCGATCCCAAGGAGATCGAAGGACCGTGGTGGATCCAGGAGCGCGCCTACACGTCGCCAATCTGGTACCGGCCGGCGAACTAGCCCCAGTCGAAGAGGGAGGATCCGATGGCGGACGACGGTCGCTACGAGCGCGGTCTCGCGATGATGAAGAAGGTGTACGCGGGCGACGTGGTCACACCGCCGAAGGGCGCAATGGCGTTCTCGGACCTGATGCTGGAGCACGTCTTCGGCGAGGTCTGGACGCGCGAGGAGATCCTGTCGGTCCGGGAACGGCGACTGCTGCTCTTCGGCGCGATCGCGGCCCTCGGCGAGGGCATGCCCTTCGGGATCCAGGCCAAGGCGGCGCTCAAGAACGGGGAGCTCAGTGCGGAGCAGTTGCGCGAGATCCTGGTGCAGCTGGCACCCTACGTCGGGTATCCGCGCGTCGCGGGCCTGGTCGGAGTCGTCGAGAAGGCGATCGCCGACGTGGCGAGCGAGTCCTCTTCGTAGGACGACGAGCGGAGGGTCCTAGCGGCCTTCGAAACGCGGCGTTCGCTTCTCCACGAAGGCCCGCACCGCCTCGCGGTGGTCGGCCGTCCCGGCCGAATCCACCGTTCCCTCGGCTTCCAGCGCCAGAATGGTCTCCAGATCCTCTCGCAGCGCCGCGTCGAGGTTGCGCTTCATGCGCGCGAAGGCTCGGGTCGGGCCCGCGGCCAGGCTGCGCGCCAGCTCCAGCGTCTCCTCCATCAAACGGTCCGCGGGAACCACCCGGTTCACCAGCCCGAGCTCGAGACATCGAGCGGCGCCGATCCGCTCGCCGGTGAAGAAGAGCTCGCGGGCGCGCGCGGTGCCGACGAGCTGGGTGAGGAAGAAGCTCAGGCCGTAGTCGCCGGAAAGGCCGACGTTGGCGAAGCCGGTGGTCACGAAGGCGGAGTCCGCGGCGATCCGCAGGTCACAGGCCATGGCGATCGACATGCCGGCCCCGGCTGCCGGACCCGGCAGTGCCGCGATCGTCGGCTGCGGGAGGCCATAGAGGGCGCCGGTCAACGCTCGCTGCCGCTCGGTCTGGTCGGCGATGATCTCGTCGCGACTCCGCGGAGCGGCCTCCCCTGCGGCGCGGGCACCCATCCCCTTGACGTCGCCGCCCGCGCAGAAGGCCTGGCCGACGCCGGTCACGACCACGCAGCGGGTCTCGGGGTCGTCGCGGAGGCGTGCCAGCATCCGGCGCAGGGCGGGGCTCACCACGTCGCCGAGTGCGTTCCGCACCTCGGGCCGGTTGAAGCTCAGGACCACGACCCCGCCCTCGCGACGCGCGAGCAGCTGCTCGGTTCCCGTGTCGAGCTCGTTCTCGTCGGACATCGTTGCAACTCCTCCCGGTGCCCGGCAGCGGGCGCGCAGGCTCGGTGCGCGGTCAGGCCGCCGAGTAGCCCCCGTCGACGTTCCAGGTCTGCCCGGTGACGAAGCCCGCGGCTGCGCTGGCCAGGAACAGCACCACCGGTGCGATGTCCTCCGGCTTGCCCCACCTGGCGAGCGGAGTGCGGTCGAGCTGGGGCTTCTCGAGGGCCTCGATCCCCTTCATCGGCGCCGTCATGTTGGACTCGACGATCCCGGGCGCCACCGCGTTGACGCGGATCCCGTCCCGGGCCCACGCGACGCCGAGATTCTTGGTCATCTGGACCACGCCGGCCTTGGCGGCGCCGTAGCCCGGCACGATCGGCACGGCGAAGAACGAGGACATGGAGGCGAAGTTGATCACGCTGGCGCCGCCGGCCTGCTCGCTGCGCGCGAGCAGAGGCTTGCAAGCCACCGCCAGCCGGTAGGCGCCGAACAGGTTGATCGCCACACTCTCCTCGAACACGTCCGGGATCGCTTCGTTGCGACCTCCCGGCAGATTCGCGCCGGCGTTGTTGACGAGGACGTCGAGTGCGCCCAGGGATTCGGCCACGCGGGTGATCCCGTCGGTGTCGGTCAGCTGGAGCGGATGGTACTCGAAGCGGGA
>JAJDAR010000552.1 GCA_029261775.1 Deltaproteobacteria bacterium | reverse complement strand
GAGAGGGTCAGGTAGCCGTGCGCGATCGTGGTGCCGAAGGGCCCGTCCTTGGCCCGTTCCGGATCGACGTGGATCCACTGATGGTCCCCCGTCGCCTCGGCGAACTGATCGATGCGGGCTTGATCGATCTCGAGCCAATCGCTGGTGTCGAGCTTCTGCCCGACCGCCGACAACAGATCCTCCGGTCGCCGAAACAATGTAGCCATCGGGTGGGGACGTTCCTTTCATCGTTGCATCGCGCCGCGGCCCCGTCTCACGCGTGCTGGCTGGAGACGGGCACGACCTCGCCGGTCATGTAGGAAGCGTAGTCACTCGCCAGGAAGATCATCACGTTGGCGACCTCGAAGGGCTCCGCCGCCCGCCCGAAGGCCTCGCGGGCGGTGAGCTCCTCCAGCAGACCGTCGGGCGTGACCTTCGACAGGAACTCGTGCATCGCCAGGCTGGGAGCCACGGCGTTCACCCGCACCCCGTGCTCGGCTGCCTCGAGCGCCACGCAGCGGGTGAAGGCCATGACGCCCGCCTTCGCGGCGGCGTAGTGCGCCTGCCCCTTCTGTGCGCGCCAGCCGAGCACCGAGGCGTTGTTCACGATGGCGCCGCTGCCCCGCTCCTGCATGTGCGGAAGCACCGCACGGGTCATGCGAAAGGTGCCGTTCAGGGTGACGTCCAGGACCTGGCCCCACTGCTCGTCGCTCAGATCCACGACGTGGCCGAAGCCGCCGAGGCCGGCGTTGTTGATCAGCACGTCGAGATGCCCCAGCTCGGCCAGCGCCGCATCCACGCTCGAGCGCACGTCCTGCTCGGAGGTGACGTTGCAGAGCGCGGTCCCGGGACGCTGGCCCGTCAGCTTCTCCAGCTCGTCGGCCGCCTGGGCGAGCCGGCGCTCGTGGAGATCGCTGATCATGACCCGCGCCCCTTCGTCGATGGCGCGACGTGCGGCCCAGAAGCCGATGCCGGTGCCGGCCGCGGCCGTCACGAGCACGGTCTTGTCGGCAAGCAGGCTCCGGCCGACGGGATAGGGGGGCGGCGTGCGGCTCACGCGACGGGCCGGGGCTCGCGCGGGAGGCCGAGGGCCCGCTCGGCGATCTGGTTGCGCTGCACCTGGTTCGTCCCCCCGTAGATCGTGTCGGATCGCGTGAACAGGAAGAGCCGCTGAAGGGGCCGCAGGGCGTAGTCGCCTTCTTCCAGGATCTCGGACTCGGCACCCATCACGTCCATCGCCAGCTCGCCCAGCTTGCGGTGCCAGGTCGCCCAATGGAGCTTGGTGACGAGCCCGGCCGGCTCGGTCGTGGCGTCCTTGGAGGAGAGTGTGCGGAGCGCGTTGTAGCGCTGCATCTCCAGACCGATCCAGGCGTCGGCGATGCGCTGGCGCGTCACCGGATCGCCGGCCTTCCCGTTGCGCCGCGCCAGCTCGATGATCGCCTCGAGCTCGTTGCGGAAGAGCATCTGCTGCCCCAAGGTCGAGACGCCCCGCTCGAACGCCAGCGTGCCCATCGTCACCTTCCACCCGTCACCGGGTGCGCCGATCAGATCGCCCTTGCCTGCGCGTGCGCCGTCGTAGAACACCTCGAAGAACTCGGACTCGCCGGTGATCTGCTCGATGGGCCGCACCTCGACCCCGGGCTGGTCCATCCGCACGAGCAGGTAGGTGAGCCCCTTGTGCAGCTTCGAGTCGGGATCGGTCCGACACAGGAGGAAGCACCAGTCCGAGAAGGCGGCCCAGGAGGTCCACACCTTCTGGCCTTCGATCACCCACTCGTCGCCCTCGAGCCAGGCCCGCGTGTGGACGTTGGCCACGTCACTGCCCGCATTCGGTTCCGAGAAGCCCTGGCACCAGATCTCGTCGCCGGAGACGATCGGCGGCAGGAAGCGCTCGCGCTGCGCGGCGGTGCCAAAGGCGATCATGGTCGGCCCGAGCAGGGTCTCCCCCATGTGGTTCAGGCGACCGGGCGCGCCTGCACGCGCGTACTCCTCATGGAAGATCACCTCCTGCGAGAGCGAGAGACCGCGCCCCCCGTGCTCCTCGGGCCAGCCGACGCAGGTCCACCTTCCCGAGGCGAGCTTCTTCTCCCAGGCACGACGCTCCTCGATGTGGGTGGTGGCGTCGCCCTGCACGCCCTGATCCCGCAGGACTGCGAACTCGCCCGTCAAAGCGTCGTCGAGCCAGGCGGCGATCTCGCGCCGGAAGGCTTCGTCCTCGTCCGAGAATCCCACGTGCATGCGAGAGGGAAATTAGAATACGATACGTATCGTATGCAACGTCGATCTTTCTCGGCCCTCCGAGCCCGATCGCCTGCCCGAATGGGAGTCCCATGAGCATCCTGGACCGTTTCAAGCTCACCGATCGGGTCGCACTCGTGACGGGCGCCGGCAAGGGAATCGGGCGCGGCATCGCCCTGGCCTTCGCCGAGGCCGGGGCCGACGTCGTGTGCGCGGCGCGCACTCGCGGCGACCTCGAGGCGACCGCCGCCGCGATCGAAGAGCGGGGACGCAAGGCGCTCGTCGTGCCGACCGACGTGCTCGTGAGCGAGCAGCTGGAAGCCCTCGTGGCCGAGGCACTCGAGGCCTTCGGCCGGATCGACGTGCTCGTGAACAACGCCGGGGGCACGGGCCCGCGCGCCGCACTCGCGACCAGCGAGCGCTACTTCGAGATGGCGCTGCGCTTCAACGTCACCCAGGCCTTCCTGCTCTCGAAGCTGGTGATCCCCAGGATGGTGGAGAGCGCGGGCGGTGGCGCGATCGTCAACGTCTCGAGCCGCTCCAGCGACATGGTGCAGACCTCCTTCGTCGCCTACGCCGCCGGCAAGGCCGCCCTCAACATGATGACGCGCAACCTCGCCGTCGAGGTCGCGCCCAAGGTGCGGGTGAACGCCATCTCGGTGGGAGGCGTCGAGACCGAGGGCCTCGCCGTCGTCCTCACCAACGAGGCCCTGCGCGAGCAGTTCAACGCCGGCACGCCGATGAAGCGCCCCGGCACCGTCGAGGATGTCGCCGCGGCCGCCCTCTACCTGGCCTCGCCCGCCTCGTCCTGGGTCACGGGCAAGATCTTCCAGGTCGACGGCGGCGTGAACTCCCCCGCGATGAGCGTTCCGGTCCCGGAGCTGTAGCCGGGAGTCGACGTCCTACTTGACGGCGCCACAGGATCGCAGCCGTGAGATCTCCTCGTCCGCGAGCCCGAGCTCCCGGAGCACGGCATCCGTGTCGGCCCCGGGATGCGCCGGCGATCCACCCGGGTCGCCCGGCGTCCTCGAGAGCCGGGGCGAGGGCGCGACCTCCGGCATCGCGGCACCCGACCGGAACGCCTCGCGTGCCACGTGGTGGGGGTGCGAGAGCGCTTCCTCGAAGCTCAGCACCGGCGCGAAGCACGCATCGGTTCCCTCGAGCAGCTCGCACCATTCGTCCCGGGTCCTCTCACGGAACACCTCGGCAAAGCGGGCACGCAGCTCCGGCCACGCACTCCGGTCGTTCTGGTCCGGAAGACTCGCGAGGTCGAGACCCAGCTTCTCGACGAGCAGCGCATAGAAGTGCGGCTCGATCGGCGCCACGCTGACGTACTTGCCGTCGCGGGTCTCGTACACGTTGTAGAAGGGAGCTCCTCCGTCGAAGAGATTCGTTCCCATCTGCTCGGTGTGCATGCCCGTCCTGGCCATGCTGAAGTACGGGGTGAGCAGCGAGAGCGTGCCGTCGACCATCGCGGCGTCCACGACCTGGCCCTTGCCGGATTGCCTCGCCTCGATCAGGGCGCACACCACCCCGTAGGCGAGCAACAGCCCCCCGCCCGCGAAGTCACCGATGATCTGGAGCAGCGGAACCGGCGGTCCGCCCTCCGGCCCGATGGCGCGCACCACCCCGGTGATGGCCTCGTAGTTCAGCGAGTGACCGGCCGATTGGGCCAGGGGACCCGTCTGCCCCCAGCCGGTCAGCCGGCCGTAGACGATTCGCGGGTTCCGAGCCTGGACCTCGTCGGGCCCGACGCCCAGGCGTTCGACCACGCCCGGACGGAACGACTCGAGAAAGACGTCCGCACGCTCGGCGAGCCGCAGCACCGTCTCGACGCCTTCGGGGTTCTTCAGATCGACGCCGACCGAGCGCCGACCGCGATCCCAGAAGCTGTAGGTGCCGGACGGCGGTGTTTCCGGGACCTCGGACGCACGGTCGAGCCGCACGACGTCGGCACCCATGTCGGCCAGCTTGAGTGAACCGAAAGGCAGCGCTCCGAGCCCGGCCAGCTCGAGCACCTTCACACCATCGAGGGGACCTGCCATCGCGCAAGACTAACCCGACGGAGACTCGCCGGGCCCCCGCGCGGGACTTACCCTGCGATCCGCTCGAGCACCTCGAGCAGCGCCTCCGGCTCTGCGAAGAACGGCGAGTGGCCGGTCTCCAGCGTCTCGACGGTCAGACCGTTGTGGCCGTGGATCGCGCGCTGGATCTCGATCGGGATGACCCGATCCCTCGTGCACTCGACATAGACCCGGGGAAGGCCGGACCAGGCTCCCGGGGCCGGCACCTCGGCGGCGAGCAGCGGGGCGATGGCCTGGGGAACCAGGCGCGCCTGGGCGAGGGCGATGTCGTCCTCGGGACAATCGTGGTAGAAGACCTCGCGGGCGCCGTCCAGGCGCAGCCGGATCCCCTGGGTCGCGAGATCCCCCTCCAACAGCATGGCGTCGCCGAGCGAGGCGGACATGGTCTCGAGATCGACGCGGGGCTCCGGGAGCAGCGCCGCGAGGTAGACCAGGGCCTGGATGCGCTCGGGAACGCGACTCGCCGCGTGGGTGATGGAGAGCCCGCCCAGGCTGTGACCCACCAGGACGACCGGCTCCGGGTGCTTCTCGAGGGTCTCCACCACTTGCGCGACGTAGGCCTCGAGCGAGACCTCGGTCAGCGCGATCCCGTCGTCGCCGTGACCGGGAAGGTCGAGGGCCAGGACCTCGTGCCCGCGGTCGGTCAGCCCTTCGACGATCCGGTGCCAGCACCACGCGCCATGCCAGGCGCCGTGGACGAGAACGAATGCAGCCATGCCCCGACATCGGCAAGACCACCGACGGACTCAACCCGCGGGGTCGCGGTCGGAGCGGAGCCTGGGGCGCTTCTCCCGGGTGGCACGGCCACCGCTTCAGCGCGGCTCGTCGAGCGCCCCGCGCACCGCCCGCAACAGCCCTTCGGGATGGAACGGCTTCGACAGCAGGCGCCCGGGAAGGCTCCCGGGTTCGCCGTCCGGGTCCTCCGGTCCGACGTAGCCGGACATGACCACCGCCCGCAGGTCGGGCTGCGCCTCTCGCAAGCGGCGCGCGAGGTCCACCCCGCTCATCTCGGGCATGACGAGATCGGTCAGGAGCAGCCCGAACTTCCGGCGGCCAGCTTCGCGAAGCGCTTCCGACGGCCGGAGCGCGGACGTCACCGTATAGCCGGCCCGCTCGAGGATGCGGCGCGCCATCCGGCCGACCTCTTCTTCGTCCTCGACGACCAGGATCGACTCCGTCCCGTGCAGCGTCTCACGATCCCCCCGGATGTGATCGAGCCCTGCGGTCCGGACCGCCCCTTCCGACGGGAGCTCGGGCAGGAAGACACAGACCGATGTCCCCCCGCCTCCGGGTCGACTGCGCAGGACCACGTCGCCCTCCAGATCCGAGACGATGCTGCGGACCGTCGGCAGACCGAGCCCGGTCCCCTGCCCGCGGGGCTTGGTCGAGAAGAACGGCTCGAAGACCCGTGCCTGGGTCTCACTGCTCATCCCCCGGCCATCATCGACGACCTCGATGCGCACGTAGGGCCCGGGCACCAGCGTGAGCCCACCCGAGTCCGTGCTGTCGACCTGCACCCGGCCGATCCGGATCCCGATCGTCCCTTCGCCACCGTCGAGGGCATCGCGGGAGTTGATGAAGAGGTTCATCAGGACCTGCTCGAGCTGGTTCGGATCCGCTCGCACCCAGCAGGGCTCCAGCGTCGGGAAGGTCTCGAGACGGATGTGCTCGCCGGCCAGGCGTCGGAACATGTCGGTCGACCGGCCGACGAGATCGTTCACGTCGAGCGTCGTCGGCTGGACGGGCTGGCTGCGGCTGAAGGCCAGCAGCTGGCGCGTCAGGGAGGCCGACCGGTCGGCGGCATCG
>JAJDAR010000551.1 GCA_029261775.1 Deltaproteobacteria bacterium | reverse complement strand
GAGTTTCGTCTCTTTGTGCCACCCCCCCAGCGCCCCCCCCTCCGCGGGGCTCGTGGGTCCAAAAATTAACCCAACGTCCCCGCTGGCCGCCCGTCCCCTCTAGGCGCCGCTCTCGCTCTCGCTCCACGCTCCGTTTTCGGCTAGCGGCCGGGGGCGGTTCTGATGGTCCGGGTGGCCCTCAGGCGGGCGATCCATGCCTGGGCGTCGGCCAGCAGGGTGTAGGCGACGGGGGCGACGACCAGGGTGAGGAGCATCGAGCTAGAGAGGCCGCCGATGATCAGGATGCCCATGGGGGCGCGCCACTCGGCCGCGTCGCTCGTCGCGATGGCGACCGGGATCATGCCGGCGACGGTCGAGACGGCGGTCATCATCACCGGGCGCAGTCGTGCGGGGCCGGCCTGCGCCATCGCCTCGTCGGGCGCCACGCCCTCGGCCACGCGCTGGTTGGCGTAGTCGACGAGCAGGATGCCGTTCTTCATCACCAGGCCCATCAGCGCCAGGATGCCGATCTGGGCGAAGATGCTGAACTCGGTGCCCGTCAAGTAGAGCCCCGCGAACGCGCCGACGAACGAGAGCGGCGCCGTGACCATGATGATCAGCGGCTGCGAGAAGCTGTTGAACTGGCTCGCGATCACCATGTAGAGCGCGACCAGGGCCATCACGAACGCGAAGGCGATGTCGCTCGCCGACTCCTTCGCGCGCTCGGTCTGGCCGGCGTGCTTGTGGAAGTAGCCCACAGGGAAGGCGACACCGGCCACGATCTCCTCGAGCCGCGCGATCGCCGTGCCTTCGGCCACCCCCTCTGGCACGTTCGCGAAGATCTTGACCTCGCGGCTGCGGTCGCGGCGGTCGATCTGCACAGGAGCCGGCGCCACCGCCAGGGTCGCCACGTTGGCCAGATCCACCAGCGACCCGTTCGCGGCACGCACCTGCAGCTGGCCGATCTCGGCCAGGTCGTCGCGCTGGCTCTCCTCGAGCCGCGCGCGGATGTCGAAGCGCTCTCCGCCCTCCTGGTAGGTGCCGACCTCCACCCCGCCGATCAGGGCGCGCACGGTGTCGGCGACGGCACGCACGGGCGTTCCAAGATCGGCCGCGCGGCGCCGGTCGATCTGGACCTGCACCTCGGGCTTGCCGATCTGGTAGGAGGACTGCGCGTCCTGGAAGTACGGATCGAGGGTCAGCTGCCCGACCACCTCGTCGGCCAGCTCCGACAGGCGATCGAGATCCGGTCCGAGCAGGCTGTACTCGAGGTCGAAGGACGAGAAGCCTCCGCCCTCGGCCCAGTCGACCTTGAACACGCTCACCCGGCGCGCCTCGGGCAGCGCGGTGCGCAGCCGCTCGCGGGCCAGATCCTGGACCTCGAACTGGCTCTCGGCCCGCTCCTTCTTGTGCGCGAGCTTCACGTACAGCAGGGCCTCGTTCACCCTCCCGCGGTTGCCGCCGACGGTCAATGCGACGGTCTCGACGTGAGGGAGCCCGGCCAGCAGGGTCGACGCCCGGGCGCCGATCTCCTTCGTCTGCTCGATCCCGGCGCCGGTCGGCAGCTCGACCAGCGCCTGGAACTCGCCACGGTCGACCTTCGGATCGAGGCTCACGGGCACGAGGCCGGCGAGGAACACGCCACCCGCGGTCGCCGCCACCGCAATGCCGACCACCGCCAGCCGTTGTCGCAGCGCCCACTGCAGGATCCGGCCGTAGAGCCGCTCGATGGCCTGGTAGCCGCGCTCGAAGACGTGGTAGAGGCGCCCGTGGGTCTCCTGCTTGCGCAGCAGGCGTGAGCACAGCATCGGGGTCAGCGTGAGCGCGACCATCAGCGACATGACCACCGCAAAGCTGATCGAGAGGCCGTACTCGAAGAAGTAGCGCCCGACGAAGCCCTGCATGAAGGCGATGGGCACGAACACGGAGAGGATCGAGAGCGTGCCGGCGAACAGCGCGGTCGCGACCACGTCGGTCCCGCGGCTGGCCGCGGCGTGGGGCTCCTCGCCGGCGTCGATCCGGCGGTGGATGCTCTCCAGCACGACGATTGCATCATCGACCAGCAACCCGATCGAGACCGACAGCGCCATCATCGAGAACATGTTGAGCGTGAAGCCCATCGCGTAGAACAGGATGAAGGTCGAGGTGATCGCGGTCGGGATGGTGATGCCGACGATCAGGGTCGTGCGCACACTGCGCAGGAAGGCCAGGGTGGCGAGCATCGCGAGGCCGCCGCCGAGGAGCAGGTCGACGCCGACGTCGTTGGCGGCCGACTCGATGAAGCGCGAGTTGTCGCGGGACAGCTCGAGCCGGACGCCTTCGGGCGCCAGGGTGCGGACCGCCTCCAGCTCCCTGCGGATCGCCTGGGCGATTTCGACCGTGTTGCGGCCGCTCTGCTTGCGCACGGCCAGCGAGACGCCGGTCACGCCGTCGAGCTCGGCGAAGGTGCGCTCGTCGCTCAGCCCGTCCTCGATGCGGGCCACGTCGCCGAGGCGGGTCGGGTAGCCGTCGCGATACGCGACGACCAGCTCGCGGAACCCGGCGACCGCCTCGACCTCGCCCTTGGTCTTGACCGAGAACTCGGCGGTGCCGCCGCCGGCCTCGAGTCGCCCGCCCGGCACGTCGGCGTGCTCGGCGCCGATCGCCTGCGCCACGTCCGTCACCGTGAGGCCGTAGCTGCGCAAGCGGCTGCCATCGACCCAGACGCGGATCTCGCGCTCGCGCCCGCCCTCGATCGAGATCGCGCCCACTCCGGGGATGCGCTGCAGCCGCGCCTTGACCACGTCGTCGGCGAAGTCGGTCAGCTCGCGGATCGGCAGCGGCCCCGACACCATGATCGAGAGGATCGGCTGCGAGCCCATGCTGAACTTCTCGACCACCGGCGCCCGCGCGTCGCGCGGCAGGTCGCCGACT
>JAJDAR010000550.1 GCA_029261775.1 Deltaproteobacteria bacterium | reverse complement strand
GGGCGGCCCGTGACCCACGCTTCGAGCCCCGATGATCGGGGCCGGAGGAGCCGCCACCATGATCGTCTACGGAACCCGAGCCACCGTCCGCCCCGGCCAGCCGCTGGCCCAGGCCTGCCCCGCCTGCAGCCGCAGCGAGCTGCAGACCTTCCGGGTCTTCGACTACTTCCACGTCTACTACGTGCCCACCTTTCCGCTCGGCAGCCAGGCCGGCGTCGAGTGCACGTCCTGCCTGCACACGACCGTGGGCGCCGACGTGCCCGAGGAGCTGACCGCTCCGGTCTCACAGGCCGCCCAGGAAGCGGGTCGCCCGCGCTGGCACTGGGCCGGAACGCTGCTGATCGCCCTGCTGATCAGCTGGCTGTCGATCGACGGGGCTCGGGAGAACGAGGCCAACCTCGCTCGCCTGGCGAGTCCGGTGGTCGGCGATCTCTACGTGATCGACCTGCGTGGCGAGGCCGAGGGCATCGACCCCGACATGCCCTTCGTGGTGAGTCGGGTCGAGCAGGTCGGCGAAGCCGAGGTGACCGTTCGCCTCGGGACCTGGGTCTACGACACCCGCTGGGACGCGCAGAAGGCCGTGATCCGCGGGCACCTGAAGAAGCAGGACTACTGGGCCGGCCCCGACTGGTCCTTCGGGCGCGAGCAGCTGCTCAGTCTCGAGAAGCAGAACAAGCTCAAGGTCGCCCGCCGCGCCGAGGAGGACGCTGCCTGAACGAACCGATGCTCTCCCCTACGACTGCACCCCTACGACGAGGTCCGGAGCCCCCGCTCCGGGCCTCGTCCGTCGTGAGGGGCCGGCCGAGCCGACCCGTGCGCCCGCCTAGTCGGCCACCTGGTCGGCCGGCTGGGTCGTGTTCGACTCGGTGACGGTGCCGTCCGCCTCGCGGCGCAGCACGGCCTGATGCGTGTTCCCTTCGTCGTCCGTGACCGTCGTGATCGTCGTGGTCGATCCGTCTTCGCCCATGTGGGTCTCGTGTCGCTCGATCATGTCGGGACCCGAGCTGCTGGACCGGTCGGTCATGGAGTCGACATGGGCGGAGGTGCCACGGGTGCCGACCGGCGCTGCTTGCCCGGTGGGGGTCCCGGCTGCGTCGGCCGTGGGCTCGGGCGCGGCGGTCGTCCTTGCCTTGGTCGTCGCGCCGTCGACGGAATCGGAGCCGGCTGCAGCGGGTTTCGATTCCTCTGCAGGGGGCTCGGCGCCGGCGAGCGAGGCCGGCAGGAGCGCGAAGGCGAGGATCAGGGGAAGGGTGGTTCGAAGCCAGGCGAAGTGGATGCGTGTCATGGGACCTCCTCCATCCGTGGAGCCGGCCCCGTCGGGCCGGCCCTGAAAGGGAACCACACTTCGGAGGGCCCCGGGCGCTCAAGTGCGGGACCCTCGCTTCGCACCTAGCCTCACGCCACGAAAGGACGGTGCAGCATGGCTCGGCGACGCAACTCCCGCCTCGGCCTGGGGTGGCTCGTGGTCCTCGCCGCGTCAGCCTCGTCAGCCGCGTGGGCGGGGGATCCCGATCCCTCCGCGATCGACCCGCGCCTCCACACCTCGGTCGCGAGCCCGACCCACCGTCTGCTCGTCTACCGGATCTGCTCTCCCGAGCATTGCTGGAGCGACGGCCACCTCCAGTGGCTGGAGGACGGAGCCCCCGAGCGGAGCGTGAAGGCCACGAAGCCGGTCGAGCAGCTCGGCTACGGAATCTTCGTCCGATCGGCACGCTGGGACCCCGCGGCCGAGCCGTCGCGCTTCGAGGTGCAGGTGGTCCCGTCCCATGGCGATCTGCCGGAGCGGACGCTGCTGGTGATCCCGACCGGGCTCGGGCGCTACGAGACCCGCTGGAAGGACGGCGGGGACGCCGCAGGGCCGCCTTCCCGGGACTAGGCCTGGTCGGGCACGGGCGCGGTCTTGCGCAGGCGTGCGAGCTCGCGACGCACCCGAAGGTGCGTGCCACCCAGGCGGGCGAGCGCCCACAAGCTCACCAGGGCCGCGACGAGCACACCGGTCGTGAAGGCGCCCCACACGACCAGCCACAGGGAGACCTCGGTCACCCGCGTCGCGAGCAGATCCAATGCCACGACACTGCGATTGGCCTGGGCGAAGAAGTAGCCATAGAGCGGCACGCCGAGCACGACGAGGGCCAGCACCACGAGTCGGGCCTGCTTCACGAGTCTCCTCCCGGGGTGTCGACGACACCCTCCGTCCAGTGGATCCGTTGTCGGCGCAGCTGTCGGGCCAGCGCGAGCAGCATGCCGGCCGCGATCAGGAAGCAGGGCAGGGCCCAGCGCGGGTCGGTCCCCAGCTCTTCGCCGATCGCGGTCGCGAGCACCCACAGGATGTCGTCCGCGGTCTGGGTGGAGACGAGCGGCAGCCCCGTCGCTTCGGCGATCCGCCCCAGCGAGCTGCGCTGGGCCTGCTCGGGGTCCATGCCGATCGTCATGATCCCGACGCCACCCGCGGGGCGGTCCTCGGGGGTCCGGTGCATGACCTTGAGCACGCCGCCCGGAGCCGGGTTCACCCCACCGCCTCCGCGCACCACGACGTGATACTCGCCCGGGGGCAGCTTGGCGTGAGCGGTGAACCCATCGACGCTGCTCGCGAGTGGCGCAGGCACCACGCCCTCGGTGGGAGGGTCGGCGCTGCGCAGCTCGACGGCCACCGGTGTCGTGGCCCCCTCGAGCCGCGCGAGCAGTACGCCTTCCTCGGAGGAGGTCACGCGGAACCAGTGCTCGACCTGGTCGGGGGCCGCCGACAAGCGGGTGGCAGCGTCGAGCCTCAAGGTCAGCGCTTCGTCCGCCGAGCCGTTGCCGGGGCCCGCGGTACGACCTGCGCCCTCCGGCTCGCGCCTCGGGGCCGTGAGGACCTTCAGCAGGAGCGGTTCGGGCGGCACATCGTTCGGGGTGACCGTGACCTGGTAGCGGCCGGCAGCGAGCAGCGGGCGTCCGCGGGTCGAGACCTTGCTGCCATTCTCGTCTCGCACCACCCAGCTGACCCGAACGGGAGCGAGCACGCTGCGGAGCGTCACGTGACGAGGCTCGTCGAGCTCGAAGGCGAAGGCCCCGGGCGCATCCGGTAGGGCCCCCTCGATCTCGAACAGGACGTCCGTGTCTCGCAGCGCGACCGGGTCGCTCGCGTCGTCGGATCGAGGGGCAGAGCACGCGGCCAGGAGTCCACAGAGCAGGAGCGCGGCGACTCGTGCCGAACCGGGAAGATGCCGCGCCCAGGCGATCATGCGCGGAGCCTACGCGTCGCCACTCGCGGCGCCAACCGATCGGAGCCCCCTTTGCGCCCCCTGAGCGCCTCCCGGGTGCCATCCGATCGGGCTGCACGCATCGCCGGCAAGCGATCGATCTGCGAGCCTCCGGGCTGGAGGGGGGTGGCACGATGGGGAGCCGGGGGTGGATCGCGCTCGCGCTGGCGGTCCTGCTGGCGGGCGCTGCACTCGCTTGGTGGTGGCTCCGTCCGGCCCCGCGAACGGTCTTCTTCGCGGAGATCCGCTTCGAGCAGGGCTTCGAAGCCCTGTCGTCGGAGGCCGCGCCTTCGCCGACGTCCCTGGACGACGGCTTCTGGTTCGTGGAGGAGACGCGACAGCTGTTCCCGGCCACCGGCGAGCCCCGGGGACGGGGCTCGCTCGCGGTCGGCGTCGCGTGGTATCGCCCGGATGCCCACCCGCCCCGGCAGCTCCGCCAGACGCTGGTCGTGAGCGCTGGTCCCGCATTCCGATGGAGCGGAGCCGGCACGGCGTTGCGTCGGCAGAGCGACGCCTTCGCCGCTCTCGCAGAGCCGCCGGAAGCCGAGCTGCAGCGCGAAGACGATGCCTGCGTGCTGGCCGTGGCCGGTGAGCGGCTTCGGGTTCCGATCGGCGAGAGCGCCCGCAGCAAGGCCCGGGTTCGCGAGCTCGGTCTGGACGATGCGATCGAGCGCCTGCGAGCCGCGATTCCCGATCTCTCCGAGCCCGACGCGGAGCTGCGGACCACGATCGGCCTGCGTCTCGATCCCGACGGAGACGAGCGCGTCGAGATCCACGAGGGCTACGCCATCGACTGCCACGGGGAGGTGGAGCTCCAGCCCGACGATCTGCTCTCGCGTCTGCGGAGCGCCAGGGCGGCCCTCGTCGCCGGCGACGTGACCGGCGCGCGCGCCGAGCTCGAAGCGCTCGCGGCGATCGCGCCCCGCGATCCGATCGTTCGCAACCTCGCGCGCCGCGTCGAGGCCGCGTCCGAGGGCGTGCGCGAGGCCCTGACCGGGTTCGTGGAGGTCCCCGCAGCCGCGGGCCGGGACCTGATCGCCGAAGTCACGGTGTGGCCCGCGGGACAGGCCCCCGAGACCGCGGTCGCACAGGTACCCGCCCTGGGCGGCCGCTTCCGCGTCCTGCTGCCAGCCGGGGAGTACGAGCTGCAGTGCCGTGCGCCCGGTCACGAGCCAGTCCGGGTGCGCGCGCGGGTTCCGCAGGAAGGCGAGGTGCGCTGTGTGCTTCGCTAGGCGCCCCGATGCTCTCGCACAGCTGTTGCTCGCGGTCGCCTGGGTGGGCGTCCTGTGCACTTCTGCCCAGGCCCAGCCGGGCGCTCCGAGGCTTCCCGAGATGCACGGCGCCGAGTACGAGCTGCTTCCCGCGCTCGGCCCGGAGCCGGGCGTCGAGCCCGGAGAGGAGCATCGCATGCTGGTGCGCCGCTTCGTCTTCTCCCAGGACGATCCCTTCGACTTCATGGCGCACATCGGCTCCGACGCCTTCACCGCCGGCGGCGACGTGGTCCATCGGGATCGCTTCGGACTGCCCGTTCGCGTGCCCAAGGAGCTCGTGGCGGCACGGGAGGGCTTGCTCGCGGCCAAGGCCTACACGGACGCGGCCGGCCTGACGGTTCCGATCAATCGCCGGCGGCGCATGCCGGTCTTCCTCGACACGGATCTCGGCAGCAGCGTGCTGGGAAGCGCATCGCTGGTGGAGATCAACTTCAATGCGAAGTACTCGCCGGAGGAGCTGTTCTCGACGGCCCTGCACGAGTGGTTCCATGTCGTGCAGACGCAGTCGCTCCGGGTTCCCTTTTCAGGCAGGCCCGAGCACCTGATGGCCGTCGAGGGAACCGCGGCCTGGTTCGAGGACCAGCCGATTCCGCTCCGCCCCGTCGCGCAGCGCCTGGCGGGTGCCGAGACCCCGGACGGCACGGAGACCTACTACCGGATGCGCGCCTACGCCTGGTTCGTATCCCTTTCGCGCGGTCTCTTCGAGCGCGGAAGCCGCCGTTTCGATCCGTACCGCAGCGTCTTCTTCTGGAAGCACTACTCCGACCGGGTCGCGGGGACCGATCCCGATGCCCAGCTCGCGGCGATCGTGTCGGCCCTGCGCGCGATTCATCCGCGGGGCGCGCAGGGAAATGCGCAGAGGCGGCAGGAGCGCTTCAAGTCGCTCGTGGCGGGGGCGCTGCCAGGCGGCAGGCGGAGCCTGCGCAGCCACTGGGCGAACTTCCTGCAAACCCACATCGAGCAGGCGCCGTCCGGGCCGCGGGGCTTCGGCGACGAGGGCGTGAAGGGCTACTGCTGCGCCGACGAGCGCATCGAGACGGCGCCGGTCGAGCCCTTTCGCGAGCACTACGGACGCGGCGGACGGCCCGGCCTGCAAGCGGAGGTCGCGGGCTCCGATGCGGAGATCGCGCGCCGCATGAACGAGCTGGCCGTCTCCGAGTCCATGGAGCTGAAGCCCTTCGCCATGCGGCTCGTCGCCATCACCCTGCCCGGCGCCGATCCGGGCAACCCGAGCTTCGACCCGGGCAGGACACGGGGCGATCCGGAGCTCGAAGGAGTGACCCGCCTCTTCGTGCAGGCCGTCGCAGACGACGGGCAGGCCGATGACTGGGTCGGTGCCGCGGTCACCCAGAGCCGCGGTGCGCGGGATGCGCGGGGATCGGGAATCGACTTCGCATCGAAGGCGTTCGCCATCGAACCGCGGCGAACTCTCGGGGGCAAGCCGGCGGCGCGCGCGCGGCTGCGTTGGTTCGGGCGCAAGACCCCGCTCGCGGAAGTCGAGCGGCTCTGGCTCGGCTTCGCGAACCTGGCGACGGACGGGCGAGCCCGGACGATCCGTCTGCAAACGGTCGTCACGCCCTTCTTCCAGCCCGCTTACGGGGAGGAGGCGGGCGACGACCCGCGCGGAACGCGCACCGTGTCGTTCGTCGAGTCCGCTCCCGAGCGCGAGGAGGCTCGCTTCCGGCCGCGAGACCGACTGACCCTCGAGATCGACGCCTCCGATCTGGTCCACGCCGGCGACGGAGCGGACATCCCCGAGGCCAGTCGGGCGCTCGAGCTGGAGATCACCGGCCCCGACGACGCCGCACTCGCGGTCGAGGACACCAAGGTCTGGCTCGCCGACGCCGCGAAGGCCCGCTACCGCCTCGCCTTCACGCTTCCGGAGGAGATGGAGACCTACGGCGAGGCCCGGGCGCAGATCACCCTGCGGAGCCTGCTCAAGCTCGGGGTCGGCGATCGCAACGACACGAACTGGTTCTTCGAGCTCGCCCGGATCCCGCCCGAGGTCGTGGGGGTGCGGGTGGAGCACCGAGGCACCTTGCTCCACGAGCGCGGCGGCGACGCCTACCGGCCTGTGCCGCCCGGAGAGACGGGCGTGCGGGTCGAGTTCGACCGGGACATGGATCGCGGATCGCAACCGCAGATCCGCCTGGCCGCTGCAGCTCGAAGGCTTCCGCTGCGCGGCAGCTGGACCGACGCGCGGATCTGGGAGGGAGCCTTCGCGCTGCCGGAAGGCGCCGCGTACGACCCCTTCAAGGGCCACGCCACGCTCCAGATCCAGGCCCGATCCGCGGAGGGCGAGGAGCTCGACAGCGATCCCGAGCAGGAAGGTGCGCAGCCCGACGAGCGCACGCGGCTGCTGATCGGAGGCGCGCCCAACATCCTGAGGGAGCTCCGGGTGCGGGTCGCCGGCGAGCCGGTCTACGAGGGACGCTGGGAGGGAGGCCCCGACCTCGCTGCGGCGCCCAGCTGGGCTCGCGTCCTGTTGGGCGGGCAGCCGCGAAACCTCGAGACCCGCATCGACGAGCTTCCGCCCCATGGCGCCGCGCGCATCGAACTCGTGTTCGCGAATCCGCTGCGCGAGCCCCCGACGGTGCGGGTCGGCTCGTTGGTCGTGCCGGTCGAGGAGGACGGAGGCGAGGGGGATCGGTACGCCGGCAGCTTCGACCTCGAGACCGCCCACGAGGGGCTCGGGCAGGGTGCCGTGCTCGAAGTCGAGGTCGACGCCGTCGACGTCGCGGGCAACCGGCTCGACGCCGACCCCCGGACGCCGTCGCTGATCGGCACCGACGAGGAGCGGCCCTGGGCCGCCTACGAGGCCCTGGTCGGGCGGGCGCCGAGCGGGGAGGGGGGCCCCGATCGCTGGCACAGCCTCGCGGCGGCTCCCCGCATGTCGCTCGTGATCGTGCTCGACCTGTCGGGCAGCATGCAGGACGGAGGCCGGCTCGCGAACGCCAAGTCGGCGATCATCGCATTGCTCGATCAGCTTCCGCACAGCGTCGAGCTCGCCCTCGTCACCTTCAACGGTTGCACTCCCAGCTCGATCGGCTTCACCCGCGACGTCGACGCGATCCGCGCAGTCGTCGAGCAGGCCAAGGCGGAGGGGAGCACCGGGTATGCGGCCGCGCTGCTGATGGCCCGCGACATCCTGGCGACCAGGACGCATCCGGGCTCCCAGATCCTCAAGTACGCTCCGTTCTCCGACGGCGAGGAGACCTGCGACGGCGATCCGATCGCCGCCATCGATGCGCTCGAGACCCTGATCGCCGGTCGCAGAGGGGATCCGCCGCCGGTTCCCGTCGTCGCCGCCGCAGCGGAAGAGGACGACGAAGAGATCCCCTGCGAGCCGGGCGAGTGGGAGGTGTACGAGGCGCAGGTCCGCTCGGGCGGGCTGCATCTCGATCGCATCCGCCTGGTCGAGACGCGCCGCCAGGAGCGGCGGATGGCGGACGGGCACTGCGAGGTGACGGTCCTCCAGGAGGGCTATGGCGTCACGTATGGACAGCTGGCCGATGGACCGCCGACCTGGCGCATCAACAGCCGCTCGAGCACGAAGCGCCGGCTCCAGGCCACGAGCAGGGACGCGGAGGCCGAGCGCCGGAAGGTCGAGAAGGTCGCGACGCAGGCCCGTGCGAACGGCAGCAACCTCGCGACGACGCGTCTCGCGATCGACCGTGCGGTGCGCGAAAGCCTGACCCGCAACCACCAGGCGGCACGGGCACAGGCTCCCTGAGCGATCGGGAACCGCCTACTCGGGCGGTGCCTCGATCTGCACCCAGTTGACGCGCAGAGTGTTCTCCCCCTGCGCTGCGTGCGAGCGGTAGTTGCCGATGGCGAGGGTTCCCTTGGCGCGGAGCAGCGTCATCTTGTCGAGCACGACGTACTCCGATCCCGTCACGCCATCCATCTTGACCGAGAAAATGTAGTTGCGGCCCTGCTTCTCGAGGCGCATCAGCAGCGGCTGGCCTTCGGCGAGCTTCTCGCTGAGCTTGCCGCCGTCCTTGCACCGCTCGATCTTCCAGACCTCCCGGCTCTTGCTGGTCTCCTTGCCCCCGGTCCCCTTCCAGACGGTGGCCGCCAGGTGATGGGAGTAGCTGCCGCCCGAGTAGCAGGAGCCGGTCGACGCCGAGAGGATGTTGAGCAGGTAGTCCGGCTTGGAGTCGTAGAGGCCGAAGTAGACGCGGTCCTTGTCCGACTGGAAGTCGACGCTGATCTCGGCAGTGGCCGTCCAGTCGCCCTTGGGCGGGGCGTCGACCAGCCTGAAGATGTTGGCCGCCATGGCGTCCTCCGTGGCGGTCGGCTCGGAGGTCAGCGACAGGAGCTCTCCCCCCTCGACGATGTACATGTCGGGGCTCGGGTTCTCGACCTGCCAGGCCGGGTCCAGATCCTCGCCGTCGAAGTCGTCGCGGAACACCACCTGCGGCTCCTTCGGGGCCGGGGGAGGAGCGGGCTCCGGCTCGGGCTCAGGCTCCGGCGCGGCGACGGCCTTCTTCACCTCGGCGAAGGCGGTGACCAGCTCGGCGGCGTTGCTCGCGGAAAAGTACTTGCCTTCGCCGCCCTCGGCGATGCACGCGAGCTGTTCGCCCTCTTCGGGAGTCACGTCGAAGCCGACGACGTGGATCCGGACGTCCGTTCCGGTCGCCCGTGCGGCCTTGGCGGCCGCGCAAGGGTCGGCGTCGCAGGTCTCCTTGCCGTCGCTCACCACGACGATGGAGGAGGCTCCCTCGACCTCGCGCAGCTCGGCGGCCGCACGCTTGATCGACTCGGTGAGCGGAGTCATTCCCTTCGGGCTCAGGGTCTGCACGGCTTCC
>JAJDAR010000549.1 GCA_029261775.1 Deltaproteobacteria bacterium | reverse complement strand
CGAGACCAGCCCCTCCTTGCGGGCCTTGGCCGCCAGGTCGACGACCTTCTCGATGAGAGCGGTCGGCGACACCTTCTTCTCCGAGAAGGCCTGCATGTAGACCTTGATGGCGCCGATCACCTGGCCCATCGACTCGTTCATCAGCGTGGCGGAGAGGGTGCCACCCACGACGATCAACAGGCCGGGCACGTTGAAGAAGGCCATGATCGGCCCACCCAGCGCCATCGACCCGAAAATCAGGCTGAGGCCGGCCAGGATGCCGATCAGGGTTGCGAGGTCCATGAAAGTCCACCGGAGCGGCAGCCGACGTCGATCGGGCGCTGGGAAGCCCGCTCCTGATACCCCAGCGCGAGAGCGCTATCGGAAGGTCCGCAGCAGCGATCGATCGGGCGAAGGACCCATTTCGGGCGTCCCGTCTTTCCCCGACCTGACCCGGAGGCCTTGGCTAGGCGATTCCGCCCTGCCTGCGCGCCGCATCGATCTGGTCGGGTGCACGCTCCAGGATGGGCGCGATCTCGTACTCGAGATAGTCCGCCACGCGGACCCAGTCCTGTGCCTCCTGCGCCTTCAGTACGGCGTCGAGCCAGGGCTGGATCTCTGCACCGATCGTCTGCACCGGCTCGGCGACGGCGCCGAGCTGCTGGGACGCCGCCTCGAGGGTGAAGAAGAGGACCGACATCCCGTCGATCGCTTCCGCGAAGTGCTCGTTGGCCACCTCGGGGCGATCGGCACGCATCAAATCGGCCGTCTCGCAGAGAGCCAGGCGGACCCGATCGGCGTAGGCGCCGGCGCTCGCCAGGCCCTGCAGCGCGACCTCGCGTACCGAGGCCGTCCAGAACCGGACCTGCTGGGTGGAAGCCAGGCCGATCGCGGACAGATCGGCGAGCGCCTCGTCCGAGACCCGTTCTCCATCGAGCTCGAGCCGGACGACGACGCGGGGCTCCTTCCCTTCTCCGGGTGCGAGCAGCAGCGGAGCGAGCAGCTCTTCCACGTGCTGGAAGCTGCCCTCGATCTCGATCTCTCGACCATCCTGCTCGACTCGCATGGTTCCTCCTTGGCGAGGGGGGTGCCCTCTCTTGCACGCATGGGCGATGCAATCCGCGCGCCAGGGCACGGGTCTTGCTGAGGGAGTCGGCCAAGCCGTGCAATGCGCCGTGAGCCGCCGCCTGGGGCAACGCGCCTTGCCGATCGAAATCGACGCCTTTCGATCTGAAAGGTGGGGAGGACATGCGTGCCGTTGCTCGCGACACCCGATCGGGACGGAAACCAGGAAGGAGCGCTGCTGGCCGAGCGTTGGGAGCGACTCCACGCCCAGGAGCGCTACTGCCCGCGGTACCCCGACGAGGCCGTGGTCCGCTTCGCCCTCTCCTCCTTCCCCGATCGCCACCGGGCGACGCCGCGTGCCCTCGATCTCGGCTGTGGCGCGGGCCGCCACGCCCTCTTCCTTGCGGCGGAGGGCTTCGAGACCTTCGCAGTCGATGCCTCGCGCACGGGCCTCGAGGCGACGGTCCGCCGCGCCGCCGAGCGGTCCCTGGACGTCGGCGTGGTGGCGGCGGGCGTCGACGAGTTCGAGCTGCCCGCCGACTTCTTCGATGCCGTGCTCTGCAACGCCGTCTACGGCTACCTGCCGCTGGAGAGGATCGCGGCTTCGATCGAACGCGTGTTGCGAACCCTCCGGTCAGGCGGCCGCTTCCTGTGCGTCACCCGCAGCGAGGACGACTGGAGGACGCGTTACGGCACCCCGACGGGCCCCGTGCGGATGCGGCTCTCCGGCCTCGACGACGAGACGCCGGGCGCCGCCGAGGACGGCATGGAGATGACCTTCCTCGACGAGCCGACCGTCCGAGAGCTGTTCGCCTCCTTCTCGGAGCTGCGCGTCGATCGACGCCGCGTCACCACCGGCGGCGGCCGCTTCGCCGACGACGACTGGCTCGTGACGGCGACGCGCTGAGGATGCGGACCTCCGGCCTGCACGTCGCCTTGCGTCTGGATGCCCACGGGCGGATCGGCCACGGGCACGCCGTGCGCAGCGGAGCGCTCCTCGCGGAGCTTCCGATTGCCTCCCTGGCGATCGCTGGCGAGGGAGAAGCACTGAGCCGGCATTTCCCAGCTGCCAGCGTCCAGCCTGCGGAAGCCTTTGCCTCGCTGGCCGACGACGCAGATCTCGCGATCGTGGACCATCCGGATCCCGAGCGTGCGATCGGGCGCGGAGCGGCGCTGCGGGTCGTCATCGACGATGGCGGTGACGTCGCCACGGCCGACGTCGTCGTGAACGGCACGGGGCTCCCGGGCCGCCACGGGTACCCGAAGCTGCGCCCCGCTGCGCTTCGGCTCTGCGGCACGGCCTACACCCTGATCCGCGCGGAGTTCAGGCAAGCGCGACCGCCGTCGCGTCGTCGGGGCGCCGTGATCGCGGCCGGCTCCGGAGAACGCGCCGCCCGATGGCTGCATGATCTTCTCGCCACACCCCTCGGGCTGGACGTGCCCGGCTCGGTGGTGGTCAGTCCGTCGTTCCCGGATCGGACGGCCCTCGCCGCGGCCGCCGAGCGCCAGGGCCTCACGCTCCACGCAGGCCTCTCGGCCGAGGCGCTGGCCCGCCTGCTGGCCGGCGCGGCGGTCACCCTGTGCACCGGCGGCATGACCGTGCCCGAGGCGCTGGTCTCGGGGACGGCGGGGATCGCCTATCCGAACGAGCCCGACCTGGTGGACGAGCTGTCCTGGCTGGCCGGGCAGCGGGCCTTGCTCGCGCTGCCCGGCGACGGGGATCCCCGGGATGCACGCGAGGCCCTGCGCAGCCTGCTCGACGACGCGCCCCGCCGGAAGGCCCAGGTGCAGGCCGCGCGAGAGGTCTTCGATGGCCGGGGCGCACCCCGCGTCGCCCACGTGATCCTCGGCGAGCTCGCTGCACGGAGCGGATCCGCATGAGGGTCGGGATCATGCAGCCGACCTATCTGCCGTGGATCGGCTACCTCGATCTGGCGGACCAGGTCGAGCACTTCGTCTTCCTGGACGATGCGAGCTTCGCTCATCGCTCGTGGCAGCAGCGCAATCGGATCGTCTCCAGCCAGGGCCTGCAGTGGCTGACCGTTCCCACCCGGGTGAAGGGACGACGAGGCCAGGCGATCCACGAGGTCGGCATCGCCCAGCCGGAGTTCATCCACAAGCATCTGCGCGCCTTCGAACACGCCTATCGGCGCGCCGCCTTCTACGACGCCTTCGCCCCGGGCCTTTGTCGGGTGTTCGAGAGCGGCGACCCCTGGGAGCGGCTCGCCGATTTGAACCTCGCCCTGCTCCGCTGGCTCTTCGACAGCTTCGGGATCGAGGTCGCCACCAGCCGCTCCTCTGCGATGAAGGCCGGCGGGCGGCGCGGGGAGCGGCTGGCCACCCTGTGCGGCGAGCTGGGAGCCACGACCTATCTCGCCGCCGCGGGCTCGGAGGCCTACCTGCTCGAAGACCAGGAGACCTTCTCGCGCCGCGGGGTCGAGGTCCAGATCCAGTGCTACGAGCACCCGGTCTACTCGCAGCACGGCGAGTCCTTCCTCCCGCAGGCGAGCGCCATCGATCTGCTCTTCCATCATGGCCCCGCGGCGCGAGCGATCCTGCTGCGCGGTCGGCGCGATGCGCGCCGGCTCGGTGAAGCCACGTGAGCGCCTCGATGCAGCTGGACGGCCGACGCATCGGGCCCGACGAGCCGCCCTACGTGATCGCGGAGCTCTCGGCCAACCACCTGGGCGACCGGGCCCGTGCCTTCGAGATCGTCGAGGCCGCCCACCGTGCCGGTGCCGACGCCGTGAAGCTGCAGACCTACACGCCGGATGCCATGACGCTCGACCTGGAAGGTCCGGGCTTCTCGATCGACGATGGCCCCTGGAAGGGATGGAAGCTCTACGACCTCTACGATCAGGCGCAGACACCCGCCGAGTGGCACGCGGACCTCTTCGCCCGCGGACGCGAGCTGGGCCTGACGGTCTTGAGCTCGCCTTTCGATGCCGACGCCGTGGCCCTGCTCGAAGGACTCGATGCGCCGGCCTACAAGATCGCGTCGTTCGAGCTCGTCGATCACGAGCTGATCGCCTGCGCCGCCGCCACCGGCAAGCCGATGATCCTCTCGACCGGCATGGCGAGCCCGGAGGAGATCCACCAGGCGCTGGCGGTCGCGCGCAGCGCCGGCTGCGGCGACCTCGCGCTCCTCCACTGCGTCAGCGGCTATCCGACGCCAGCGGAGCGCATGAACCTGCGCGCGATCCAGACCCTGGCGGGCGAGTTCCGCGCCGTCGTCGGCCTCTCCGACCACAGCCTGGGAAGGGTCGCACCGATCGCGGCGCTGGCCCTCGGAGCGCGGATCTTCGAGAAGCACCTGACCCTGCGGCGCTCCGACGGGGGACCGGACGCGGGCTTCAGCCTCGAACCCGAGGAGTTCGAGACGCTCGTCGCCGACCTGCGCTGTGCCTGGTCCGCACTCGGGCACGGCCGCATCGAGCCCAGCCCCGAGGAGGCCAGCAGCCTGAAGGTACGCCGCTCCCTCTACGTGGTGCGGGACGTCGGCCCGGGCGAGATCCTGGGGCGCGACTCGGTCCGCGCGATCCGCCCCGCCCTGGGCCTGCCGCCGCGCTACCTGCCCGACGTCCTGGGCGCGCGTACCTTGCGCGCGTTGAAGCGGGGAGAACCGCTCCGCTGGGACGACATCGAGGTGGTCCCTTGAGCTGCCTCGCCGTCATCCAGGCGCGGGCCACCTCGACGCGTCTTCCGAACAAGGTGTGCCTGCCCCTCGGCGACCGCACGCTCCTCGACCAGGTGATCCTGCGCGTCGCCCGCACGCCGGGGGTGGATGCGGTCTGCGTCGCCGTCCCCGAAGGTGCCGCGCAGCAGCCCGTCGTCGAGATCGCCTCGAAGCATGCGGGGGTCCGGGTCGTCCGCGGCCCCGAGGACGACGTGCTCGAGCGCACCGCGCGGGCCGCGGAGCTGTGCGAGGCCTCGCGGGTGCTGCGGGTGACCTCCGACTGTCCGCTCTACGACCCGGCGGTCGGCGCCGAGCTGCTGCACCTCCAACGCGCGCTCGGCGTCCCCTTCGCCTCGACCGCCCTCGATTCGGGCTATCCGATCGGCCTCGACGCCGAGGTCGTCGACGCAGAGGCCCTGGCCTGCGCCCGGCGCGAGGCCGACGATCCCTACGAGCGAGAGCACGTCACGCCCTGGTTGTGGCGCCGTCCCGAGCGCTTCCGTGCGGTCTACCTCGACCGCCGTCCCGATCGGCGGGCCTGGCGGCTCGCCGTCGATACGGCCGCCGACTTCCGGGTGATCTCCGCCCTCTACGAGGCGCTCGGTCCGGCGGGAGAGTTCGGCTTCGGCGACGTCGAGGACTGGATCGAGAAGCACCCCGACCTGCTCGCCTGGAACGAGCACGTCGAGCAGACACCCTATGAATGGTGAGGCCACTCGCATGCGCGTTCTCTTCGTCAATCCGAACCTGCGGCCGGGACACCCGACCCGCTATCTGCCGGTGGGCCTCGCCTACGTCTTGACCGCGGTGCGCGACGCCGGGCACGAGGTCGAGCTGCTGGACATCGGGCTCGAGGACCATTCCGACGCCGAGGTCGAGGCCTTCCTCGAGCAGGATCGCTGGGACGTCGTCCTCAGCGGCTCGATCGTCACCCACTACAAGTGGATGAAGTGGCTCACGACGGCGATCCGGCAGCGCGCGCCCCGTGCCACCATCGTCGTCGGCAACTCGGTCGCCGGCTCGGTGCCCGACCTCTTCCTGGCCCATTCCGCGGCCGACGTCGTGGTGGTCGGAGAGGGCGAGGGGACCACGCTCGAACTTCTCGCGGCGTTGGAGAGCGGCGAGGACCTGCGCTCCGTCGAGGGCATCGTCTTTCGCGACCCGAGCGGTGCCCCGGTGCACGCGCCCCGCCGCAAGGCTGGCGCCATCGACGCCTTCGCGCCGCCCGACTGGGAGCTCTTCGATCTCGACGGCTACTTCGCGAGCACGGACTCCGCCTCGGCCTGGGGCACGCGGGACGACGGCGCGGTGTGGAGGACGATGCCCGTCGCGACGGCTCGCGGCTGTGTCTTCAAGTGCACCTTCTGCCACATCGTCTACAAGCACGACCCCTATCGCCATCGCAGCGCCGAAGCGGTGATCGAGGAGGTGCGGGGACACCAACAGCGTTACGGCGCGAACTACATCAACTTCTGGGACGATCTGACCTTCTACAAGCTCTCCCAGGCCGAGAAGTTCGTGGATGCGATCCTCGAATCGGGGCTCGAGTTCGCCTGGAGCGCCGCGGTGCGGACCGATCTCTTCGGCGATCCGGAGATCCCCCTCTCCCGGCGGCTGGACGTTGCCCGCAAGTTCCGCGAGGCCGGCTGCCTGACCCTCGGCTACTCGCTCGAATCCGGCAACGCGGACATCCTGGCGATGATGAACAAGCGCGTCCGGGTGGAGTTCTTCGAGCAGCAGATCCGCGTCCTGAACGAGGTGGGCATCACGTCGAACACGAGCGTCGTGCTCGGCTACCCGATCGAGACTCCCGCGACGATCCGCGAGACCTTCGACCTCTGCGAGCGGAACGGGATCTACCCGAGCATCGGTTTCCTGTTGCCGCTTCCCGACACCGAGATGTACGACTACGCACTCCGGAAGGGCTTCATCCCCGACGAGGACGCCTACCTGGACTCGATCACCGAGCGCCAGGACGTGTGCCTCAACATGACGGCCATGCCCGACGAGGTGATCCTGCAGGAGATCCACGACGGCTGTGCACGACTGAACGAGCGCCTGGATCTGGGCCTGACCGCAGATCGCTTCATCCGGACCGGGGGCTACCGCGAGCATACGAAGGTCGAGGAGAAGCCCCTCCGGAACCAGGGCGACCTGAGCTTCAGCTACTCGAGCCAGCTCTTCGATCTGGGACCGCCGGGCAACGGCTGAGGCTCGGCCCTGCCGCGCTCAGAGGTCGGAGAGCTCGGCTGCGAGCTGGTCGATGAGCGTGCGCGCGCGGTCCAGACCGGCGCGGGTCGCACGGAGCAACGCTTCCCCCTCGCTCACCACCTGAACCGGGCTCGGCTCCGACCGATCGCCCTTGTGCATCTCGCTGCCGACGGCATAGAGCTCGCGCTGGACGAGCGCATCGAGGATGCTCGTGCGCGCGAGCCGCTCGGTCAGCTTCCGCTGGACCCGCGCGAAGCCCTTCAGGAGGTCGAGCTGGCGGGCAGGTCGGGCGCCGCGGTCGATCTCCTTCTTCGCCTTCTCGGCCCTTTGGAGCGCCTTGTGGGAGTCGGCGCGCAGGCGCCGGAGATCGCCGCGAAGGCGGGAGAGGGCGGTGACGACCCGCGACGGATCCGGCCGCGCGCCCTCGTGCGCCTCGGCGAAGATCACCGCCGGATCCAGGCCGAGCGGTGCGAACCCCTCCAGGGTCTCCCGAAAGCCCGCATGACGCAGGCCGTGGATCCGGGCTCCGCCTTCGGTGCAGTTCACCAGGTCGGTGCCTTCGAGGCGGAGCGTGGCGCCGATGTCCCGATAGTGGTCGAGGAAGCTCGCGTAGGCCTGGTTGGTCGCCACGGTGCCACCGTCGAAGCCTTCGACGAGGATCAGGTCACCGCCCATGCCCTGCTCGGGGTTGGCCCGCCCGAGCGCGCGCAGCTTGCCCTCGACGTTCGTGTACTCGAAGCGACCGTCCGAGGTCTGTCGGAATCCGACCTGGTCGTAGGCGGAGCCAGCGGCGTAGAGCTGTCCGTCCGTGAAGGCCAGATCCTGCCCGATCAGCAGGATCGGATCGCATCCCAGCTCCCGGGCCAGATGGACGCTGCACTGCACCACCGTTCCACCGGAGGGCAGGAAGCTGCGATGGCCGAGCTGGGCCCCGATCCAGCAACCGAAGGGATTGCTCGACTGGAATGCCATCCAGCGGCGCCGCACGGGCACCTCGAACACCGAAGCGTGGGTCTGCGGCGGGATCACCAGATCGAGGCTGCGGGTCTCGCCGGCCTCCAGGAGCTGGTGCGCGACGTCCTGACTGTCCACCATGTGGACCAGATCGGGCTCGATGCCGGCGCCGCGGAGGGCACGCAGGCTCTGGCCGATCGCGATCACGAGGACCCGGTCGCGATGCTCCCGGAGCACGGGCAGCTGCTTCGACAAGGAAGGCCCCGCCGCACAGATCACGGCGGCCTTTGCCTCGAAGGATCCCTTCAGGACCTCGAGGCTCGGCGTCTGCACCAGGTGCCGGGCGTTGGCGACGGTCGCCTCGGCCCAGTCCTGCATCATCACCTGGCGCGTCGCCGAGGCCACGTCGATGGAATCCTTGACGCGCGCGACCCGATCGACCGCCTCCTGGACCGCGCCCGGATCGAGCCGCAGCAGCGAGGGGTGGGGGTAGACCTCGATCCGCAGGCCCGGCACGTAACGCCTCGCGATCTGCTGGCGAAGCTCCTCCGGGTCGGCGGTCACCACGAGATCGTCGTCGTCGAGCCAACGATGGGCCGGCGCGACCGAGAGCGCCGCACGAACCCGCGCCAGGCTGGGCTCGTAGACGAGCATCGGACAACGGTTGTGCTCCCGGAACGCCGCCAGGTGATGGCCCAGTCCGAAGCCCACCGCGACCAGCAGATCGACGGGCTGGCGCGCGATCTCCACCGCGAGCCGCTCTCCCTCGCGGATCGGATCGTAGGCGGAGGCCAACAGCACGCCGTTCTCGCTGACCGTCGAATGACCCTTCGGACCCGTCACGATCTCGACCTGGTCGCTCTCGGCAGCCCGGATCGCCCGAGCGAGGCCGGGCTTGCGATGGGCCAGGAGCTCCAGGTTGCGATCGAGGTGCCGGGGATGCATCGCCGTGCTCACCGGAGCAGCCGGCGCAACGTGTCGACGACCCGTTCGACGTCCTCGTCGCGCATGTCCGGGAACAACGGGAGGGACAGGCTCCGCAGGTAGGCCTCCTCGGCGACCGGGCAATCGCCGTGGCGGGTGCCCTGGCTGTGGCGGTGATAGGGCTGCAGATGGACGGGGATGTAGTGCACCTGGACCAGGATCCCCGAGGCGCGCATCCCTTCGTAGATGGCGCGCCTTCCTCCGGCGATCCGCTCCGTCTCCAGACGAATCGTGTAGAGGTGCCAGGCCGACTGCGCGCCGTCGCGCTCGGTCGGGCGGCGCAGGCCGGGCAGATCGGCGAGCAGGCGGTCGTACAGGCAGGCCAGCTCTCGACGTCGGGCGAGCAGCGCCTGCGCCCGCCCGAGCTGGCTCTTCACGAGTGCTGCGGACGGCTCGGACAGGCGGGCGTTGGTCCCGCACAGCTGCTGCTCGTAGACCCAGGGACCGAAGGCATCCGCTTCGCGATCCTCCGGAAAGCCCAGGCCCTCGAAGTGGGC
>JAJDAR010000548.1 GCA_029261775.1 Deltaproteobacteria bacterium | reverse complement strand
GCGGACCTCCACGTCGAGCTGATCCTCGAAGTCGGTGAGCTTGGCGTCGAGCGAGATGTCCTCGAAGTAGCCCAGGCCACGGATGCGGGAGTTCGAGGCCCGAAGCTCGCGAGCCGAGTAGAGCTCGCCCTCCACGGTGGGGATCTCGCGCCGGATCACCGTGTCGACCGTGTTGGTGTTTCCCGCGATGTCGATCTCGCGGACGAAGTAGAGGGGGCCCTTGGACACCTCGAAGGTCACGTCGACCCGCTTCTCGGCTTCGTCGACCTGCGTCAGCGGGGCCACCTCGGCCGCGAAGAAGCCGCGGTCGGTGTAGAACTGCTCGAGGCTCTTCAGATCCGCGTTCAGGAAGGAGCGGTTGAAGGGCTTGCCGTCCTTCAGGCTCAGGCGCTCCCGCAGGGCCTCGACGTCGATGGAATCATCGCCGGCCACGTCCACGCGACCGGTGTCGAACCGGGGGCCCTCGATGATCGGGACGCTCACCTCGAGCCCTTCGGTGGTGGGCGTCACGACGGGGTCGCCGATCTCCGCCTGGATGTAGCCCGCGTTCAGGTACTTCGACTGGACGAGCTGGAGATCCTGGAGGAAGACCGGCTCCGCGTAGGTGCCGGAGCGGTCGAGGTACCGGGTCACGTAGGAGTACCAGTGCCAGGTCTTCGTCTTCAGTCCCCGGCTGAGCTCCTCGTCGTCGAAATGCTCGTTGCCCTGGAAGTCGACCGTCATCAGGGTCAGCTTGTCGTTCTCGGTCACCTCGAAGTGCACGGACACCGCGTCGGCACCGGTCTCCTCGATCTCGTGGCGCACCTGGGCCAGGTAGTACCCTTCGGCCCGGTACAGAGCCTCGATGCGTGCTCGGTTCTCGAAGAGCAGCGGGAAGTCGAGGGTCGAGCCGGTGGTGAGCGTCAGGTTGTCCCGGATCTTCTCGCCGTCGATGTTCTCGTTGCCGGCGATCGAGACCTGCCGGATGACCGGGTTCTCGTCCACCGTGAAGGTCAGGACGCGGCCGTCGATGCCTCCGTCGGAGGCCACCTGGACGTCGCGGAAGAAGCCCAGGCCATAGACCTCGCGAACGTCCTCGGCGACGCGCCGGCCATCGTACGCTTCGCCGGCCCGGGTCGAGATCCGGGCGCGGATGGCCCCGGCCTCGATGCGCCGGTTTCCCTCGATCCGCACTTCGGCGACCCGGTCCGCAGACGCCGGCGCCTCGCCGGCGGGGAGCAGGCGTTCGGTCGCGACGAGCCGATACACGATCCGCACGCCCTCGCGGCCGCGCTGGGTCTGGACGGTGGCCGAGGCGATGCCGGGGATCCCGCGCAGGGTCTCCAGATCGTCTTCCACGGCGGCACTGTCGTACGCCGAGCCGGGCTGCATGCGCAGCCTGCGGTTGGTGTCCTCGGGCAGGTCGGTCACCCCGGTCACCTCGACCGCCACGATGCGGGCGCGGCTCGTGCCCTCACCCACGATCGAGAGCACCCGGCTCGCCAGCTCGTTCACGCGGTCGAGCAGCTCGTCGTCGTTGCTTGCCGTGAAGACCATCGTCGAGGTCGCGACCCGGCTCTCGACCGGCGTGACACGAACGTCGAGGCTGTACTGGCCGGCGAGCTCGGTGAGACTGCCGAGCACCACGTAGTCGGCGCCCAGCTCCCGGGCGAGGCGTCGCACGACGGTCTCGGTGCGCTCACCGGGGTAGGCGACCAGGGTCTCGCGCACGGTCAACGCCTCGACCACCTCGACCTTGTCGCTGGTCTCGAGCCGTGTGGCGAGCAAATTCGCCAACGAGTCCTCGAGGTAGTCGAGCGGCTCGGCGCTGTACACCTCGAAGGGCAGCACCGCGACGACGACGCGGACGGTCTGTGCCGACGCGAGCATGGGAATCGCCCACACGAGGAGAAGGACGGCCACCAAAAGGGCTGTGGATCGCTGACTGCGCACCGTACTGGGTCCCACCTCGAAGCTCGCGGGGGTCGAATCGAAGGTCTGCCGTCCGGGTGGCCGTCGCGGCGGACCCGGAGGGTCTCCGCTGGTGCGCGCCCGCGGAGCCGACCCGTGCCGGCACCCGCCCTGGGGACGGTGGACCATGTCACGGGCGCACCCCCCAGGAGCTCCACCCCGAAGGCCGGATTCTACGGGCAAAGGCCTCCGGAGGCAAGCAGCCAGCAGAAGCATTTCCCTTGCAATGACAGGGGCTTAGGACGCTTCGCGCGTCTCGGCGAGCGTGCCGTCCCGCAGCGTCACGGCCCGGCCCAGGCGCTCGGCGAGCCCTTCGTTGTGGGTCACGACGACCAGCGCCGTGTTGCGACGCGCATTCAGGCCGAGCAGCAGGTCGGCCACGCGCTCGCCCGTGTCCGGATCCAGGTTGCCCGTCGGCTCGTCGGCGAGGACCAGTCGCGGGTTCAGGACCAGGGCCCGACCGACGGCGACACGTTGACGTTCGCCCCCCGAGAGCTTGCCGACGGGGTGGTCCGCCCGGTGGGTCAGCTCCACCTCCTCGAGCATCGCATGGGCCCGCTCCGCCATCTCTTCGAAGGACAGCCCGCGCAGGAGGCCGGGCATCATCACGTTCTCCTGCGCGCTGAACTCGGGCAGCAGGTGGTGGAACTGGAACACGAAGCCCAGCGCCTCGTTGCGGAACGCCGCGAGCGCGAGGTCGTCCTTCGCGAAGACGTCCTCACCCTCGAACAGCACCTGCCCGGAGGTCGGATGGTCCAGGGTGCCGAGGATGTGGAGCAGGGTCGACTTGCCGATCCCCGACTGCCCGAGGATGGCGAGGCCTTCCCCGGCGGACACCCGCAGCTCCAGCTCGCGGAGCACGCGGATCTCTCGCTCCCCCGCCTGGAAGGTCTTGGTCAGCGCCCGGGCTTCGAGCAGCGGCCCGTTCGCGCTCGCGGCAACGGCGTCGGTGCTCCTTTGCACCGGAGCGGCAGCGGGGTCGGTGCTCCATTGCACCGCAGCGGCAGCGGGGTCGGTGCTCATTCGTACCGCAGCGCTTCGGCCGGATCGAGGCGCGCGCCGTGTCGACTGGGCAGCAGGGTCGCACCGAGCGCGAGCACCATCGCGAGGGCCACGACGATCGAGACCTGACCGACGTCGATCTCCGAGGGCAGGGTCGAGAACTGGTAGATGGCGGCGGGCAGCGTGTCGATCCCCGTGATCGCCTCGATCTGCCGCTGCACCCACGCGAGCTGGGTGGTCACCGCGATGCCGGCCAGGACGCCGATCGCCGTCCCCAGCAGGCCGATCAGCGTCCCCTCGATCGCGAAGATCCGTTCGATGGAGGCGTCGCTGGCGCCCATCGCCTTCAGGATCGCGATGTCGCTCGACTTCTCCATGATCATCATGATCAGGGTGACGACGATGGCGAAGGTCGCGACGACCATGATCATCGCCAGCAGCAGGAACATCATCACCCGCTCGTTCTTGAGCGCCTGGAAGAAGGAAGGGAAGAACTCCTTCCAGTCGCGGGTGAAGAAGGGGAAGCCCAGCACCTCCTCGATCTGCCGCCCCACCTTGCTCGAGCGGTAGTAGTCGGTGGTGCGGACCTCGATGCCGTGGACCACGTCGTCGACCCGGCGGAAGTCCTGGGCGCTCGCCAGGTCGACGTAGGTGAAGATCTCGTCGTACTGGAAGAAGCTGGTCTGGAAGACGCCGGCCACCCGGAAGCGCTTGAGGCGTGGGCTCGGACCCAGCGGGGTCGGTGGCCCGCCGAAGGGCGAGATCAGCATCAGCTCGTCGCCGACCGAGACCCCGAGACCATGCGCGAGCTGGCTGCCGATCACGATCCCGGGATCGCGGGGCGCGCCGTCCCCGTTGCCGGCTTGGGGCGCGAGGTTCTCGAGCGCGTACTCGGAGCCGGGCAGCAGGTCCTCCTGCAGGTCGGTCACCTGGCTGATGCGAACCGGGTCGATCCCCCGCACGCGGACCCCGACGATCTCGCCGTCCGCGCCGCGGACCATGCCCTCGCCGTCCAGGTACGGCGAGGCTCCGACGACCTCGGGCACCCCGTCGAGCGTCGCGAGCACGTCGCGGTAGTTCTCGATCGGCCCGAGGGGACTGTGCACGGTCAGATGCGCCCGGTTGCCGATGATCTCCTCGCGCCAGGTGCGCTCGAAGCCGTTCATCACCGACAGCACGGTGATGATCAGCCAGACGCCTGCGGCCACACCGATGACACAGATTCCGGTGATCACCGAGATGAAGGTCTGTCGGCGTTTGGCGAACAGGTAGCGGCGCGCGATGAACCACTCCGCGCTCCCGCGGGTGTCGATCAGACCGGCCGCGGCAAGGGGCAGAAGGCCCAGCAGCACGAACCCGGTGAAGGCGGAGAGCGTCGCCTGCCCCGCCGCGAACACGTCGGGCTCGGGTTGGTCGAGCAGCAGCGGGACGCCGACGCCGAGGGTCAGGACCGCCGCGAGGGCCAAGGTCAGGGCCTCGTCGGTCCCGGGCGCGGCGCCGCCCTTGCGGAGCCTCCGCCAGCGGACGAGGGCATACGCCGTCCACGCGACGCCCGCCGGGGCCACCGCGTAGCCGAGCTGGTCGAGCCCTCCGACCAGGGCGGCGTAGCCCAGGGCGAGAACGACGATGCTCGCCAAGCCGAGTGCCCTCGGCGCGATGAAGCGGAGCAGGCCTGCCATCAGGAGCTGCGCGGCGATCAGGGCCACCAGCAGGGCCAGGCTCACCCCCAGCCAGGCCTGGAAGGCGCCCGGCCACTCGGGTCCCAGCGCCTCGAACCACTCCCGATCGAGGCCGCGGGTGCCGAGCAGACCCGCCCAGAAGATCGTCACGAGCACGACGCTGCGCATCCGGAGCGTCCCGCGCGCGAAGCGCTCGAGCACCACCACCGCCGAGCCGAGGAAGAGCACCGTGGTCGCCGCGATTCCGAGGGCGAGCGCGACGATGAAGGTCAGGGCAAGCGACCCGCCGGCAGCGGACAGCAGGCTCCAGAGATCGGTGGCCAGGGGCTGCAACGATCAGCCGTCTTCCGGAGAGGGCGTCCCCTCGTCCCGGCGCAGCTGCGGGAACAGGATGACCTCCCGGAGATTGGGGGCATCGGCCAGGATCATCACCAGGCGGTCCACTCCGATTCCGAGACCTCCGGTCGGGGGCATGCCGTGCTCGAGGGCGAGGAGGAACTCCTCGTCCATCGGATGCGCCTCGTCGTCTCCTTGTTCCCGGGCGCGGCCCATCTCGACGAAACGCTCCCTCTGATCGTCTGGATCATTGAGCTCGCTGAAGGCGTTTCCGATCTCCATGCCTGCGACGAAGGGCTCGAAGCGCTCGACCAGTCGCGGGTCCTCGGAGGAGCGCTTGGCGAGGGGTGAAAGCTCCACGGGATGGTCGGTCACGAAGGTGGGCTGCAGCAGATGGGGCTCGACGTGGGCGCTGAACAGCTCGTCCACGAGAACGCCCCAGGTCGGTGCGTCCCCAGGCGAGAGGCCCTCCGCCCGGACGGCCTCCTGCAGGGCCGGCAGGTCCGGAGCCGCCAGGATGTCCACGCCCGCGCGCTCCGCGATCGCATCCCGGATCGTGATCCGGGGCCACGGGCCGGCCAGATCGAGCTTCTCGCCTTGATACTCGATGCTCGTCCGTCCGACGGCCCGCAAGGCGGCCTCCGCGACCATCCCCTCGGTCAGGTCCATCATGTCACGGTAGTCGGCGAAGGCCTGGTAGCACTCGAGCATCGTGAACTCGGGGTTGTGCTTTCGCGACACGCCCTCGTTGCGGAAGTTGTGGCCGATCTCGTAGACGCGGTCGAGCCCGCCGACGACGAGCCGCTTGAGATACAGCTCGTCCGAGATCCTCAGGTAGAGGTCCTGGTCGAGGGTGTTGTGGTGCGTGGTGAAGGGTCGCGCCGCGGCTCCGCCGTAGATCGCCTGGAGTACCGGCGTCTCGACCTCGAGGAAGCCGCGCTCGTCGAGGAAGTTGCGCAGCCCGCTGATCACGCGGCTGCGCAGGAAGGCGATGTCGCGGGCCTGCTCGTTCGCCAGCAGGTCGAGGTAGCGCTGGCGGAAGCGCGTCTCCACGTCGGAGAGCCCGTGCCATTTCTCCGGCAGCGGACGGAGGCTCTTCGCGAGCAGGGTGAGCCCCCGGACGTCCACCGTCAGCTCGCCTTTCTTCGTGCGCCAGACGACGCCTTCGACGCGGATGAAGTCGCCCACGTCCACCTGCTTCACGGCGGCGAACAGCTCCGGCGGGATCTCCTGCTTGCGGGCGCTCACCTGGATGCGCACGCCATCCTCGACCAGGGTCAGGAAGAGCAGCTTGCCGAAGGAGCGCAGGGCCAGCACCCGACCCGCGATCGCAGTCTGGGGCGGCTCGGCGTCGAGTGCCTCCTCGGTCGCGGCCTCGTGGGCCGCGCGCACGGCAGCCACCCGCTCGACCGCCTCCACCCGGGCCGGGAAGGGGTCGATGCCCGCCGCGCGGAGGGCGTCGAGGCGCGCCCGTCGAGCTTCGCGTTCATTGTCGCTCATGCGCTCTCTCCGACCGGGCTGGTGCTCTTCAGGAGCAGGGTGGCGCGGATGAACTTGTCGAGCTGTCCGTCCAGGACGGCCTGCGCATTGCCGGCCTCGACGCCGGTCCGATGGTCCTTCACCCGCTGGGCCGGATGTAGCGTGTAGGAACGGATCTGGCTGCCGAAGCCGATCTCCTGCCTCTCGCCGCGGAGCGCGGCCATCTTGGCCTCCTGCTCCCGGCGCGCGTGCTCGTACAGGCGGGCCTTCAGCACCTTCATCGCCTGCGCCCGGTTCTTGTGCTGGGATCGCTCGTTCTGGCACTGCACCACGATCCCGGTCGGCTCGTGGGTCAGGCGCACGGCCGAGTCGGTCTTGTTCACGTGCTGACCTCCGGCGCCCCCCGCGCGGTATGTGTCGACCCGGAGATCCTTTTCGTCGATCTCGACCTCGACCTCGTCGTCGAGCTCGGGGAAGACCGAGACGCTCGCGAAGGCGGTGTGGCGCCGGCTCTGCGCGTCGAAGGGAGAGATCCGGACCAGGCGGTGCACGCCCTCCTCGGCCTTCAGGTAGCCGAAGGCGAACTCGCCGCTCACGGTCAGCGTGACGCTGCGCAGGCCCGCCTCGTCCCCGGGCTGGGCGTCCAGCACCTCGACCTTCATCTCCCGCAGCTCGGCCCAGCGCGAGTACATGCGCATCAGCATCTCGGCCCAATCCGCGGCGTCGGTGCCGCCCGCCCCGGCGTTGATCTCGACGATCGCGCCGGCCGCATCGTGCTCGCCCCCGAGCATCCGCTGCAGCTCGGCGTCGTCGAGGCTCCCCTCGACCTCGAGGAGCTTGCCCGACGCCTCGGACAGCGTCTCGGCGTCCTCGGCCTCCTGCGCCAGCTCCAGCAGGACCTCGGCGTCCGAGAGGCTCTCGGCGAGGCCGTCCACCATCTCGATCACGCGTTCGACGCTGCGCTTGTGCTTCAGCAGCTTCTCGGCCTGCTCCCGGTCGTCCCAGAGACCGGGGAGGGCGGCCTGCTCGTCGAGCTCTGCCAGCTTGGACTTCAGCCCCGCCTCGTCAAAGACGCCCCCGGAACTCGGAGAAGCGCAGCTGCAGCGCCAGCAGCTGCTCGCGGAGCTCGACCGCGTCGGGTGCGGCGGCCTTGGACTCGTCTTGGCTCATGCTGGAGATCTCCTCGAGGCGCGTCCGGCCACGAGCCCGAACGCCAGGACGAAGGCGCCGCAAGCCCAGGCGAACGCGTCGCCGTGGCGGACGTAGAAGGTGGTCCCCTCGTCCACGCGGCGCGGGGGGACCGGGCCGACGAGAAGGTCGGTCTCGAAGATGCCGGTTTGTTCGCGAACGCGCCCGCGCCCGTCGATCCGGGCCGAGATGCCGGTGTTGGCGGAGCGGCCGATCCAGACCCCGGACTCGGCGGCTCGCAGCTTCGTGATCGAGAGGAACTGATACGGCGCCCCGCTGCGCCCGTACCAGGCGTCGTTGGTCAGGGCGAGGAGCAGCTGGCCCCCCGCCCCCGCGAAACGACGCATCAGGTCGGGGAAGAGCAGCTCGTAGCAGATCGGGACGCCGACCCGGACGGTCCGTTCCCCCAACGGGACGTCGAAGACCCTCGGCCCCGACCCCTCGGTCACGTCCCGGCCGGCGCTGCCCGTGGCGATCGCGCGGATGAAGCGACCGAGCAGCGGTCGGAACGGGAGGTACTCGCCGAAGGGTACGAGGTGGCTCTTGTCGTAGCGTCCCAGCACCCCCTCGCCGGTGATCACGTAGGCGCTGTCGAAGAGCCGCGGCGGCCCGTCGTCCGGCGCGAACTCCACCCCGACCGCACCGACCACGAGGGTCGCGTCGACCTCGGCGGCCAGCGAGACGAGGCGCTGGCGGAGTGCCTCGTCGGCATCGGGCGAGCCCGGCACGGCGGTCTCCGGCCACGCGATGAGCTCGGCACCCCGCGCCGCCGCCCGACGGGTGAGCCCCGCGTAGATCGCGAGGGTGCGCTCCGCCCAATCCGGCGACCACTTCACCCCCTGCTCGACGTTGCCCTGCAGGACCGCCGCGCGCACGACGTCGCCCTCGGGTGGCGGCGCCCAGGCGACCCGCGCCGGAACCGCCAGCAGCAGGCAAACGGCGATCGCTGCGATCCCCGCTCGACGGTCGCCGACGCCGAGCGCCCGGGCAGTGCCCGGAGCCAGCAGCGCGAGACCGCCGATCCCTCCGAGCACCGTCACGAAGGCCAGGCCGACCACGCCCGTCCAGGGCGCCAGCGCCATCAACGGGCTCCCGTGCTGGGCGTATCCCAACGTGCCCCAGGGAAACCCGGTCATCACGAAGCTCCGGGCGTAGTCGAGAAAGGTCCAGCCCGCGGCAAGCGCAAAGGGCGCAGCAAGGCCGACGGCGCCGGCGGCAACGCCTCGGGCCACCCACGCAAGGAGCCCGCACCAGAGGCCCTGGAAGATCGAGCCGTACAAGGCCATGCCGAACGGCGCGAGCGCGCCGACCAGCAGCGGGGCGTTGCCGTAGTGGTAGGTCACCACGAAGGCCCAGTGCAGCACGGCCGCCTGGGCCAGGAGTCCAGCGAGCAGACCGGTCCCGAGGGCTCGGCCTGGGGTCAGGCCCCTCACCGCCGCGGCCGCTGTGAGCGGGATCCCCCAGGCGGCGAAGCTGCCGAGGTCGAGGACGCCGCCACCGACCGGGAAGGGAAAGGCCAGGAAGGTCACGGCCACGTGGGCACCGATCCAGAGCGCTCGCACGCGGGAGCTCATGCCTCCGGCCGACTCCGGAGCTCGCGGGAGCTCATGGCTGCAACGGGTCCGAGGGCTCGCGGTCGCTCATGGCTGCAAGCGGTCCCAGAGCTCACGCTCGCGGGCCTCCATCACCGCCGCCTCGTCCGATTGCTCGTGATCGAAGCCGAGCAGGTGCAGGGTTCCGTGGATGACCAGGCGCAGCAGCTCGTCGTCGAGGCTGTGGCCGAGGGCCTCGGCCTGGCGCAAGGCCACGTCCAGATCCACGATGACGTCGCCGAGCAGCGCGCCGCGGTGCTCGGCGTGCTCCCCTTCGACGAGCGAGAAGGACAGCACGTCGGTGGGACCCTCGCGACCGCGGAATCGCTGGTTCATGTCGGCCATCGTCTCGTCATCCACGAGTGCGAGGGAGAGCTCCGCTTCCGGCTGATCGAGCGCGGCCAGCAGCCGTTCGCCTCGTGCGACCAGAGCGGCGCGATCGAAGGCCGGAGCCGCGCCGCCGCCGGGAGAACCGGTGAGGCGGATCGCCAAGACGAGTCAGTCCCCGTCGGGGGACGGGTCGTCGGAGGGGGACGGATCGTCGGAGGGGCGGCGCACGGGCCCGGCGACGGCCGCACCGCGCCCGCGGCGCTCGTAGGCGCGGATGATCGACTGCACGAGCTTGTGCCTCACCACGTCGGCTTCGCCGAACTCCATGAAGCCGATGCCTCGGGTCCCGTGCAGGATCCCCACCGCGTCGGCGAGACCGCTCGTCTGGGCCGTGGGGAGATCCACCTGCGTGGTGTCGCCGGTGATCACGGCCTTCGATTCGAAGCCCAGCCGCGTCAGGAACATCTTCATCTGCTCGGGCGTCGTGTTCTGCGCCTCGTCGAGGATCACGAAGGAGTCGTTCAGCGTGCGCCCGCGCATGAAAGCCAGCGGGGCGACCTCGATCACGTCGCGTTCGATCAGGCGTTGCGCCTTGTCGAAATCCATCATGTCGTGGAGCGCGTCGTAGAGCGGGCGCAGATACGGATTGACCTTCTCGGCCATCGAGCCGGGCAGGAAGCCCAGCTTCTCGCCCGCTTCGACGGCCGGGCGGGTGAGGACCACCCGCACGACCTCGTGACGATTGAGGGCGGCGATCGCCATCGCCATGGCCAGGTAGGTCTTGCCGGTACCCGCCGGCCCCGTGGCGAACACCACGTCGTGCCCTGCCATCAGCTCGACGTAGCGACGCTGGTTCAGGTTCTTGGCCGAAATGCGTCTGCGCCCGCCGACGCTCGAGAGCACGTCTTCGTAGACGTCGCGCAACCGGACGCCCGGCTCCTTGGTGAGCATCTGGATGGCGCTCCGCACGTCGCGCGGCTTGACCGGCTGGCCCTCGCGCAGCAGACCGTAGAGCTCTTCGAGCACCTGCCGGCCGATGCGCACGGTCGCCTCGGGACCGATCAGCTTGACCTGGTTCCCGCGCGCCCGAACCTGGATCCCGAGATCCTGCTCGAGGATGCGCAGCGTCCGCTCCCGCTCCCCGTAGAGCGCCGACGCCAGATGGTTGTCGTCGAAGACGAGGGTCTGTCGGCTGCTGCCTTCCGGCTCGCTCAGTGGGGGCTCCGTCCTGGTCGGCGGCGAGTTCCGGCTCCGGGCCCCGCTATCGCTCGCCCGGTTCCGGTTCCAACGTGGGCTGTGGGGCCAGCACGACGACGCCGTCTCCGTGCTGTCGGAAATAGTACGAACCGCCCGGAGGCACCGCCAACCTGGGTGCCTCGAGGGCCTCGAGATCGCCGAGCCCGGCCGGCCAGCGCCCCTGGGCGTAGCGGTACGCGAGTGCGAGCTGACGTGCGCGCACGACCTCGTAGGCGTGGTCCGCCTGGGCGACCGGATCTCCACCGAGAGGCGCAGGCGGCGCGACCAGGGGTCGGGCGGCGAGCCAGGCCACCAGGACGAGGGCCACGAAGGGAACCACGGCGAGGGCGGAGGCCAGGCCGCTGAGACCGGCGGCGCGCAGCGCGCCCGGGACCGGCCGGCGCCGGCGCGTGAGCTGCGCCTGCTCCACCACCTCGAGGGCGCCGAGGCGCAGCAGGCCCGAGAGGACGCTGGCGGCCTCGAAGGTGCCGAGCCGGGAGAGGTCGACGATGCGACGGTTCGGCAGGCGACCATCGATCAGCAGGAAGAGGCGCTCGGCCACGGCCAGGCGCTCGGGTCTCTCGTCTCGATGGGCGGCCCGGTAGAGGTCGAAGCTGCCGGTGCGTCGGTACACGGTCTCGTCCCGCGTCGCGCTGGGGTCGAGCATCTGCCACTCGTCCACCATGCGCAGGCCGTCCATCAGGATCTGCTCGGCCGGGAGAAGATCGCTCGCATCGCGACGATGGATGACCGGCTTGGAAGTGAAATGGAACGAGCCTGCCCGCCAGCGCAGCAGGCCGAAGATCGTGTCGCGGGTGACCAGGGTGATCACGCTGTTCAGGGCCTCGGCGGAGATGGCGCCCTCACGGACCAGGGTGTCGCCGAGGTTGTCATCGCTCCCCGCGAGATCGCTCTCGAAGTAGGTCAGCCGCTCGGGGGTCAGCAGTCCGGCGCGCACGAGCCGATCCCCGACGGCCGCTTGATCGTAGGGGCCCGTGGTCTCAGCCCAGACGACGGCCCCGCGATCGAAGGCCACGCGGATGCGCTCGTCCTGGCCCTCGACCTCGAGGAAGCCCGTCTTCTGCTGCTGTCCGATCAGCTGGAAGACTTCACCGATGCCGAAGTCCCGAAGGTTGCCGTGCAGTGCGACGGACATCTCAGGACCTTCCCCGAACGGCCTGCGACATCAGCCCCGCTCCTTCAGCAGCACCGAGCCCGCCGTCAGCGCGACGTGACCGAGCACCGCGAGGGCCAGGAACCAGGGAGCCACCAGCTCCGGCCAGACGCCGAGCGCCAGGGGTGGCGTCACGACGCCGCCGCTCCGCGTCCACAGGCAGATGCCAGCGGCCGCCCAGGTCACCGCGAGCCAGGCCAGCCAGGGTCGCCCCGCCAGCAGACCGGCGAGCCCCGGAACGAACAGCTGCAGCACGCGCTCCACCCGGGCCAGGGCCGCCTCGCGCGCGCGCAGGATCCCGAGACGCTGGATGCGATCGGAGGAGTCACCGCCGCGGTTCTCGACGAGCTTGGCGATGCGGGTGCGAAGATCCTCCTCGCCTCGACCGGCCCGCGTCAGGCCCGATCCGAGCAGCAGTCCGAGTGCGGTCGCCGCCAGGATCGCGAAGCCGGTGTCGAGGGTGCGGGCGCCCAGCCGCCCGGGGGCGAGGCGATGCCGCATCGAGGCTGCGAGCGAAGCCGGTGCCAGCGTCGGCGGTGCGGCGGCCGCGGCCGACCCGGGTCCGCGCATGGGCCGCTCGGCGATCTGCCCGGGCCCGAAGGCGGCCGTCAGGGCGTGGACGCGGTCGGCATGGATGTGCTGGGCCTCGGTCAGGGCCGTGTTCTGGTCCTCGATGCGAACCAGGGAACCGTAGACCTGCGCCAGATTGAACAACAGGATCGCGTCGTCGCCCGCCTCGTTGGCTCTTTCGAGGAGCAGGCGGGCGCCCCTCCGATCTCCGGCCTGCAAGCGGGTCGCGGCAGCGTTGTTCAGCAGGCTCGGCGGCGCCTCCCGATCGACCAGCGTGGCAAAGCGAGCGGCCGAGGCTTCGGTCAGGCCGCGGCGTCGTTCTTCGAGGGCGAGGGCACGCGCGGCGAGCGGGTCCCGATCCGCGTTTCGCCAGACACGAGCCCGTTCGACCGGCGAGCCCACGGCGCGCTCGACCTGCTGGGCCGCCGCGTAGGCTCCCGCATTCGCAAAGGCGACCCGCTCCGCCGCCGCGCGCTCGAGCAGCGGGTGGAGGGCCGCGAGAACCAGCAGAGCCGCCGCCACCAGAGCCGCGCGCCGGGCGAAGCCCCCGGCGGCAACGCCGAGCGTGAGAGCGGCGAGCAGCACCCCGAGGATCCCCTCGCCGAGCGCTGCGGGAAGCAACAGCAAGACGCCCAGGGCGGCCGCGCGCGCCGGCGCGGGCAGCATCGGCGCCAGGGCGCGGCTGCGGCGGGTGAGCTCGTGGAAGGTGAAGGCTCCGACGAGCAGGAGGAAGCCGGCGCCGGCGGCCCAGGCGGCCCGCCAGAGCAGATCCCACAGGCTCGCCTGCAGCCAGCTCTCGGCCTCGACGTGGTGGGCGACACCCCTCGTGGCGGCACCGAGCTCCGACCAGGCACGACCCGGCTCGCCCTCCGACCACAGGGCACTCGCCAGCGCCGCGCGCGCTGCGGGAAGCTCGGGGGCCAGCGTGCTGGCGCCACGGGCGCGGTCCAGCCGCGGGCCGGCGTTCTCGTCGAGCAGCAGGGCATGGGCCGGCGCCTCGAGGTTGGCCAGGCCGAGACCTGCGGCCGCCTGACGAAGCCGACTGACCCGCTCGTCGAGCTCCAGGGCCGGGATCGCCCAGGCCGCGGTCAGGTGGGCCAGGATCTCGTCGCGCAGGGGATCCATTCTCGAATCCCCCAGGGGATCGCTCTGGGCAGCGCTCTGGGCGGTGAGCTGGGCGGAAGGCTCACCCACGGCCGCTACGACCCCCACGGGCGCCGCGTCGCGCGCGAGCGCAGGAGTCACCCCCAGGCTGGCCACAGCCAGACCGGCCACGAGGCCCCGGCGCACCCGCCGGAGCGGGTGGGTCCAGGCCTCGAACGGCTTCACTCCGTCGATCATCCGCCTGCTCTATCGGCGGTTTGGCGCCCCCCCTGAACGCCCGGCCGGCCAGAAGGAGAGCCTCTCGGGAGGTGGGGCAAGGCCCTTCGATCGGCCAGTCCGGCCGGCCAGCCGGGGACCCTGGAGCGGCTCGCGCAGGGATTGCCTATGATCCGCCGCTTCCGAGGGAGGCCTTCGTTGGCGAACCACAAGTCTGCAAAGAAGCGAGCGCGTCAGGCCCTGAAGCGCCGTGCTCGCAACCGGGGTGTTCGGAGCGAGGTGCGCACCACGGT
>JAJDAR010000547.1 GCA_029261775.1 Deltaproteobacteria bacterium | reverse complement strand
CGCAGCAGGAAGACCCGCTCCTCGTCGCGGCGGTTGGTGGAGAGGATGCGGCTGCCGCGCTGGCCTTCGTCGAAGCGCTGGCCGACGCCGCCGAGGGCGACGGTGTCGCCCGGCGTGACCTCGACCACGGTGCTCGCGCCGGCGAAGCGGGTGCGGCCCCGATCGTCGACCTGGGCGTCGCTCGGGATGATCTCGACCCGGACCTTGCCGTTGCCGAGCACGCGAGGCGTGGCCTGGAAGCCCTGCTCGGCGGAGACGAAGGCCGTGGTGGCGCGGCCGTAGCCGTCGCGGGTGGTCACGGGCACGCTTCGTCCCGAGCCGATCTGGCCGGTCTCGCCGTCGAGCAGGCGCAGGGTGCCTTCGAGCCGGCGCTCGCGGTCGGTACGCAGGATCTCGGCGTTCACCTCGAGGCGATTCTCTGGAAACAGGATCGTGCCCACGCGAACGGAGCCCGAGCCGACGCTCCAGTCGACCCGCACGCCGGCCGCCTCGAGCTCGGCCTGGTCGCGCGCGCTCCAGTGCAGCACGACGCTCTTGCGCTCCTGGTCCTGGGCGCGCACCAGCGCCAGCGCCCGATCGACGGCCGCGCGGCTGCCGATCAGCACGAGCGAGTTCGTGCCTGCGTCGGCGGCGGCCGTGCCCTCTTCGCCGAGCGCGAGCTGGGCGATGCCGACCAGCTCGGCCGCGGGCCGGTGCATCGGCTTGTGCACCTCGACGGCGCGGTCCTGGGCGTGAGCGTGGGCGGCGAAGGCGAGCGCCAGGGCCGCCGCGACCAGCAGCGGGAGCGCGCGGTGGGACCGGGTCATGACGACTCCTCCGGGCCCTCGCGTCGCGCGGCGATGGCGAAGGCCTCTTCGGGTGAATACACCAGATGGTGTCGGGCGTGGACGGCGAAGTAGACCAGGCCCAGGGCGAACCACAGGGCCGCGCCGATCACGACCTTCTGGTAGATGGGATCGACGACGAAGAGCGCGACCAGGGTGACCGCCGACACGCTGCCCGCGAAGACCGCGCCCGGAATCCCGAAGGGGCTCCGGTACGGCCGCTCGATGTCGGGCAGTCGAAGCCGGAGCAGCACGAAGGAGGTCATCTGCAGGACGTAGGAGATCACCGCGCCGAACACGGCCATGTTCAGCAGGACCGCCCCGACCGGATGATCCGAGCCCAGCAGGTGGATCGTGAGCGCGACCCCGTAGCCGAGCAGGGCGCCTGCGATCAGCGCGCGCTGCGGTGTCTCGCGAGTCGGGTGCGTCACCGAGAGCCAGCGGGGAAAGTAGCCGGCCCGGGAGAGGGAGAAGACCTGCCGGCCGTAGGCGAAGATGATCGTGTGAAAGCTCGCCACCAGGCCGGCCACGGCGATCAGCGCCAGCAGCCGGGCGCCCAGTCCCGCGCCGAAGATCGTACGCAGTCCGTCGAAGAGGGGCTCCTCCGAGACGCCGAGGGCTGCGGCGCCGGGTGCCATGCCCGCGGAGAGCACCAGGGTCAGGAAGGCGCAGACGACCAGGGTCAGCAGGCCGAGCAGGATCCCCCGCGGCATGTCGGAGCGCGGGTCGTGTGCTTCCTCGGCGGCGAGCGGCAGCTCCTCGATCGCCAGGTAGAACCAGATGGCGAAGGGCAGGCTGGCGAGCACCCCCTTCCAGCCGAAGGGCAGGAACGCCGTTCCGCCGGGGCCGGGCTCGATGTCGAAGGCATGGGCGGAGAGATCGAACTGGGTCAGCGCTCCGATGTAGAAGACGGCGAGGATGCCCAGGGCCAGGAGCGTGATCGCGACCGTGAAGCGGAAGCTCGTCTCCACCCCGGCCACGTTGAGACCGACGAACACCGCGTAGGCGAGCGCCCACCAGGCCGGCGCCCAGGCGTCCGGCGTGCCGAAGATCGCGCCGAGGTAGCCGCCGATCCCGACGACGATCACCGCCGGGGTCAGCACGTACTCCATGTTCTCCGCGAGCCCGGTGACGAAGGCGCCCCAGGGCCCCATGGACGAACGGGCGAAGGAGTAGGCGCCCCCTGTGTGGGGCAGGGCGGGCGACATCTCCGCGATGCTGAAGCAGAGCCCCACGTACATCGCGGTGATGATGAGGGTGGCAATGAGCAGGCCACCGAAGCCGCCGGCCGCCAGGCCGAAGTTCCAGCCGAAGAAGTCGCCGGAGATGACGGCGCCGACTCCGAGCGCCCAGAGCGAGCCCACCCGGGCGTGGCGTCGCAAGCCGCGCTCGGCGAAGTAGGCCTCGTCCACGCGCTGGTAGTCGACGCCCCCCGGGCCGTGCTCGCTCGACATCCGCTCCCCCCAAGACCCTGACTCCCGTCGAAGCTAGAGGATGGCGGCTGGGGCCGCGCGATCGCACCGGCGTCGTTATCCTGCAGCCGTGTCCGGTTGCGGGACGGTGCAATCCGGGCCGAGGAGCGTCGTGCGCGCCGGAACCTGCTCGATCCCCCTGCCGCTCGCTCCGGGTCTGCCCATGATGGGCTACGGCGCGCGGCAGGCGCCGGCCCGCGACCTCCACGATCCGCTGCACGCGCGCGCGCTGTATCTGGAGAGCGAGCCGGAGCGGGTGCTGCTGATCAGCCTCGAGGTGTGTCTGATCGCGCCGCGCCAGGCCGAGGAGATCGCCGAGCGCGTCGCTGCGGCCAGCGGGCTCGATCCCGCCGCCATCCTGGTGACCTGCATCCACACCCACTCCGGTCCGGAGACGGGCTTCGGCGCCTTGATCTCGGGCGAGGAGCCGCCGGCGTACGTGGCGGGTTGGCTCGACGCAGCCTGCGAGGCCGGTACGGCGGCAGTCGCCAGGGCCGAGCCTGCCTCGCTGGGCACGGGCGTCGGGCGTGCCGGGATCGGGCGCAACCGACGCCGTGCCGACGGTCCGATCGACCCCAGGGTGCGGGTCGTGCGGGTCGACCGGACAGACGGCCGCCCACTGGCCGTCGTCTACGCCCACGGCTGCCACCCGACCGTGCTGGGGCACGACAACCTGTCCTGGTCGGCGGACTGGCCCTGGGCGGCCGGCCGCGCCATCGAAGAGGCGTGGCCCGGTGTCATGCCCCTCTTCCTGTTGAGCGCGCACGCCGACGTCGATCCGCGCACGCGCGGCCTGCAGGATCTCGCCAAGCGCGCCCAGAGTGTCGGAGTCGGCTTCGAACAAGTGGAGGCGCTCGGGCGCGAGGTGGGCGACGAGGTCGTTCGCGTGGCCCGAGGGATCCACCCGAGCCGGGACGCCGTGCTCGGCATCCGACGCGGGAGCACGCGGCTGCACGCCCACGCGCCTGGGCCCGGCGATCGGGAGGCTGCGCTCGAGGCGCTGGGCCTTTCGGAATCGGAACGGCCTTCCGCGGCCGACTGGTATCGCCTCGAAGGCGAGCGCACGGAGGGTCTCGCCGAGGCCGAGCGTCGCGACCGGATCGCGCGGGTCCGCCACTACCTCCGCAATCGAAGTGCCAGGCGTTTCGCGTTCGGCGAGGAGCCCGAGGTCGACGCCTGGTGGCTGCGTCTCGGCGAGTTGCGCTTCCTCGGCGTGCCGTTGGAGGCGACAGTCGACGTGGGGCGCGCCTGGTCGGAGCGGACCGGCCGCGAGACGGACGGCGTCCTCTCGATCGCGGGAGGCTGGATGCGCTACCTGCCGCACCGGAAGAACTTCGAGGAGCCCGGCGCCGAGCGCGCCTACGAGGTGTTGCAGTCCACGTTCGAGCCCGGCGCCGCCGACCAGCTGCTGCAGCTCGGTCTGCGGCTCGAGGCGGGTCAGACCGTCAAGCCGGCCGCCTCGTAGAGGGCCCCGATCAGCGCGAAGCCGTGGGACCCGCCGGCCAGGCCCATCTGCATCTGGTTCATCACGTAGCCGAAGCCGATCTTCGCATCCGGGTCGGCGAAGGCGATGGATCCGCCCGCGCCCGGGTGGCCGAAGCTCCGCGGGTTGGGCCCGAAGGGGATCATCGGCTGGGTCATCATGAAGCCCAGTCCGAAGCGCGTGTGGAGCGGTCCGAGCACCGCATCCTCGCCGTGCACCTGCTCGGTGTTCGCGCGCTCGATGCCT
>JAJDAR010000546.1 GCA_029261775.1 Deltaproteobacteria bacterium | reverse complement strand
CCAGGTCCGACCAGTCGAGGCCGAGGTCGAGGTAGGCCAGCCGGACGGACTCACGGGTATCGAGGCGCGAGGGCGGCTCGTCCGGCGAGTCGAGCAGGCGCGCCCACTCGACCCCCAGCCCGAGGCGACCGGTCAGCCGCTCGCCGAAGGGTCGCTCGAGCGAGGCGCCGAGTGCGATGCGATCGGCATCGTAGGCGGGCTCCTCCTCGCGCAACGCATGGGTGCGGATCGAGAGGTCCGTGACGTCGTCGAGGAACCGGGGTTGCAGCAGTCCACCCGAAAACCCGAAGACCAGCGAGGACACCTTGCCTTCGAAGTCGAGGCGCCTGCCACCGCCCTGCCAGTTGCGGTGCTCCCAGCCAAGACGCGCGCGAACCTGGTCTTCGGTGCCGTAGCCGAGGCCGGCGCGCAGGCTGCGCGGCGGCCGCTCCTCCACCCGGATCTCGACGGGCCAACGCTGTTCTGCTGCCTCGTCCCGCGCCGGCGGAACTGCCTTGATCGCCACCGTTCGGAAGTGGCCCGTCTCATACACGGCGCGTTGCGCGGTGCGAAGCTTCGCGGGTGTCAGGAGGTCTCCGGGATCCAGGGACAGTTCCCGGGTCAACAGGGCCTCCTCGACGCTCGCGAGGCCGGAGACGCGCAGGTCGAGGAGCCGCACCCGGGGACCGGGGAACAGCTTCCAGCGCACACGGGCCGCGAGCCGCGCCACCTCCACGTCCGCGCCCCCCTCCAGGCGAGCCGCGAGGTAGCCGCGCTCCTTCGCGCGGGACAGCAGGGTCTCCTTGCTGCTCGCGTAGGCCGGCACCGAGAATCGCTCGCCCAACCGAAGCGCCAGGCCCTCCCGCCAGGCCCCGCCGAGGCCGAGATCGCCGGGGTCCGCAGCTCCGAGGTCCAGCTCGAGGACCGTCAGCAGAACCGGCTCCCCTTCGACGACCTGGATCTCGACGGCGACGGCGCTGCGATCGTCGTTCCAGGCGAGCTCATAGCGCGCGCTCGCACCGAAGTACCCGTGCCGGGAGTACAACTCGGTGACCCGATCGAGATCCTCGCGCAGCGTGTCCTCTTCGAAGGGCGGCACCGCTTCCGACCACGGCCAGGGGCCTCGGGGTTTCGTCAGGACGTGCTCGAGGAGGTCGCTGCGCGTGACGGCCTCGACGCCCTCGAAACGAAGGCTCGACACGATCGGCGCGCGATCGTCCTGGGCCCCGGCGCCCCGCGGCATCGTGAACCCCAGGGCGAGCAGGACCACGACCCAGGGGCCGATCGGCAGGCGGTGGATCCGCGGGATGAGCATCGGGAATTCGGAGTGACTCCGTTGCGGCCGCCCCGGTTCGTGCGGGGCGCCCGTCGTCGCCTCAAGGCTTGTCGTCCGGCGGCGAGTCCGGTGCCGGCGGCACGACGCGAACCTCCAGGGGCGAGACGGTGTCGAGGTGCACGTCGCGCTGGGGGAAGGCGATGACCAGTTCATGCTCGCGGAACACGTCGTCGATGGCGAACCGGATCTGGCTCTTCACCTGCTCCACCGCCATCGGCGCGCGCGCGCGCATCCAGAAGAAGATCTCGAAGTTGAGCGAGTTGTCGCCGAACTCCGCGAAGTTGATGATGGGCGCAGGCCGCTTCAGGATCTTCTCTTCGGCGCCCAGCACCTCGCGGATCAAGCTCTCGACGAGACGCGTCGGCGAGCCGTAGATCACCCCGACGACCACCTTGGTGCGGATCAGCTCGTCCGAGAGCGTCCAGTTCACGACGTTGTTCTCGAGGAAGAAGCTGTTGGGCACGATGATGTGTCGCCCGTCCGAGGCACGGATGCGTGTGCTCCGCGCGCCGATCTGCTCGATCGTGCCGTGCGTTCCCTCCACCTCGATCGTGTCCCGCGAACGAACGGGTCGTTCGAGCAGCAGGATCAGCCCGCTGATGAAGTTGTTCATCACGTTCTGGCTGCCGAAGCCGACGCCGATCGCAAGCGCACCGCCGGCGAACGCGAAGGCGGTGAGTGGCACGTTGACACTGCGAAGCGCGATCAGCGCAAAGGTCACCAGCAGTCCGTAGAAGAGCGCGGTCTCGATGGCGCTGCCGACACCCGGCTCCATCGACAGCCGCGTCTCGGCCTGGGTTCGCAGGAACCGGCTGAGCCTCCGGGACAGCAGGTAGCCGAGCGGCAACAGCAAGAACGCGACCAGGACGTTGCCGAGCGTGATCGGCTCGTCGTCGACGGAAGTGACCTCCCTGTCCCAGAGGCCGCGAACCTGCGAACCGAGCTCGGCCAGGCGCTCGGCCAGCGGCAGGCCGCCCAGGGCGTTGTCCGTCGCGCGCTGGAAGTAGCCGGCCAGCCGCTCCTGACGCGCGATCTCCGCCATGTCACTGATGTGGAACGAGACCAGGTCCCGGACGGCGCGAAGGCGCCGCTCCAGGGACGCGCGGGTGGCCGCAGCGAGGTCGGCCTCTTCGAGACGTGCCTCGATCCCATCGGCCTGCTCGTTGAGCTCTGCGAGGCGGCCCTGCCGCTGGACGAGGGACCGGGCGAGGCCCAGCGCCAATCCCCGCGTCTCACGCGACTGGCCGCGCACGGCCTCGGCGTCCGTCCGCCCGCGGAGCAGATCCGCCCAGTGCTGCAGGATCTGTCGGCGCTGTTCGACCCGCTCGAGCGCCGCATCGGCTGCGGACAGGCGCTCGGCGCGAATTTCCCGCAGCAGCTCGGCTTCCGCCAAGGCCACGCGGGCGGCCTCCCCGTCCCCCGCCTCGCTGACGAGGCGCCGCTGGTGCTGCTCGGCCTCCTGATGCGCCCGCTCCGCCGCCGCCCGGCGCTTGCGCGCGATCTGGTCGTCGCGATCGAGCGCGGCAATCTCCGCCTCCGCGAGCTCCGGCAGCTCGCGGAGGGATGCCCGCAGCTCCTCCAGCGATTCCTCGAGCGGAGCCCGACGGGCCTCGATGGCCGCCTCCGCGAGACGGTCGGCCTGGAGCTCGGCCCGAGCGAGGCCGAGCTTCTCCTTCGCCAACCGCGCGCCGAGCTGCGACAGCTCGAGGGTGCGGCGGGCCGCGGCGGTCGGCGAGGCCTCGTGCTCGACCCGCGCCGCGCGGCGGGCGCGCTCCGCTTCTTCCAGCCTGGCTTCGGCGGCTGCGCGCGCCTCGCGACTCGCATCCTCGGCGTCCCGCAGGTCCGAGAGTCGCCGTTCGTCGGCATCCCGTGCCTCGTACCAACGGATCAAGGCTGCGAGGGAGACCTCATCGTCGACCGATGGCAGCGGCTCCTCGGGCGTCTCCAGTCGCCGTCGGATCTCGAAGGCGGCCCGCAAGGTGGCCTGAATGGCCTCCAGGGTCGACACGGCCTGATCCAGGTACGCGGCGTCGGCCGAATCGGGCAGGGCCGCTGCCGCCTCCTGCTTGCGGAGGCGCAGCTCTTCTTCGAGTGCCGCGATGCGCTCGCTGACGCTCGCCGCCGTATCCGCGGCCACCGCCTCAGCGGGGGTCGAGCCGGTCTCGAGATTCTGGCCGAGTGCCGGGCTGGCGGTCCACAGCCAGAGGAGCGAGGCCGCGGCCATGGCCGTTCCGAGATGGCGATTCTTCACTGGGGGCGCCTCCCCGGTCAGGTTCACCGAGAGGCGGGGGATAGCAGACGGGCCCTGCCGGGGCCGGCTGTGGGGCCGACCGGCGCCCGCCGCCGTGGCCCGGCCCCGCGGGGCCCGGCTGGCCCCGCAGGCTGTGTCGCAGGCCATCGAGCGGATCGCCCCGCTCCCTACCCTATGGAAACGCCGCACTCCGAACGCGACGATCCGGACAGGAGAACCCGAGATGAAACAGCTGTCGGATCCGCGCTCCCGGCGCTTGCCGATCGCGGCGGGCATCGGCCTGATCGTGCTGGGACTTCTGGCTTTCTTGTGGTGGCAACGCGCCTCGCAGCCGGCCGCGCCCGCGAACGAGACAGCGGCCCACGCCGGCGCGCCTGCCGCGGCGGACGCGATGCCCGCGGACGAACCGGCCGGCGACGTGCCGTTGCCCGCAACGGAGGGAGCCCCTGCGGTGGCCGACACCGAGCCGCTCGCGAACCCGCTCGAGCAGGTGTCGGGCTTGTCCGCCGATCCGATCTGGGCGGAGCTGCTCTCAGGGGAAGGCTGGCTGGACCTGGTGGTGGCCTCGGTCGACGCGCTCGCGGACGGCGAGGCACCGCGTTGGGCGGTTCCGACGCTTCGCCCCGAAGAGCCCTTCGCCGTCTTTCGCGACGGAGACCAGCTGAAGATCCAACCCAGCTCGTACGCCCGATACGATCGCGCGACGGAACTCATCGTCTCCCTCGATCCGGCGCGTTGCGCGACCGTGTACGAGAAGCTCCTCCCAGCACTGCAGGCCTCGTATCTCCAGCTCGGACGTGAAGAGCCCCGCTTCGAGAACCGTCTGCGCCGGGCGATCGCGGGACTTCGCGAGACGCCGACCCTCGACGCGGATCCGCTCCTCGTCGACCGCCCGTTCCGCTACGACTTCGCAGATCCCCGATTGCAGGCCAGCACCGATGCCCAGAAGCAGATCCTGCGGCTCGGACCCGCCAACGTCGCGCGGGTCCGTGACTGGCTGCAGCGCTTCTCCGATGCGCTCGACGCACGAGGCCTCTGACCGGCACGTCAGCCCCCGAGCCGCCAGCCGATGTAGCCCAGGTACGCCACCACCAGGGCCCCGCCTTCCAGGCGCCCGACCCGGGCGTCCCCTGCCCTCGAGAGCGGCACGAGCAGCACGGAGAAGACGACGAGCGCTGCCAGGTCCGCACCGCCTCCAACCGCGGGCACGGCCACGGGCCGGACCACACTCGTCAGCCCGAGAATGAACAGCAGGTTGAAGATGTTCGAGCCGACCACGTTTCCGACGGCCAGGCTCGTCTGGCCCTTCGAGGTGGCCACGAGGCTCGTGACCAGCTCGGGAAGGCTCGTGCCGACGGCGACCACCGACAGCCCGATCACGACGCTCGGCACACCCATCGCCTCGGCGAGGGCCGAGGCGCTCGAGACCGTGAGCTGGGCCCCCAAGAGCAGCAGGGCCAGGCCCAGGGCCCCGAAGAGGCCGGCGGGCAGCCAGCGCGCTGCGGCCGAGGCTGGCCCTCCTCGCGTCGAGGCCGTGAGCGAATCCGTGTCGCGCTCGCCGAGCACCGCCGACACCGTGTAGTAGAGGAACAACGAGAAGAGCAGCAGGAGCATCAGACCGTCGGAGAGGTCGTAGACCTCGGGAGCATCGCGCATGCGGTCGAGACCGAGGATCACGGCGGCCACCGTCGCAAGCAACATCATCGGAATCTCGCGGGACACGATCGCGCTCTCGAAGCGCAGGGGCCGGAGTACGGCGCAGAGCCCCAGGACCAGGCCGACGTTCGCGACGTTCGAGCCGATCACGTTGCCGAACGAGATCGCCGAGTCCCCCCGAAGTGCCGCGGCGGCGTTGACCGAGAGCTCGGGCGCACTCGTCCCGAAGGCCACCACCGTCAGACCGATCGCGAGCTCCGAGACCCCGAGGGACTCGGCCAGCTGGGAAGCACCCCGGACCAGCCAGTGGCCTCCGGCCACCAGCAGGGAGAGGCCGATCGCGAGCAGGAGCACGTCGAGAGCCATGGAACCTCCTTGCACGGGAGTACTGCCTTCGTCACGGACGACTTCCCGCGCTCACTCCGCCGCCGGCATGAACAGGGCCGCGAAGCCCAGGAACGACGCGAAGCCGACCACGTCGGTCACCGTCGTGAGGAAGATCGACGACGACTGCGCGGGATCCCGACCCATGGCACGCAGGATCAAGGGGATGACCGCGCCCGAGAGCCCGGCGGCCGTCATGTTCACGATCATCGCCAGGCCGATGATCGTCGCCAGCGACACCCGCCCATCCCAGAGGAAGACGGCGATCGAGGTGCCGGCGGCCACGGCCACACCGTTGACGAAGGCGGCCACGCCCTCCTTCGTCAGCAGACGACGCGTGGAGCCGGGCATGAGCTCGCGCAGCGCCATGCCGCGCATCACCACGGCCAACGACTGGGCGCCCGTGTTGCCGCCCTGCCCGGCCACGACCGGCAGGAGCACGGCCAGGGCCGTCACCCGCTCGATGGTCCCTTCGAAGAGCCCCACCACGGCCGCTGCGAGAAAAGCGGTGGCCAGATTGATGTACAGCCAAGGCAGACGCTTGCGGATGACGAGCGAGACCGGCGAGAGGGCCCGCTCGTCCTCGCCGGCACCCACCATCTTCTGCAGATCGCTGAAAGCGCCCTCCTCGATCGCGGTCATGAGCTCATCGGACTTCACGACCCCGAGCAGGTAGCCCTCGGAGTCGACCACCGGCAGCGCGACGAAGCGCCGCTCGCGCACCAGGTTCACCAGTTCGCTGCGCGGGAGGGTCGCGGGCACGGTCACCAGCTCGCGACGCACCAGCGGCTCGATCGGGTCCTTCGGCCCCGCGAGCAGCAGCTCGCGCATGTTCAGGACGCCGAGCAGGCGGCCGTCCGAGTCGGTCACGTACAGGTAGTAGAGGGTGGTCCGCGGGGCGCGTCGCAGTCTCGCGATCGCCTGCGCAGCCGTCAGATCGATGCGCAGCGACGTGATGCGGGTCTTCATCATCCCGCCCGCCGTGTCCTGCGAGTACTGCAGAAGCGCGCGGATGCGCTTGGCCTGCGCCTCGCCGAAGCCCGAGAGTGCGGCCTCTCTCGCCGCATCCTCGAGCTGATGCAGGATCGCCGCCGAGTGTCGCGACTCGAGGGGCCGCAGGAGCTTGGGCATGAACTCGGGGCCGAGGTGTCCGAGCAGGGCGGCTGCTGCGCTCGGGCTCATCCGCTCGAGCACCGAGCCGCCGACCCGCGACGGCAGCTCCTCGAACAGCGGCGCCGCGTCCGCCGGGCTCAGGGCCTCGAGGGCGCGCGCCGCGTCGGCGGGATGCTCGGCCGCGTAGGAGAGGAACAGGGTTTCGAGGGCGGCCTGGGGCATGTCGACATTCTCCCACCGGATCTGATCATCGCGTGTGAGCTCAACCCCCGCAGATCGTCTCCAGCATGAGCCGCGTCACGAGGTACGGGTCCATGTTCGCACAGGGTCGGCGATCCTCGAGATAGCCGCGTCCCGCACGCGCGACGCCGAGCGGAACCCGGATCGACGCACCTCGGTGGCCGACGCCCCAGCGGAACTCGGAGTACGGGCAGGTCTCGTGAAGACCGGTCAACCGGCGCTCGATGCCTTCGCCGTAGTTCTGTACGTGCAGGTCGTGACGGGTCTCGAGGGCTGCGCAAGCCGCCTCGATGACGGCCATCCCGCCCTCCTCGCGCATGGCTTTCGTGGAGAAGTTCGTGTGAGCACCCGCCCCGTTCCAGTCTCCGCGGACCGGCTTGGGATCGAGGGACATGCTGACTCCGTGGTCCTCGCCGATGCGGAAGAGGAGCCAGCGGGCGATCAACAGCTGGTCGCAGACGTCGAGGGGATCCTCGGGCCCCACCTGGAACTCCCACTGACCCGGCATCACCTCGGCGTTGACGCCGGAGAGGGTGAGCCCGGCGGCGAGACAGGCCTCGAGGTGCTGCTCGACGATCGGGCGGCCGTAGACCTCGTCGGCGCCGACCCCGCAGTAGAAGGGACCCTGCGGAGCCGGGTACCCGCCCTCGGGCCAACCGAGCGGACGTGCCCCTCGGAACATCGTGTACTCCTGCTCGATCCCGAAGAGCGGCTCTTCCGCGGCGTAGCGGTCGACCTGGCCGCGAAGGGCCGCGCGGGTGTTCGTGGCGTGCGGCTGGTCTTCGGCGTCGTTGACCTCGCAGAGCACGAGCAGGTGGTCATCTCCGCGGATCGGATCCGGGCAGTGGAAGACCGGCTGCAGCAGGCAGTCGGACGCATGACCCGTGGCCTGCCCGGTGCTCGATCCATCGAAGCCCCACGACGGCAGGTCCGCCCGGCGCTCCAGCCACGAGCCCGCCTCGAGGATCTTCGTCTTGGAGCGCAGCTTGTGGGTCGGCAGGCTCCCATCCATCCAGATGTACTCGGCCTTGATCAAAGGGTATCCTCCATGGCCCGGGTCGACGGGCGGCAGAGCGCTTCAGAGCAAGGGGCATGCCACCCGCGGAGCGCTGGGCCAGCCGGAGCGGTCCCCCCACGGGCTGGATCGGGCCCGGTTCGGATGCGCGGCATCCGATCGAGGGCTGGGGCCGTGCGAGGGAACGCCGCTCGAGGCACCAGCGGCGGCCCGAGCCATCCTGGGCCGGCATGCGCCTTGCTCTGCACCCCGCTGCCACGGGTGGGGATCTCGAGCCAGATACCCCACGATGAGGAACCCGTCCCGATCCCACGGAGCCCATGAGCCTTCACGTCGCCCTTCGTCACGAGACCCTCTATCGCTACGACCGTCCGGTACGTCTGGCGCCCCAGACCATTCGCCTGCGGCCTGCGCCCCACTGCCGCACCCCGGTCCTGAGCTACTCGCTTCAGGTCGATCCGGCGGAGCACTTCCTCAACTGGCAGCAGGACCCCCACGGCAACTTCCTGGGCCGGGTCGTCGTCCCGGAGAAGACGCGCGAGTTCCGGGTCGTCGTCGACCTCGTCGCCGAGATGGCGGTTCGCAACCCGTTCGACTTCTTCATCGAGGAGAGCGCGTCCCACTGGCCCTTCGCCTACGAGCCGGCCCTGAAGGAGGAGCTCGAGCCCTACCTCGAAGCCGAGCCTGCTTCGAAGCTCCTGCGCGCGTGGATCGAGGAGGTCCCTCGGTCTGCCGAGAGCACGATCGACCAGCTCGTGGAGCTGAACCAGCGGCTCGAACACGAGATCGACTACGTCATCCGCCTCGAGCCGGGGGTGCAGACCCCGGAACAGACCTTGTCTCTCGGCCGTGGTTCGTGTCGGGACACGGCCTGGCTCCTCGTGCAGATCCTCCGGCGCCTCGGCATCGCGGCGCGTTTTGCGTCGGGATACCTCATCCAGCTCGTGCCCGACGTGCGGGCGCTCGATGGACCGCCGGGCGCGAGCGAGGACTTCACCGACCTGCACGCCTGGGCCGAGGCCTACATCCCCGGCGCGGGCTGGGTCGGCTTCGACCCGACCTCCGGTCTGCTCGCGGGCGAAGGCCACTTGCCGCTCGCCTGCAGTCCCAAGCCGCAATCGGCGGCACCGGTCGAAGGTGCGGTCGAGGTCTGCGAGGTCACCTTCGGCCACGAGATGACGGTCGAGCGGATCCTCGAGACGCCGCGGGTCACCAAGCCCTATCAGGAGGGACAGTGGGCCGAGGTCGACGCGCTCGGCCACGAGATCGATCGGCGGCTCGAGCGGGGCGACGTGCGCCTGACGATGGGCGGTGAGCCCACCTTCGTGTCGATCGACGACATGGAGGGGGCCGAATGGAACACGGAGGCCGTCGGCCCGACGAAGCGCGAGCGGGCAGCCGATCTGATCGAGCGCCTGCGCGATCGACTGGCACCCGAGGGCCTGCTGCTGTTCGGCCAGGGCAAGTGGTACCCCGGCGAGCCGTTGCCGCGTTGGGCCTTCTCCCTGATCTGGCGACAGGACGGCCTGGCGTTGTGGAAGGACCGGCGGCTGATCGCGGGCGAGCAGCAGCGGGATCCCGATGTCGCGGGGAAGACCCGACGTTTCGCAGAGGGGGTCGCCGCCCGCCTGGAAATCGGTCACGAGACCCTGTTCCCCGCCTACGAGGACACCCTCGCCATGCTCGCCGCGGAGGCCCGCCTGCCCGTCGGCGCCGACGTCCTGGCAGCGGACCTCGACGATGCGAGTGAACGCGCCCGGCTCGCCCGGGCCCTGTCCCGCGGGTTGGACGAGCCCGCCGCATTCGTGCTGCCCGTGCAGGCCTGGAACGCTCGAGGAGGCGGGCGACGCTGGCGGACCGAGCATTGGGCGACGCGCCGCGGCCGCCTGTACCTGGCGCCCGGCGATTCGCCGGCGGGCTACCGGCTGCCGTTGGGCTCGCTCCCCCACCTTCGGCCCATCGACTACCCGCACGTGATCCCCGCGGACCCGAGCCTCGAGCGACCGCCGCTCGCGGCCCCGCCGCCGCGACGGCAGCCCTTCCTGCAGCCGCAGGAAGCCGTTGCGGCCGCCGCTCCCGCCGCCACGCCGAACCGGGCCGACGGACCCGTCAGGACCGCGCTCGTCTTCGAGCCTCGCAACGGCCAGCTCTGCGTGTTCCTGCCGCCCTTCGAGACCGCGGAGGACTTCATCGACCTGGTGGCCGCGCTCGAGGACACGGCCGCCGCGCTTGAAACGCCCCTGCGCATCGAGGGCTATCCGCCTCCGCGCGACCCGCGCTGGAACGTCCTCAGCGTCACGCCGGACCCCGGAGTGATCGAGGTCAACGTGCACCCCGCCTCGGGCTGGGACGAGCTGGTGGCGACCACCGAGCTGCTCTACGAGGAAGCGCGACTCGCGCGGCTGGGCACCGAGAAGTTCATGATCGACGGACGCCACACCGGCACCGGCGGCGGCAATCACGTGGTGGTCGGCGGAGCGACGCCGGGCGACAGCCCCTTCCTGCGGCGACCCCACCTGCTCCGGAGCCTGCTCGGCACCTGGATCGCTCATCCCTCTCTCTCGTACCTGTTCTCGGGTCTCTTCATCGGGCCGACCAGCCAATCCCCCCGGATCGACGAGGCGCGACACGATTCCCTCTACGAGCTGGAGATCGCCTTCGCGCAGATCTCCGAGGACCCAGGGACGCCGACTCCTCCGTGGCTCGTCGACCGCATCTTCCGGCATCTGCTCGCCGACGTGAGCGGCAACACCCATCGAACCGAGATCTGCATCGACAAGCTCTACTCGCCCGATTCGGCGATGGGCCGGCTCGGCCTGGTCGAGCTTCGAGGCTTCGAGATGCCACCCCACCCGCACATGAGCCTCGTCCAGCAGCTCCTGCTGCGCGCCCTGATCGCGAGCTATTGGGATGCGCCGCGCCGCACGCCGCTGGTTCGCTGGGGAACGGCGCTCCACGACCGTTTCATGCTCCCCCACTTCGTCTGGCAGGACTTCCTCGACGTGCTGGCTGAGCTCGACGAGCGTGGCCTGCACTTCGATCCCGCGTGGTTCGGCGCCCACTTCGAGTTCCGCTTCCCCCGTTTCGGGAGCTTCCGTTTCGGGGACGTCGAAGTCGAGATCCGTCAGGCCCTCGAGCCGTGGCACGTGCTGGGAGAGGAAGGGGCGGTCGGCGGCACCTCGCGCTACGTCGACTCCTCGCTCGAGCGATTGCAGGTGCGGGCCACCGGCCTGGTGCCGGACCGCTACGAGGTGGGCTGCAACGGGCTCCGCGTCCCGCTCCACTCCACCGGCCGCGGCGACGAGGCCGTGGCCGGGGTGCGCTTCCGCGCCTGGCAGCCCGCGCGCTGCCTGCACCCGACGATTCCCGTCCAGGCCCCTCTCACCTTCGACCTCGTGGACACGTGGACGGGGCGCGCCGTCGCCGGGTGCCAGTACCACGTCGTCCACCCCGGCGGTCGCAGCTTCGAGACCTTCCCGGTCAACTCGTACGAGGCCGAGGGCCGACGCCTGGCGCGCTTCTTCCCCTTCGGGCACACACCGGGCCTGCGCCGCCTGGTCCCCGTGCCTCCCGCACAGGATTTCCCGATGACCTTGGATCTGCGAAGGTCCCCGGCAGACGCAGGCGAGGCAGGGACGTGAGCGAGCTGTTGGGGTTGTGCTTCGACGCGGACACCTCCCCTTCCATCCGTTTCCAGGGAGGCACCGCGGACGGGCTGGCCGGCGTCGGGCCCGCGCCGGCGCTCTACGGCTGGGGGGTCGGGTGGTACCCGTCGAGCGAGCGCGGGGCATCGGTCATCAAGGATCCGACCTCCTCGGGCGAGAGCACGGTCGGGGACGCGCTGGGCGACTGGAACCGCTTCCGATCGACGCTCTTCGTCTGTCACCTGCGCGGCCACCAGCGACCGCGCAAACAGCAGGACGCGCAGCCCTTCGTCCGCAGCTATGGCGGACGCCAGTGGATCTTCGCCCACGACGGGGATCTCGCGAGCGGCTGGAACGATCGGCTGCCGCTGCCCGACGACCCGGCCTTCGACCCCCTGGGCCGCACCGACAGCGAGCATGCCTTCTGCTGGCTGCTCTCCCGCCTGCACGCGCGGCGGGTCCGATCGCTGGCCGAGGTCGCGCCCACCGAGTTGCACGGCTGGCTGCGCGAGCTGAACGGCATCGGCCAGATGAACACCCTGATCACCGATGGCGATCACGTCGCCGTGTACCACGACCAGCAGGCCCGCGGTCAGCTGCACTGGACCCGCCGGATTCCGCCGCACCCGGGGACCGAGCTGCTCTCGAGCGCGGTCCGCATCACGCTCGACTCGCCGGAGGACAGCAACCGGACCGCGCTCGTCTTCTCCAGCCAGCCGCTGACCGCCGACGAGTGGCGCCCCGTCGGGATGGGCGAGCTGCTGCTGGCGCGTCGCGGATCGATCGTCTGGAGCAGCGCCCCTGCGGAGACGGGTTCCGGCCCCATGCGTTCCGCCCAGCCGGAGCTGGTGCCCAGCAGCCGGGTCGAGACGGGCCAGCAGGCGGCGGCGGCGCAGCCTCTGGCGACGGGCGGCAGCGCGTTCCCCGGAGCCGGCACCCGGTCCCGCACGCTCCGGATCGTCCACGAAACGCACTACCAGTACGAGCAGCCGGTCGAGCGCAGCTCGCACCGGCTGCTGCTGCGCCCCGTCGAGGACCGGAGCCAGGAGATCCTCGACCACTCGCTCGAGATCCAGCCCTTCTCCAGCCGGGTCGAATACGAGGACGTGTTCGGGAACCAGGCGCTGGGCGTCGAAATCGGCGATCCCTACGACAGGCTCCGGGTCACCTCCAGCGCCACGGTGCGCGTGTCTGCGGTGCCGTCCCTCGAGCAGCGCGCGGCCGCCGGCCGCCATGCGATCCCGCTGGGTTGGATGCCATGGCAGCGACAGATGCTGTCCGCCTACCTGATGCCCCCGGAGCTGGCCGAGAGCCAGCTGCAAGCGCTCTCCGAGTTCGCCATGGGCTTCGTGGAACGCAACGACTACGACCTCGTCGGAACCCTCCTGGACCTGAACGAGACGATCTACCGCGACTTCGAGTACGTGTCCGGATCGACCACGATCGAGACGACCGCGTTCCAGGTCTTCGAGTCGCGCCGCGGCGTCTGCCAGGACTTCGCCAACCTGATGATCTGCCTCGCACGCCTGCTCCAGGTCCCGGCCCGCTACCGCATGGGGTACATCTTCACGGGTGCCGACTACGAGAACCGGATCCAGTCCGACGCCTCCCATGCGTGGGTCGAGCTGTACGTGCCTCGCGTCGGCTGGCACGGCTTCGATCCGACGAACGGCGTGCAGGTCGGCGCGGATCACATCCGCGTCGCGTGCGGGCGCAGCTACCGGGATGCGACCCCGACCTCCGGAACGATCTACCGGGGCGGTGGCACCGAGACCCTGACGATCTCCGTGCGCGTCGAGGAGACGGAGCCGCCTCCGACCTGAGCCGCGAGTCAGCCGTTCAGGCGGACTGCTCCTGCGACTGGCCCGGCGGGCCCTGGGCCGGGGCGTCGAAGAAGTCGTCGTGGATCGCTCCGCTGAGCTCGCCCGTGGCGCCGACGATCCAGGTGAGCACCTCGTGGAGTCCCTTGGAGAGGACGCTCTCGATCGTCATCTCCTGCATCCGCTGGCGAAGCTCCGACAGCAGATGCTGACTGCGCTCGCCGATCGGGCTGGGACGCGGCGGACGCACGAGCCTCAGGAAGTTGCCCGTCCGATCGAGGTTGTGCAGCACCGAGCGTGCGAAGGCCCGGTCGAAGAGCAGGAACTCGGCGACGGAAGCACCCGAGGGTGCCGCCGTATTCCGCTTGAGGAAGGGCTCCACCCCGGAGCAGAAGCGCAGGATGGCGAGCCATTCGGCCACCTCGCCGGGCGCTTCGTCCCCGTCCGACGCGGTCGGCCCGATGCTGTGGTGTTTCACGTCGAGGATGCGTGCCGTCTGCCCGGCCCGCTCGATGGCGGTGCCGAGGCGCATGAACTCGAAGGGATCCTCGTGGAGCATGGTCGCCTGGGCGATGCCGTGGAAGAGCAGGCACTGATTCCGCATGCGGAGGTAGAAGGCCTGGCGATCCCCGTGGTACAGCTTGCGAGCCGAGCGCTGGCCGAGCCAGACCCACAGATCGTTCAGCGTCTCCCACATCTCCAGGCTGATCGTCTCGCGGATGGTGCGGGCGTTCTCGCGCGCCGCGCGAAGCGAGGAGTACAGCGAGCTCGGGTTGTCCTCGCTCCAGGTCAGGTATTCCTGGACGCGCTCCGAATCGTCCGCGAGCGCGGCCTCGGAGCCCTTCAGGAACTCCTCCTCCTGCCCGGTCACGACGACCAGCGGGCGCCAACGTTCAGCGTCCTCGAGATCGACGTCGAGCTGGAAGGCCAGGTTCACACCCAGCATGCGCGAGAGCACCTCGACCCGTTCGACGTAGCGGTTCAGCCAGAAGCAGCTCTCGGCGACGCGGGAGATCATGCCTCCTCCTCCTCCTGCAGAACCCAGGTGTCCTTCGATCCACCTCCCTGGCTCGAGTTCACGACGTAGGAGCCCTCGACGAGCGCCACGCGCGTCAGACCGCCTGGCAGCACCCACGACCCCTGGGTGCCGGTGAGGATGTAGGGCCGGAGATCGACCCGGCGAGGCGAGACCGTCTTGGACGCCCAGGTCGGGCAGGTCGAGAGCTCGATGCGAGGCTGCGCGATGTAGGTGCGCGGGTTGGCCAGGATCCTCGCGCGAAAGTCCGCACGTTCGCGACGGCTGGCCTGCGGTCCGATCAGCATGCCGTAGCCGCCCGCCTCGTCGACTGCCTTGATGACGAGCTGGTCGACGTGATCCACGACGAACTTCCGGTCCTCCTCCCGGGCGCAGACATAGGTCGGAACCTGTCCTAGCAGAGGCTCTTCGGAGAGATAGAAGCGGATCATGTCGGGGACGAAGGGATAGATCCCCTTGTCGTCGGCGACGCCGTTCCCGATGGCGTTGGCCAGGGCGACGTTGCCCTTCGCGTAGGCGCGGACCAGCCCGGGCACACCGAGCACGCTGTCCTTGCGGAACGCCTCGGGGTCGAGGAAGCCATCGTCGATGCGGCGATAGATCACGTCGATCCGTTTGGGCCCGAGGGTGGTGCGCGCGTAGACGCGATCCTGATCGACGAAGAGATCGCGACCCTCGACCAGAGGCACCCCCATCCGGCGGGCCAGGAAGCTGTGCTCGAAGTATGCGCTGTTCAACGGGCCCGGGGTCAGCACGACCGTGCCTTCTTCGCTGTCGGGTGCCGGGCCGACGGAGGCCAGAGCCTCGACGAGGCGAAGCGGATACTCCTCGACGCTCGAGACGAGCGATTTCGAGAAGACCCGCGGGAAGACCTTCTTCATCACCGTCCGGTTCTCGAGCACGTAGGAGACGCCAGAGGGGGTCCGGACGTTGTCCTCGAGGACCAGGAACTCTCCCTCCGGATCGCGGATGAGATCGATGCCCGCGATGTGGACGTGCACTCCGCCGGGAGGGCGGACGCCCCGCATCGCCTCGACGTAGCCCTTGGCACCGAGCACGAGATCCCGGGGGACCACGTCCTCTTCGAGGATGCGCTGGTCACCGTAGACGTCGGAGAGGAACGCGTTCAGGGCCTGGATGCGCTGCTTGAGGCCGGCCTCGACGCGTTGCCAGCGCGCCGCCGCGACCACGCGGGGGATCAAGTCGAAGGGGAAGATGCGCTCCCCCCCGCGCCGATCCGAGTAGACCGAGAAGGTGATGCCACCCCGCAGGAAGGTCGCATCGGCGAGGCGCTGCCGGACCCGGAACTCGCCCGCCCCGAGATCGTCGAGCAACTCGATCACCCGCCGCGCTTCGCCCCTCGGTTGGCCGGGCTTCTCGAAGTACTCGTCCCAGGTCCCCGGGAGCGGCTGATAGCCCTCGAACAGGGGCTGGGCGCTCGACGACGTGTCCATTACCACCTCTTTCGGATGCTCAGGCACCGCGTGCAACTCGCGTGCCCGGGATTCCAACGGTCCGAGGGCGTTTGCGCCACCCCGAGCCCCCGGGCGCATCCCGATCGGAGCCCCGGACTCCGAGAGCCGCCGTTCATCGCGGCCTCGACGCGCCCCCTCCGCCGCCCGGGATGCCGGGCTGGATGTACCCGGCCGTCAGCCCGCCGTCGACGATGAGGTCGGCGGCGGTCGCCGTCGGGCAATCCTCGCTCGCAAAGAAGAGAACGGCCCGCGCCACGTCCATCACGTGCTCCGAGAGGCCGTAGCCCGCCGGCGGGCGCAGCAGCTGTCCCAGGTTGTGCTCGGCGGCGAGGCGCGAATCTACACCCGCCGGAAGGAAGGGCGCTGACATCTCGTGGCTGCCGGCCTCGGGGCAGACCGCGTTGACCCGGATGCCGTCGCGGGCCAGCTC
>JAJDAR010000545.1 GCA_029261775.1 Deltaproteobacteria bacterium | reverse complement strand
CGAGATCGAGCCTGGTGACGCCAGTTTACTCGATGTGCGCAGCGAGGCGCAGGCGAATGCAAAGGTACACGCGGCCGAGTCGTCGCGTGCTTTGGCGTTGGCGGGCGTCGAAGAGGCGCTGGCCGAGCTTGAATTCGCGCGCGCTGAACTTGATCGTGCGCACAAACTTATTATCGATAATACGATCTCTGAGCGCGAATTGGATAACGCTGTACGATTACACAAGACGCGTAGAGCTGCGTATTCGACCTCGCTTGCTGCACTGCAGGTGCGTGACTTTGAACTGGAGTATGCCAATGCTCAATTGCTGTCGCCCGCCCAATCCAGACCCGATTATGAGAACTGCGATTGTGTCCCGGTGCGCTCTCCAATAGACGGCCGGGTGCTGCGGGTCTATAGCGAAAGTGAGCGGATAGTGACGGCAGGAGAGCCATTGGTCGATATCGGAGATCCGAGCAATCTTGAGATTGTCGTGGACCTTCTTTCAATCGATGCGGTCCGACTCGCTCCAGGAATGCGAGTGATCATTGACCAGTGGGGAGGGGACAAGAATCTTGATGGGCGTGTACGGAGAATCGAGCCATTTGGCTTTACGAAGGTCTCGGCATTGGGGATTGAGGAGCAACGGGTCAACGTTGTCATTGATCTAATAAGTGAAAAGGAGGACTGGAGTCGTATGGGACACGGTTACCAGGTCGGATTACGCATTGTCGTCTGGGAAAGTGCGGATGCGTTGAAGGTGCCAATTACGGCTCTATTTCGCCTGCAGAACGAGTGGGCTGTTTTCAAAGTTGTCGATGGACGAACAGAAGTCGCACTAATCGAGCTGGGACAACGCAATAATAGTGAGACAGAGGTGAAATCAGGTCTGGAGTCAGGAGACATAATCGCTGCCTATCCAGGCGGCAGAATTGTGGCAGGTAGCAGAGTGGAGCCAAGAGGCTGAGAATTGACGCGGTTAGGTGTCGCGCTTGGTGAAGAATCTGTACCGTGCAATACGACGGGCAAGTGGGCCAAACAGTAAAGGCAGCAAACTCATTGAAAGTATAACGGCCCAGCCGGCAACGCCGGGAGCCTTCAAGCTCAATAGATGCGCGACACTCGGTGTATAGACTGCACCGAGTAACAGCAACAAACACAACAATATTGCCAGCCAAACCCATTTGTTCGCGGTAACTTCGTTGTTGAGCCATGCCGAACTCGGATCGCGCATATTGAATACATGCCACAGCTGCGCAAATGCCAGGGTTAGGAATGAAATTGTAACCGCAGACGTGCCTTCCAATTTAAGCCACCGAATCGACAACAGCATAGCGCCGAGAACCGCAGCGGACATCAGCATTCCGTAAATACCAATTGTGGCCCACTGAGTTGTAGTCAGTAGGGGTTCATTTGCGCCTCGCGGTTCTCGTTGCATCAGGTCGCTGGCACCTTTGCCAACACCCAATGCTAACGCCGGGAAGACGTCCGTAACGAGGTTTAAAAACAGTATTTGCAATGGCAATAGCGGCAGTGGCGCGCCAGCAATTGTAGCGATACCAACAATTAATATTTCACTAATGTTGCATGATAAAAGATACACGATGAATTTGCGGATGTTTGCGAAAATCGCCCGGCCTTGCTCAATCGCCGCGACGATCGAAGAAAAATTATCGTCCAGCAGCACCATATCCGCAGCATCTTTTGCCACCTGTGTGCCGCGAATGCCCATTGCAATGCCAATATCAGCTTGTTTCAAAGCGGGCGCATCGTTGACGCCGTCGCCAGTCATCGCGACTACGTTTCCCATGCTCTGATGCATCGCGATTAACTCGAGTTTCTGTTGCGGGCTGACACGCGCTATGATTTTTGCTCTGGCTGCGGCGCTGCCGGCCTTATACGGATCAACTGTGTTTTCACTCAGAAACCGACCGTCCAAAACGTTAGCAGGCACTTGGTCCGAATCGACAATACCCATTCGAGCGCCGATGTTCATCGCCGTAGCCAAATGATCGCCCGTGACCATAACGACATTGACGCCGGCGGCGCTACACTGCTCAAGTGCCTCGCGAACACCCGGTCGCGGCGGGTCAAATAATCCCAGCGCGCCGAGCAAGGTTAAGTTCGTATAGGGGTCGTCGTCGACGGTGCCAGCTTCCTTCACGGCAACCGCCAATACGCGCTGCCCGTTTTCAGCCAAGCGATTGCAGTGTGCCAGCCATTGGTCGCGTTCTACTGCCTCCAGTGGGGCAGTGCCGCCCTTCTGGCGGATGCTCGTGCAGCAATTGATGACGGCTTCGGGGGCCCCTTTGACGTGAACGCGAAAGTTCTTGGCGGATCCGTTGAAGGTTGCCATCATTTTCGATTCTGCAGTAAAGGCTTCCTCGCGAAGTTCCGGCCACTGCAAAAGCAGTTGTTCGCGGTAAATGCCCAGCTTTGCGGCTGCAACGAGTAATGCAACCTCAGTCGGGTCGCCAACAGCAATTGCCGTATCAGTTTCGGTTGTGATTGACGCGTTGTTGCACAATACAATGGCAGATAGAAAGTGTTCAGTTTCGGACAATTCGGCCTTGTTTAGGTCATGCTGATTACGCTCGACTTTGCCAACCAGCGACAGTCCACTCCCGCTCAAAGTGACATGACCTATGCCGCCGAGAAGCAGATCGCCACCGAGCACCTCGTGATCGCGGGCGACTCGGCCGGTGGTGGCCTCACGCTCGCGACGTTGGCCGCCCTCCGCGATCGTGGCGTGCGGCC
>JAJDAR010000544.1 GCA_029261775.1 Deltaproteobacteria bacterium | reverse complement strand
CGCTCGACCTGCACACCGCCAGGTCGCAGCTGGACCGAGCGCACCGTGGGCTTCGATGTGGCCTCGGGCGCCGGCTCGGGCTCCGGGGCCGGCTGGCGCGGCTTGCGTCCCCTGCCGCGGTCGCGCGCCGGGGCGGGCTTCTCCGTGGTGGTGTGGACGGCTTCCTCCGCCCGCGTCGGCATGCTCCCGACGACCTGCTCCGCAGCGACCGGGTGCGCTCGGTCGGCGCGGGTCGTCCCAAGGCTCGGTGCCGGCAGCCGGTGCAGCGGGCGGGAGCCGGTCGGGAGGAGCAAGGCCTGGGAGCCCTGGGCCTGGCGTGCGTTCTCGCGCGCCGAGCGAGCCTCCTCCTGCCGCCTCATCTCGCGCAAGCGCTCCAGCATCTTCCGGCGGTCGGCCTTGGACGTGTACGGCGCGTTGGGGTTGTCGCGCAGCGTGTCGCGCGCCGCGCCGCTCTCGCCGGCGCTGGCGGCCGAGGCGTAGCAGCGCTTCACGCAGGCCTGGTAGGCCGCCAGGGCCGAGCCCGCATCGGCATCGGCCGCCTTCGCGATCCGGCCGGCGAGCGCCTCGGTCTTCTGGGCCTCCTGCCAGGCCTTGCGGAGCCCGCCGATCGCCGTGCGGGCCCTGCGGGCCGCAGCCTGGGCCGTGTTCCGATCGCGCAAACTGGTGCCGGCCTCGTCGACGAGCGAATCCCGGCTCGTCCCGCTCGCGCGCTGCAAGCGCCCCAACGTCCGGTCCGCCGCGGCCTGGTGGTCTCTTGCGGCCTTCTCGAACCCGGCGAGACGGCGCTTCTCCGCGTCGAGCGCCTGCTTGGCCCGGGTCGTCGCCTTGCGCGTCTCCTGCCAGCGCTCGTGGCGCTTGTCCGCTTCTCGAGCCGCCCGTCGGTAGGCGTAGAACTGGCGCGAGCACTGGTCCCAGCAGATCTGGTCGACGATGTTCCAGTTCTTGCGGCCGACGAAGGGGCGCCCCGCCGGTTCTTCCGCTTCCTCCGCCTCTTCTTCCTCGTCGTCCGCAGCGCCGCCGGCACCACCGCGCATGGCGGTGTGGGTGTCCGGATCGGTGATGGGTCCGCACTTCTCCACGATCTTGTCGCGCAGGTTCACCATCGCCTGGTAGGCCTTCAGCTCGTCGGGACTCGGAGAGTCGCCGAGGTCGACGGCCATCTTCCGGACGGAGATGCTGAACGCCAGGATCCAGCTGTTGCAGATCAGCTGGTCCGACTGCCGCAGCAGGGAGTCGAGCTGGCCGCTGGCGCCGCGGACGCTGTTGCCCTTCGTGGCCGCTGCGATCGCGAGGTTCTTGGCGGTCTCCCGCAGGTTCGAGACCTCCTCGTCGAGGACCTTTCCGGCGGCGGCCGGGGAAGCCAGCCCGAGGCAGGCCGCGAGGAGGAGGGGAAGGAATCGAGGCCCGAAGAAGCAGGACCAGCGAGCGGCGGGCGAGAGGTGGGGGCGGGCCATGACGGATCTCCTTGGATGCCGTCGTGGGTCACGCGTTGGCCCTCCGGGGTTCACGACCCGTCGCTGCGCAGGGCGCGGGCTGCGGCGCCCGCAGCGCTCAGCCGTCCCCAGGCCCCTTCTGGCCGAAGAGGCCGGCATGCTTGATCACGTCCAGATCGCCCAGCACCTTGCACTGGCAGGCAAGACGCAGTGCCGAGCTGCCCTGGTGGGGGAAGCGGCCAAGCCGGGTCTGCTCGATGGCGGTCGGAGCCGAGGTCTCGCCGTGGATCTCGACCGCGCAGCTCCCGCACACCCCGCGGCCCCGGCAGTTGAGGGCACGGGCTGCGCTGTTGTAGAGCGGCAGGCGCGCGCGCACCAGCACCATGCGCAGGTTGGCCCCAGGCGGGCACTCGATGGACTGGCCTGCGAAGCGGACGGTCGGCATCGGCAGAAGCTACTCGCGCACGGTTGCAGCCGCCGCTGCGGGGCCGTCTAGTGGCTCTGCACGTCGTCGGATCGCACCCATACCAGCATCACGAAGAGCACCCCCGCCTGCAGGACGTGCCAGAGAACGGCCACCAGGTAGGGCCGGAACTCCCGCTCGAAACCGAACCCGAGCACATTCATGGCGGACAGCAGCGCGACGGCGAGGCCTGCGGCCAGCGACCCGGCGGTGCTGCTCCCGCTGGAGGGCAGCCGGAACACCACGACGCAGTGGCCCAGGATCTGTACGCCGATTGCTGTGCTCGCGACCGCCCAGACCTGGGAGGGCTCCTCGGTGAACACGCGGAGGAGAGAGGGCAGCAAGCAGAAGAAGGCGCTGGCCATCGAGTGGAGCACCATCCCGTTGAAGCGGTCGGCGTCCTCGCGTGCCCAACCGCCCTGGTCCCTGCGACGGAAGACCACGACCACGGCCGAGAACCCCGCCATCGCCACGGCGATCTCGGCGAGCGTGAAGAGCAGATCCTCCTCCGCCATCGGGTCCTCCTTTCGGCGTTTCGGCCCTTCCAGTCTGACGGCTGCCCGTGGCGGGACAAGCGCGTGGGGTTCCATGCTGACGGGGCTCGGCCGTGATACACCTCTCCCCATGGACCAGGTCCCCACCATCGACGTGAAGCGGCGCCGCCCCGCGGAGCTCGCTGCGGTCGATGCTGCCTGCCGGGACCACGGCTTCTTCCTCCTTGCAGGCCACGGTCACGACGACCTGATCGAGCGCACCTGGGAGCAGACCCGACGCCTCTTTGCCGCGCCGAAGCCGACCCGGGAGGCACTCCGGCGCAGCGAGGAGCAGCCGCTCGGCTACTACGACCGGGAGCTGACGAAGCGCCAGCGCGACTGCAAGGAGGTCTTCGACTACATGCAGCCCGACGGGCCGATCGGAGAGGCGCGCAACCGCTGGCCCGACGATCTTCCGGGCTTCCGCGAGACGCAGACCCGCTTCTTCGAGGCCATGAGCCAGCTCGCGGCAGAGACCCTCGCCCTCGTCTACGAGGCGATCGGGGCGCCGCCCTCGCTGGCCCGCGACCACGCTGTCACGTCCATGACCAGCACCGTGCGACTCAATCACTATCCGGTCGGGGATCCGGTGCCGAACGAGGAGCGCGAAGGGCTCCCGGCGCTCGCCGACGTCGCCCTCGGCCA
>JAJDAR010000543.1 GCA_029261775.1 Deltaproteobacteria bacterium | reverse complement strand
CTGGGCGACGCGCGCCTTCCTCCACATGATGTTCCGCGACGGGTTCTTCCACTGCGATCCGCACCCGGGCAACCTGCTGGTGTGCGATGACGGCTTGCTCGGGATCATCGACTTCGGGATGAACAAGCGCATCGCACCCGGTGTGATGACGATGCTGCGCGAGACGCTGCTCTCGACGGTCAGTCGGGACGCGGAGCGCCACGCGGACGCGCTGATCGCCGCCGACATGATCGATCCTCGGGACCGGCCGGCCGTCGTGGAGGTGATGCGCATCTCTTTCGCGCCGGAGTACTGGAACCTCACCCCCAAGGAGGTGGCCGAGCTCGACTTCAGCGTGTTCGTGCGCCGCATGCGGAGCCAGCTGAAGCAGGTCCGGAGCTTCCGGCTGCCCGACGGGCTCGTGATGTGGTCCCGCGCGCTGACGCTCCTGCTCGGCATCTGCACCGAGCTGGCGCCGGGCATCCGGCCCCTCGACGTGGTCGGGCCCTACGTGGTGGCCTTCCTGGCCGAGGGCGCGCCTCCGCCGTCCGAGCCGATCGAGCCGACGGGCAGCGCGGCCGGCTACTCCTCGACGTCCGGGTAGCGGGCCTCGAGCTCTTCCTCCGAGAACACCACGTCGATCTTGCGCGCGAACAGCTCGCCGGGCGCCTCGGGGTCCTCGACCCAGTAGACGACGACCCGCTTGCCGGGGCCGATGTCCGCGAGCTCGCCCTTCATGCCGTTGATCGCGACCGAGGTGCGGGTGAGGATCGATCCGCTCGGGATCACGTTGAAGGTGACCTTCTTGCCCTTCTTGACGGTGCTCCGGAACTGCTTGACGAGATCGCGGTTGCCCTGGCCCTTCTTGCGGATCTCGACGGTGACGGTGCGGGCGGACGGATCGAAAGCCACCCACTCGGCCTCGTTGGCGACACTCTTGCCGCGCTTGGCGAGTGCCGGTTGGGCTGCGAGCAGGGCGCCCGCCAGGGCCAGTGCGACCAGAGCGACGGCGGGCAGAGGAAGGCGACGGGTGGAGGGGTTCAGGTCAGGCAAGAGCGGTTCTCCTTCGGAGGCTGAGGGAGCGGGTCGAGGCCGGTCCTGGCGGGCCCGGATCCAGCCCCGCTCGGATCCAGCGCGCCGGATCCAGCCCCGGTGGGACGTCGGATCCCGCTCGGGGATTCACGCGGTGCAGGAGTTGACGCGGGGCGCCGGCAACCGGTTCCCCCCTGAGGGAGGCCGCGTTACAGTGGGCCGCGATGGCAGTGGATGCGGAGGCATTCAGGGCGGCGATGGCGCGCTGGGCCACGGGCGTGACGATCGTCACGGCACGGGCCGGAGACGAAGTCCACGGGATGACCGTGTCGGACTTCTCGGGGCTCTCGCTGGATCCGCCCCTGGTGATCGTCTGCGCCGACAAGTCGTCGAACACCCTCGGGGTCGTCGACAAGGGCCGCTGCTTCGCCGTGAACGTGCTGGCCGCCGGCCAGGAGACCCTCTCGAACAAGTTCGCCTCGAAGAAGCAGGAATGGGAGCGCTTCGAGGGGCTCGCCTGCGAGACGGCCGCCACCGGCGCCCCCCTGATCCCCGGGGCGCTGGTCGCCTTCGATTGTGACCTCGAGATGAATCACGATGGCGGGGATCACGTCATACTCGTGGGCCGGGTCCGGGAGATCGTCCAGCGACCCGGAGATCCGCTCGTCTATTTTGCCGGGGCCTATCGCGGCCTCGCACCTGCGTGAACAAGGAGGATTCCATGCGCGCCCTTTCGTTTCTCTTCGTCATCCCCTTCCTGCTGCTGGCGGCCGGCCAGGCCCAGGCCAAGAGCTGCAGCTCCTTCGTGACCATCGAGTCCTACGACGAGGCCAAGAGCGTCGTCACCCTCGACAAGGGCAAAGGGAGTCTGAACAAGTACTTCCCGCGGCCGGAGGGCGCGACGGGCACGAAGATCCCGTCGAAGTGCCGGAGCAAGGTGATGAAGCAGGGCGAGTTCCCGGTGACCAAGACCGGCGGCCGCCTCAAGATCACGCAGGTCCGTGAGAACTTCTCCGGCAAGATGCACAACGATCCCGACGACCCGACCTGGCTGCCCGCCAAGCTCAAGGAGCTGATCGCGAACAAGACCGAGGTCTGCGCAGTGCTGCGGCCGCCGGTCGGCAAGAAGGAGCCCTTCGGCGTGAGCGCGATCTACCTGCCGGTGACCCCCGAGGAGCTGGCTGAGATCGATCGCCTCGAGAAGCAGGCCGAGGATCTCGAGTAGCGGCATGGATCCCGTGCGGCTGGCGGTCTACTCGGACTACCTCTGCCCCTGGTGCCATGCGGCGTCGCACCGGCTCCACCTGATGAAGGAGGAGCTGGGCGACGGGCTCGAGCTCAGCTGGCGAAGCTATCTGCTGCGCCCGCACCCCGAGCCCGGTCGCGATCTCGAGAAGTTCATGCGCTACACGCAGAGCTGGATGCGGCCCGCGGCCGAACCGGATTCGCCGAACTTCCGGGTCTGGGAGACGACCGAGGGGCCGCCCTCGCACAGCGTTCCGGCGCATCTGGTGGCCAAGGCCGCGAAGCGGGTCGGCGACGACGCCTTCGAGCGGATGCACGCGCGGCTGCTGCGCGCCTACTTCGAGGAGAACCGCGACATCAGCGCGGCGCCCGTCCTGCGGGAGCTGTGGGACGAGCTCGGTCTCCCCGTCGAGGGGCTGGCAGCTCTCACCGACCCGGAGCAGGAGCGCGAGCTGATCCAGGAGATCCTGGCCGAGCACAACCAGGCACTCGAGGTCTCGATCACCGGCGTTCCCGCGGTCCGCGTGGACGGCCACGAGGCCTTCGTGATGGGCGCCCAACCCATGGACGTCTACCGCCGCTGGATCGGCCGCCTCCGCGAAGGCGTCCTCGACTGACAACCCGAGAGGAACTTAAGCAAAGTGCCGGGCCATTTTCTTGAGTTCTTTGCCACGGCGGGGCGGACGGGGGGAGACTGCCCGGGGGGCCCTTTGGACCCGCTAGCCCCGCGAGGGCGGGACTGCGGGGACGGGACTGCGGGGACGTTGCTTTCATTGTTGCATGGGTCGCAGCGGGGTCCGGGTGGTCGCGCCCGGCCGGCGATCGGCTAACCTGCGCGGTCCGTGCGGCAGTGGCGGAACTGGTAGACGCACCAGCTTGAGGGGCTGGCGGGCGCAAGCTCGTGGAGGTTCGAATCCTCTCTGCCGCACCACCTCGGGTCCGACGCGAGGACCGCGCCTCAGGGCGCCGGCGCTGCGTCGCTCGGCGCCGGCTCGGCCGCGGGGCTCGGCTCGGGCGCTGCAGTCGGCGCGGATTCGGTCGGCGTCACTTCCTCGAACCCGCCACCGACTTCCTCGAAGCCCCCAGCCTCGGCGGCCGGCTCCGGTGTCGGCACGGTCTCGAAGCCGCCGTCCTCGGCCGGGGCCTCGACGCCTTCGAACAGGGCGGAGCCGGTGTCGTCGCGGGCGAAGTAGGCGAGGGTGAGGCTCGTGAACATGAAGATCACGGCCGCGGCCGTGGTCAGCCGCGTCAAGAAGTTGCCGGCGCCGCGGGCGCCGAACATGGTGCTGCC
>JAJDAR010000542.1 GCA_029261775.1 Deltaproteobacteria bacterium | reverse complement strand
GGTGCAACAATGAAACGAACGTCCCCGTCTTTCTCGTCTCCGTCTTCCTCTTCCTCTTCCTCTTCCTCTTCCTCTTCCTCTTCCTCTTCGCGTCCCCTTCTTCCTTCGGGCCTTCGCGCCTCGGCGGCTCCGGCTAGCGCTGGGCCAGCTGCTGGCGGCGGGGGGCGCTGGGGGACCAGCTGCGCTGGGTCAGGGTGGTTTCGGGGCGGCTGGCGGGGGAGCCGGCCGGGGCCCAGAAGGTGCCCTGGATCGAGTCGGTCTCGTGGGTCGCGAAGATTCCGCCAGCCGCCGCGGGCTGGCCCACGCCCTGTTCTGGGGTCGGGGTGGGGTCGGAGGGGGCCTGGGCGGCGAAGCCCATCAGGGTCAGGGCCAGCAGGGCGGCGGTGGCGGTTCGGATCATCGGGGCTCCCTCCTTGATGAAGGCAGGGTGCCAGGCCCCGGAACGGGTGGCTGTGAACCACTCCACCCCGTGTGAATCACCTCACTTGGGGCGTGATATCCTGCCCGCGGAGGGCCGATCCGATCCCCACCGACACCCGAAAGCGTGAGCTCCTCGAGGAGCAGGAGCTGTTCGCCCGGCTGTCCCCGCGGGATCTCGACGAGCTGGCCGAGGCCACCATCGTCCAGCAGCTGAAGGAAGGGCAGGAGCTCTTCCACAAGGGCGACTCGGGCAGCGAGGTCTACGTGGTCGCCACCGGCATCCTGAAGGCGGTGACCACCTCGAGCGAGGGCGACGACGTCGTCTTCAACCTGATGGGCCCGGGCGAGATCATCGGCGAGCTGGCGCTCTTTTCCGGCGGCAAGCGCTCGGCCACGATCGTCGCCATGCAGCCGGCCAAGCTGATCGTGCTGCAGCGCCGCACCATCCTGCCCTACCTGAAGGACCACCCCGATGCGGCCTTCACCCTGCTCTCGGTGCTGGCCGAGCGCGTGCAGCGGCTGAGCGAGATGGTCGAGGACACCACCTTTCGGAACCTGCCCTCGCGCCTGGCCAAGAAGCTGCTCGACCTGGGCGACCGCTACGGCGAGGAGACGGGCAGCGGCCTGCGCATCGGCGTGAAGATGTCGCAGGAAGAGCTGGGCGATCTCGTCGCCACTACCCGCGAGAGCATCAACAAGCAGATGAAGCTCTGGGCGGGCAGCGGCCTGGCCTCGATGGACCACGGCGTGATCACCCTGCACGACGCCGAGGCCCTCGAAGCCCTGAGCGAGTCGGACGGCTAGGCGTCAGACCTCGAGCAGCGCGGCGGCCGCCCGCAGGTCGGCGGTGTCGAGGCCCTCGGTGAACGTGGCATGGACCAGGGCAAGGTCGGCCTGCGCCGCCTCGAACCGCTCCGCCCCGCGCAGCAGGTCCGCCAGTCGCGATGCCGCGCGGAGCTCGAGCATCTTCGCCTGCTGCTCCCGCGCCACCGCGACCGCTTGCCGGAACGCCGCCTCGGCCTCGTCCGCGGCTTCGAGCTTCTGGACGAGCAACAGCTCCCCGCGGATCCGGTGCAGCTCGGCGTCCCAGTGTGGCTGGCCGGTGTCGCGCGACACGGCGAACGCGGCTTCCAGATAGGTGGCTGCCGAATCGGGTCGCTCGCATTCGAGACAGAACTCGGCGAAGCCTCCGAGGATCTGCGGCACGGCGACCCGCGTACCCGTGGTCCCCAGCTCGGCAAGCGCTGCCTCGCCTTGCCGGATCCGCTCATCGCTCGGCAGCTCGTCGCCGAGGCAACGGAGCCGCACGAGCCGCGCGACACTCAGGGGAATCGGGAACCCGTGCTGCTCGCCGATCCGACCGGACTCGTCCGCCACCTCGATGGCGAGCTCGACCTCCTGCCGGTTCATGTGCAGGACGGCCAACCAGGCCATTCCATAGGCCTGGCTGTAGGCGTGACCGACCTTGCGGGCGAGAGCCACACCCTCCTGCGCTGCTGCGATCGCGCGATCCGGGTCCCCGTGCATCCACAGCGCCCAGCCCCGCCAGACGCGGGAGACCGCCCCGATGTTCTCGCCTCGCGCCGAGATCAGCTCGCCGTGTAGCGCAGGGTCGAAGATGGAGTCGAGCTGCTCGAAGTGCGCCAGCGCTCCGGGCGTGTCGCCGCGGAAGTAGCGGATCAGTGCGCTCGAGTAGAGGCCACCGAGCCGCACGCGCGGCTCGCCCAGGCGATCCGCCAGCGCCAGCTGCTGTGCGGCCAGCTCCGTGGCGTCGTCCAGTCGGCTCTGCGTCACGTAGAAGGTCACGAGCCCGTCCAGCGCCCCGGCGAGGCGGTCGCTCTCGCCGAGCTCCTGGGAGAGCTGCCGCGCGCGGTCGTAGACCTCCTCGACCTCCGTCGTGCCCGAGCCGCGCAGCGCGACGAGTGGCACGCCGAGTGCCATCAGCAGCTCCGTCTCCGATTGCCGGCGCTCCCCCTCCTCAGGCAGGGCGGAGACCAGCCCAAGCGCATGACGAAGGTGGGCGATCGCCTCCTCGTTGGCGGAGGCCGCGGCTGCGCGACGGCCTGCACGCGCCAGCGCGCCGATCGCCTCGGCCGCCATCCCAGCCTCTTCGTAGTGCCGGGCGACGCTCTCCGGCTCCGTCTCGAGGCTCTGCGGGAAGCGCGTCTCGAGCGCCTGGGCGATGCGCGCGTGGAACGCGCGGCGCGTCGTGGCGAGGAGCGATCGGTAGGCGGTCTCCTGGATCAGCGCATGCTTGAACGTGTAGCTCGCGGCCGGTGGCGACCCGCGCCGATAGATCAGGGCTGCGTCGAGCAACGGCTGCAGCAGGGCTTCGAGCCCCGCTTCCTCGAGACCGGCCGCTTCTGCGAGCAGCGCGTGGGGAAACTCGCGCCCGATGGCGGAGGCCAGCAGACACAGCTCCTTGGAAGGCCCCAGCCGATCGAGTCGCGCCTCGAGGGAGTCCTGCAGCGTCGTCGGCACGGCCAGGGCGGGAAGCGGATCGGTGCGCTCGTAGCCGAGGTCACTCTCCTCGATCAGATCCGATTCGAGCACGCTCTTGGTCAGCTCTTCGACGAACAGGGGCACGCCGTCTGCCTTGATTGCGATGTAGTCCCGCACGCTGCGGGGCACCGGCCGGCCACCTGCGACGTGCTCGACCATGGCGTCCACCTGCTTGCGCGTGAGGACCGTCAACGGCACCACGGCCAGATGAGGCTGCGACGTCCAGGCGGGCTCGAACTCGGGCCGATGGGTCATCACCACCAGCAGGGGCACGGACTGGCTCTGCTCGATCAACAGGCCCAGGAACTCGAGAGTGGAAGGGTCGGCCCAGTGCAGGTCCTCGGCGATCAGCACGCAGGGGCGGCGATCGGCCAGGCTCAGGATCCAGGCGCACATCAGCTCGAGGGTGCGTTGGCGCTGCCGCTCCGGGCTCAGCTGGAGGGGCGGAAGATCGCCGGGCAGAGGGAGCGCCATGAGGTTGGCGACGAGGGCGAGCGCCTCCTCGACCGGCAGGTCCGTCTGTCGCAAGCCCGCCTCGATGCGGGCAACCTGCTCCTCGGGCGCGTCGTCCGCGGTGAGCAGGAACGAGTGCCGCAGCAGCTCGATCACCGGGTGGAAAGAGCTGTTCCGATGGAACGCCGACGCCCGTAGCTCGAGCCAGCCGTGCTCCTCCTCGCCGATGCAGTCGTGCAGAGCGTGGACCAGACGCGACTTGCCGATACCCGCCTCGCCCGAGAGCAGCAGGCCCTGCCCGTGGCCTTCGCTCGCCACCTCCCACCGGTCGAGCACCAGCGACAGCTCGTGCTCGCGGCCCGCGATGGGGGTGAGCTTGCCCGCGTCGGCGACATCGAGGCGGCTGCGGCCGCCGGGAGAGCGGCGTGCGCAGAAGATCTCCACGGGCTGGGTCTCACCCGGAACCTCGTGTGCACCCAGCGACTCGAGCGCGAAGTCGGCGGCCACGAGACGCCGGGTCGCGTCGCCGAGCACGACCCCATCGGGCCCAGCCATCGCGGCGTGGCGCCGTGCACCCTCCAACGCCTCCGCCAGCACCCCCGGAGTGGGATCGTCCGCATCGGCCAGCTCGACCGGGCCCGACCAGACCGCGAGACGCAGCCGCAGGGCTCGATCGCCCGCCGCCGAGAGCGCCGACTGGCACCGCTGGTTCAGGGCGGGAACGCGCTCGATCACGCGCAGCCCAGCTCGCAGGGCTCGACCTGCGTCGTCTTCGAAGGAGGTCGGAAAGCCGAAGCAGGCGGCGAGAGGTCCATCCCCCTCGGCTGCGATTCGCCCTCCGAGGCTGCGCACGATCGCAGCGAAGGCCTGCTGACAGACCCCATCCACCTGGCCGAGCGCCTCGGTCCCGAGGGCGTCCTCGAGCTCGGCCCGGGCGTCGATCTCGCAGACCAGGAGGGTCACCTGACGGCGCTCTCCGCGGGGGCCCGTCGCCAGGCGGGGCGGCGTGGCTTCAGGCCGCGTGCTCGCAGGGCGCTCCACCGCGGCCGGCGTCGGCGGAGGCGCGTCCTGTGCAGGCGCCTCCTCCGTCACGGGCCCCTCGAACCGGTACCCGCGGCGCTGCACGGTGTGGAGGTGGCGCGGCCTGGCCGCGGTCTCGCCGAGCGCCTTGCGGAGATCCGCGATGCAGACCTTGACCACGCCCTCCAGCACATGGACGTCGGCCCAGATCTCATCGAGCAGGCGCTCCTTGGTGATCACCTGCTCGGGATGAAAAGCCAGCAGGGTCAGGACCTTGAAGGCTTTCGGCGTGAGCGGGATCTCGCGCTCTCGGCGGTGCAGCCGCTGGCTCGCGGTGTCCAGCAGGAACTCGCCGAAGCGGAGCCGCCTGCCGGCGGAGACCCCGCTGTCCGCGCCCTGACCGTTGTCTTCTGCCACCTGGTCGGTCCCGCCGCGCCCTTTCCAGGCCCCTCGCAAGAAAAGAGAGGCCCCGAACCGCCTGATTCTACACCGCTTTTCAGCTCTAACCCAAGCCTTACCGGACCCAGACGACCTTCACCGGGCGAATCCGCAAGTTGGGCTCATCGACTCAACCCGTTCCTCGAAAGGACACACCATGTCGAACCTCAACACCCAGCAGAACGATTCCCCGAACCAGGCCCGGAACCTCCACCGGCTCTTCACGGCCTTCGCCCTCACCCTGGCCCTCGTCGTCGTCGCCAGCTCGGCGACGGCAGGCCCCTTCTCCCGCGCCCGCTCGGTGGTGGCGACGAAGGTCAAGGCGGCACCCGCCAAGCTGAATCCGGCCAACATCCTCGAGAAGATCGAGAAGAAGATCGACTCGCTGCCGAAGCCCTTCGAGGTCCTCGGCGACGCCAAGGAGACGATCGACGAGACGATCCAGCAGACGGTCGGCCAGATCAAGGAGATGAGCGGCGACATGAAGCGCTTCAAGGGCGCGGGCTGTGACATCCGCCAGAACTCCGAGTGCTCCGTGCTGAAGCGCCGCCTGAAGGGGATCTACACGAACCTCCGCGGCATTCGCGACATCGTTCCCGGCTACGACTTCCTGCCCGACCCCGCCAGCCGCGGCATCGACCCGATGGGCAACATGATCGACAAGATCCCCGCGCCGGCGCTCTTCGGCATGAGCTCGATCTTCCAGAACCTGACCGTGCTCGACGACCTCGAGATGATCTCGGTCTGGATCGATCAGCTGCGCTTCTACACGCTCGTGCCGGTGGAAGAGGACCTCTTCTACCGACTGCCGCAGGAAGAGTGCGACACCCTCGAGCACTCGATCCTCGCCGACAACGAGATCTTCGATCGGATGATGAAGGTCATGAACGTGACCGCGAAGATCTCGGGAATCGCCGCCGACATCCTGCCCCGCGACATCACGGTCGTGGTCGCGGGTGGAACCGCGATCCCGAACCCGATCCTGCCGGTCATGGTGCTGAGCGAGAACATGTCGAGCGACTTCCACGAGTTCCTGGAGAAGGAGCTCGAGGAGCGCGGCAAGCTCGTCAAGAAGTGCCGGACCCAGCAGTTCCGCAACGACACGCAGTACAAGCTGGACACGCTGCTCGGCTGGTAGACACCGGGCACGGTCCACGGACCGAAGGAGCCGCCGGGGCCTGCGCCCGGCGGCTCTCTGCGTTGGGGCTCAGCGTCGCCGTGCGGGCTGCGGCTCGCGGCCGATCACCTCGCCGCAGGGGTTGCGGCGCACGACCTCGCGGCCGCCGTCCTCGTCGCCCTGCGAGGTCACGGTGCTGCCGTCGGGGTGGCGAAGGCTCGCCGAGGGCAGGTCGAGGCGCGGCTCGGGGCGGCGGTTGTCACGGAAGAGGTGCCGGTTGAGCATGTTCTCCGGGGGCTCGTCGTCCCACATGTCGTCCTGGGTCAGAAAAGTCGGCCGGCCCTCGGCGTCCCAGCGCAACCGGGTCAGGAAGCGGCCGAGCGGGCCGCCGTGCTCGCGGGCGGCGCCCGAGCCGTCGGGGCTCGTACGGCTCGCGCGCGGGTGGCGGTACTCGCGGCGCCGGTCGGTCACGCGGCCCCGCCGGTCGCGGGTGATGATGCGGCGATGGCTCTCGCCGAAGCCGTCGCGGCCACTGGAGACGGTGGTGGTCTCGCCGGTCTCGGGGTTCGTGATCGTGGCGAAGGGCTGGTCGTAGGTCAGGCCCGGCGGCGGGTCCGCGAGCGCCGGGGCGGCCGCCACGAGCAGCAGGGCGCAGGCGGCGCCCAGCAGGGGGAGTCGGGGATGGAGAGGCATGGGGGTTCCTCGCAGCTTGAGGGGAAAGGGGTTCCGGCCGTGGGTCACGACCTCGGCGCCGGAGGTTCAAGGGCTCGGGTATCGTCCCCGGGATGCAAGCAGAGACCGCCGCGCCGCTCACGGCCGACCAGGTCCAGCGCTTCGCGCGGGACGGCTACCTGGTGGTGGAGGGGCTGCTCGACGACGAGGAGCGGGCGCGTCACGGCGCGGCCGTCGATGACGCGGTGGCATACCGCACGGCCGGCGACGACCGGCCCGTCGCCGACAAGACCGTGTACGAGCAGTCGTTCATCCAGTGCATGAACCTGTGGACGGATCACGAAGCGGTCCGCCCGCTGACCTTCCACCCGCGGTTGGCGCGGGGGGCGGCGCAGCTGCTCGAGAAGCCTGCGGTGCGCGTCTGGCACGACCAGGCCCTCTACAAGGAGGCCGGTGGTCGCGAGACCGATCCGCACCAGGACCTGCCCTTCTGGCCGATCCGCCCCGCCGATCAGGTCACGGCCTGGATCCCGTTCGACGGCTCGCGCCGCGGGCACGGCGCGATGGCGTACGTGCCGGGCTCGCACCGGGTGGGCCTGCAGAAGTTCGTGGACATCACCCACCTGCTGCACCCCGAGCCCTACCCCGTGATGGACGACCCGAAGATCGCGGGCATCGAGCCCGTCTGGGTCGAGGTGCCACCGGGCAGTGTCGTGTTCCACCATTCGCTCACCGTCCATCTCGCGGAGCCGAACACGAGCGAGGCGATGCGGCGGGTCTTCTGCATCATCTACTTCGCCGACGGCTGCGTGCGAGCCGCGCCCTGGCCCCACATCACCGTCGACGGCCAGGGCATCGAGGTGGGCCAGCCCGTCCGCGGCGAGCTCACCCCCCTGGCCTGGCCCCGCCCCGCAGGCGACCTCCCCCCAACCCCCACCCGCCCGGGCCCCAAAACCGGCTTCCGCTAGCCAGGCGCGGGAACGCAAAGCCTCGAAGCGGTTCGCAGCGGTCGAAGCGGGGACGTTCGTTTCATTGTTGCACCGACGAACCCCCTGCCGGGGCACCCCGTTCAGCGGTGCAACAATGAAACGACCGTCCCCGCGTCGACCGCTTCGAGGCTTTGCGTTCCCGCGCCTGGCTAGCGGAAGCCGGTGGTGGGGCCCGGGC
>JAJDAR010000541.1 GCA_029261775.1 Deltaproteobacteria bacterium | reverse complement strand
CCTGCTGATCGGAAACCACGGCCGGCGCTTCGCGATGAGCGATCGGACCCGCGAGCACCTCGACACCTTCTGGGAGCTCGTCGACGGGGTCCTCAATGCGGTCCTCTTCGTGATGATCGGCTTCGAGGTGCTGGTGCTCGCCTTCACCGTGCCGCGGCTCGTCGCCGGGGTGGCGATGATCCCGTTGGTTCTCGGGGCCCGCTTCTTCTCGGTCTGGCTCGGCGTGTCGCTGCTGAGGCTGCGGCGCACCTTCAGCCCGCATGTCGTCAAGGTCATGAGCTGGGGCGGGATCCGGGGCGGGATCTCGGTGGCCCTGGCCCTCCAGGTGCCGCCGGGGCCCGAGCGCGAGATCATCGTCACGATCACCTACACGGTGGTGGCGTTCTCGATCCTGGTCCAGGGCCTGACGATGGGGCCGCTCGCGCGACGCCTCTACGGGAGCGGGCGGGCGTGACGCCGCCGCCGGTGGTCGTCGTCAGCGGGATCCCGCGTTCGGGCACCTCGCTGCTGATGCAGATGCTCGCGGCCGGTGGCATGGGCGTGGTCAGCGATGGCGTCCGGTCGCCGGATGCGAGCAATCGCCGCGGGTACCTCGAGCACGAGCGGGTGAAGCGGCTGGCACGCGATCCCGAGGCGGCCGGATGGTTGCAACGCTGCGCCAGCGGTCGGGCCTTGAAGGTGATCCATGCGCTGGCTCCGGCACTGCCCGTCGCGGCGGATCTCGAATACCGCGTCGTGATGCTGCGGCGGGACTTCGCGGAGGTGGTCGCCTCGCAGGCACGCATGCTCGCGGCGGCCGGGGAGCCGCCGGATCCGATCCCGGATGAGCGGCTCGCCGAAGTGCTCCGGGCGCAGTGGGAGGAGACCGTCGCCGCCCTGCGAGCGAGGGCGGACTGCGCCGTGCACGTCGTGGGATTCGAGCGGCTGCTCGACGAGCCGGCCGCCGTGGCCCGCGAGCTCTGCGACTGGCTCGGCGCCGGTCTCGATCAGGCCGCGATGGCGGCGGTGGTGGACGCGGAGCTTCCGGGCCGCGCGGGCCCCGGGGATCGGTACACTGCGCCGATGGCCGACCCCGGATTCGACGACCTCGACGAGGGCCTGCTCCGTCGGCGCAGCGGCGAGAAGTGGCAGGTCCATCCGCCCGACGTGCTGCCCCTGTGGGTCGCGGACATGGACTTCCTGCCTGCCGAGCCGATCCGGCGCCGGCTGCAGGAGTGTCTCGACGTGGGGGACATCGGCTATCCGATGCATCCCAAGCCGACGGGTCTGCCCGAGGCATTCTGCGACCGCGCGCAGCGCAAGTGGGGCTGGGCGCCGGAGCCCGGGCGGGTCGAGCTGATCACCGAGGTGGTGCAGGGCATGCACGTGGCGATCGAGCAGTTCTCGGAGCCCGGCGACGGGGTCATCGTGCAGCCGCCGATCTATCCGCCCTTTCTCGGGTCGGTGGGGAATCTCCGCAGAAGGCTGTGTCCGAATCCGTTGGTGATGGGGGAGGGCGGCTATCGGCTGGATCTCGATGGGCTCGCGCAGCAGGCCGAGGACGCCCGGATCCTGCTGCTCTGCAATCCCCACAATCCGACCGGTCGGGTGTTCCGGCGCGAGGAGCTGATGGCGATCGCGGAGATCGCGATCGCCCACGATCTGCTGGTGGTGAGCGACGAGATCCACCAAGACCTGGTGTATCCGGGCGGGTGTCACGTTCCCTTCGCGTCGCTCTCCGACGAGGTCGCGGAGCGGACGCTGACCCTCACCTCCGCGTCGAAGGCCTTCAACATTGCGGGTCTGCGCTGCGCGATCGCGGTCTTCGGGAGCGCGGAGATGCGACGGCGCTTCCTGGCCTTCCCCCGCCATCTGCGCGGGGGGCTCGGCAGTCTGGGGATCCAGGCGACTCTCGCGGCGTGGACCGAGGGCGAGCCGTGGTTGCGGGATGTGCTCGCGTACCTCGAGGCGAATCGCGACTTCGTGGCGGAGACCGTGCGGCGGGAGCTGCCCGGCGTGCGCTTCGTCCCGCCCCAGGCGACCTACCTGTTCTGGCTCGACTTCCGCGAGCTCGGCCTCGAACCCTCTCCCTATCGCCACTTCCTCGATCGCGCCAAGGTCGCCCTCAGCGACGGCGCCGACTTCGGCCCCGAAGGCCGAGGCCACGCCCGCATCAACTTCGCCACCTCCCGCCCCCTCCTGGAACAAGCCCTCACCCGCCTCCTCACCTCCCTCCCGAGTTGACAAAGGGGTCGGGTCTCTCGGTCAACAACGAAGTTGACAAAGGGGTCGGGTGTCTCAGTCAACAACGAAGTTGACAAAAGGGTCGGGTGTCTCAGTCAACATCACGGTGTTGGGCGTTTGCCCGCCTCAGGGCGTGAGATACCGCTCCCCGCGAGACGCCGAGCCAAGACGCCACAGCGCTAGCAGAATAACCCGCTCTCTCGATCGCCTCGCGCATGAAGCAGGTCCTGGCTGCGCTGACGTCCCGGAGTCGTGAGCGACTTCGAAGATCTCCGGCCCGCAGGCCAGTCCGCGAGGCGATCGACTCCGCGATGCCAGCCAATGTCGGAGTCTCGTCGCGTTCCTGCATCCACGACAAGAGGCTCGACCTCGCCTCTTCGGGCGGCTCGAAGTAGCCGAGGGCCACCTCGACGGAGTGGAAAGGGCGACCCGCCAGTTCCCCAGTCAGCCCGCCATGGCCACACCACGGATACCGGCCCAGCGAAGCAAGGTCGGAAACAAGTCCCGCCTGGAGCGGATTGCGGTGGACGTAGCGGATGAGCGTCATGACGTCCGCATCATCTTGCGCCAAGCGCGATTTGAACCGGCTCTGGAAGAGATATCCCCTTCTGTCGTGGCGCGCGTTGAATCCGCCAGCGTAGGCGCTGTTGACTCGATGCATGACGGCCGATAGCGGCGTGTCGCCCGTCTGGGTCACGAGGTGGACATGGTTCGTCATGAGGCACCACGCCAGGCACCGCGTGCCGGAGGGCGGGAGGACTTCGGTCAGCCGCCCGAGAAGTCTCAGGCGGTCGATCTCATCACAGAAGACCGGACGACCATCGACGCCGCGCATCATGACGTGATGCACAGCCCCAGGTGCGTCCTCGCGGCGAGGCACCGGCATCGGTCAAGCCTCGGGACCGGGTCGACCAACAGTAGCAAGTCCTGGCTTCACGAACCGGCCAGTTGACCGAGAGACCCGACCCCTTCGTCAACATCGTTGTTGACCGAGAGACCCGACCCCTTCGTCAACTCAGGGGCGGTAGTGGGGGAGGATGGTTTCGGCGAAGAGGGTGGCGGGGGCTCTGGTGTCGCGGCCGAAGAACTCGATGATGAACATCGTGCAGCCGAGTGCGCGGTGGCGCTCGATGCCTTCGATCACGCGCTCCGGCGAGCCCCAGATGCCGTGGGATTCGAGGCCGGCGCCCATGTGACCGCCGTAGACCTTGTGCGCCTTCTGCAGCTGCTCCTTGGCGGTCGCCTCGTCCTCGGCGATCACGATGGTGCACTGCTGCGAGACGGTCAGCTCGTCGAAGGGCCGACCCTCCTCGTCGCAGCGGCGCTTGAGCGCGTCGACCTTGGTCTCGAGCGCGCCCTGGAAGACCGCCATGTTGTTCCAGATGTCCGCCTGACGTGCGGCGATGCCCATCAGCACCTTCTCACCGCCGCCTCCGATCAGCACCGGCGGGCGACGCGGGGGCTTCGGCTCGAGCACGCAGTCCTTCACCTGGAAGTGCCGACCCTCGAAGGTCGTGCGCTCCTCCGTCCACAGCGACTTCATGATCTGCGCCATCTCGTCGAGCGCCTGCAGTCGCTCCCCGGTCGAGGGGAAGCGCATGCCATAGGCCTCGAACTCGGCCTGGAACCAACCCCCGCCGAGCCCTGCGATCACCCGCCCGCCGGCGATCTGGTCGATGGTCGCGATCTGCTTGGCGAGCATCGCCGGGTTCCGGAAGAAGGGCGGCGTCACCAGTGTGCCGAGCTCGACCTTCTCGGTGATGGCCGCCACCGCGGCCAGCTGGCTCCACGCCTCCAGGATCGGGAGCTGGGGCATCGGCACGCCGTAGAGGTGGTCGCAGACCCAGACCGAATCGAAGCCGAGGCCGTCGAAGGTC
>JAJDAR010000540.1 GCA_029261775.1 Deltaproteobacteria bacterium | reverse complement strand
TCAAAAATTCAACCCACCGTCCCCGCTCTCTCGCCCGCTCTCTCGCCCGCTCTCTCGCCCGCTCTCTCGCCCGCTCTCTCGCCCGCTCTCTCGCCCGCTCTCTCGCCCGCTCTCTCGCCCGCTCTCTCGCCCGCTCTCTCGCTCTTCGTCCCCGCTGTCGGCGTCCCTGTTGTCGGGCCGGGGTCAGATGTTGTAGGCGAGGGGGAGGCCGGCGGTCTCCCAGTGGGTCTTCACCAGGCGGCCTGTCGAGGAGAGGGTGATCCAGGCGGTCTGGAGGTCGGGGCCCCCGAAGCAGAGGTTCGTGGTCATCAGGTCGCCCGTCGCGAGATGACGATGCTCGCCCTCGGGCGTGAAGATCGTGATCCCGCCGTTCAGGAGCGTCGCGACACAGACGTTGCCCTCCGCATCCACTGCGAGCGAGTCGAGCAGCTGGCCGTCCGCGAGTCCTGCCAGCAGCGTACCGCCATGGGGGGAGAGCGGGTTCGGTCGGATCTCTCCGGGGCCCGCCAGGTCCCAATACGTCACCCGACCGGTGTGGGTCTCGGCGACGTAGACGCGATCCTCCGCGGGCGAGAGGCCCACCCCGTTCGGTCCTCCGTCGACTGGGAAGACCATCTCCCGGATGGACGACCCGTCGGGCAGGGCGTAGAAGATGCCCGTGCGATCGCGATCCCGCGCGCGGCTCTTGCCGAGATCGGTGAACCAGAACCCGCCGGCCCGATCGAAGACGATGTCGTTCGGTCCGCGCAGGGGATGGCCGTCGCACGACGTGTAGAGGACCTGCACCTCGCCCGTCGCGAGATCCACGCGTTCGATGCGCCCCCCGCTGTAGTCGGGAGGCTGGTTGCCCGGGATCGCGAGCCCTCCGACCTCGTGCCAGACGAAGCCGCCGTTGTTGCACACGTAGCAGGCCCCGTCCGGTCCGATGGCCGCGCCATTCGGTCCGCCGCCCAGCTCTGCCACGATCTCCTGCCGCCCGTCGGCAAGCACCCGCGTGAGCGTGCCGCGCCGGATCTCCACGACCAGCACGCTTCCGTCCGAGCACCAGATCGGGCCCTCCGGGAACTGCAGCCCGGTCGTCACCACGTCGAAGTCGATCATGGGCCCATTCTACCACCGACCCATCCACCTTCGCGCCGCGCCTGCGGTACCGTTCCCGCCGAAGGAGAACCCATGGGCGAATTCAGCCAGGTCGAGACCGAGGGCCACCTGACGATCATCACGATCAACCGGCCGGAGCGGATGAACTCGTTGCATCCGCCCGCGAATCGCGAGCTGGCGGAGGCCTTCGATGCCTTCGAGGCCGACCCGGACCAGTGGGTCGCGATCATCACCGGCGCCGGCGATCGGGCCTTCAGCGCGGGGAACGATCTCAAGCACCAGGCCACCGGCGGCGACATGAGCGGCCAGCCGGAGAGCGGCTTCGCGGGTCTGACGGCCCGCTACGGTCTGGTGAAGCCGGTCATCGCCGCCGTCAACGGTGTCGCCATGGGCGGAGGCTTCGAGATCGCACTCGCCTGCGACCTGATCGTCGCGTCGCGGAACGCCGTCTTCGCCTTGCCCGAGCCCCGCGTCGGCCTGGCTGCGCTGGCCGGTGGCACCCATCGCCTGCCCCGCCAGATCCCGTTGAAGCAGGCCATGGGCATGCTGCTGACCGGTCGCCGCGTCCCGGCCGAAGAGGGTCAGCAGTTGGGCTTCGTCAACGAGGTCGTGCCCGAAGGCGAGGCGCTGGCAGCCGCGCGCCGCTGGGCCGAGCAGATCCTCGAGTGTGCGCCGCTTTCGGTGCGCGCGAGCAAGCAGGCCGCGATGAGCGGGCTCGCCCACGCCGGTGTCGAAGAGGCGGCCAACCAGCGCTACGACCAGATCCACGCGATGGTGAAGAGCGAGGACTTCATCGAGGGACCGAAGGCCTTCGCCGAGAAGCGACCGCCGACCTGGAAGGGGCGCTAGACGAGCCGAGGGGCCGGGCGATCCACGGGGCCAGCTTCTAGGCTGTGCCCATGGAAACGGCTGCACCGCTGGTGGCCTCCGGGTTGACCAAGCGCTTCGGCTCCCGGACCGCCGTGCAGGACCTGAGCCTCACCGTCGAAGAGGGGAAGGTCTACGGCTTTCTCGGACCCAACGGGGCGGGCAAGACCACGACGATCCGGATGATGCTGGGCCTGATCCGGCCGAGCAGCGGCAGCGTGCGGATCTTCGGCCACGACGTGCGCCGCGAGTTCAAGGCCGCCATCCGTCAGGTCGGAGCGCTGGTCGAAGGGCCCGCCTTCTATCCCTTCCTCACGGCGCATGCGAACCTGAAGCTGTTCGGTGTGCTCTCGGGTGGCGTGCCGACCTCGCGGATCGACGAGGTCCTCGAGCTGGTCGGGCTCCGCGCGCGCGCTGGCCAGCGGGTGGATGGCTTCTCCCAGGGCATGCGCCAACGCCTCGGCATCGCACTCGCCTTGCTCGAGGCTCCGCGTCTTCTGCTGCTCGACGAGCCGACCAACGGTCTCGATCCGCAGGGCACTCGCGAGGTGCGAGAGCTGTTGCGGCGCATCCGGGACGAGGGCCGCACCACCGTCTTCGTCTCGAGCCATCTGCTCGCCGAGATGGAGCGCATCTGCGACCGGGTGGCCGTGCTCACCCAGGGGCGGATGCTGCGCGAGGGCTCGCTCGACGACCTGCTAGGCCACGAGGCGGACGTCGTCGAGATCGAAGTCTCCGCGGCCGATGACGAGCGCGCACGCTCGCTGCTGCGGGAGCGCTTCGGCGCCGAGCCGCGACTGGTGAGGCGCGGACATCTCGAGCTGCGCAAGGGCCGCTTCGGGCCCGCCGACGTGAACGGCGTCCTGGTCGGCGAGGGCATCGCCGTGGAGGGGCTGGGTCTGCGGCGGCGGACCCTCGAGCAGGTCTTCGTCGAGCTCACGGGCGAAACGTCGGACATCCAATGACGGATGTCGTCGACTTCTGTCGCTCCGTCGCCCGCCTGGTCCGTGCGGAGTGGATCAAGCTCACCCGCTACTGGGTCGTGCTCGCGGGCTTCGCGGCGATCGCGGTCATCGCGGTCCCCGGAACCATGGTCTTCCACTGGGCTGAACAGGCGGCGAACCTCACGTCCAACTCGGGCTACGACTTCGCGCTCTCGGTCATGAACCGTCTGATCGATCTCTCCACGCCGATCGTCTACGTGCTGATCTGCATCCTCTTCGCGATCGACGTCTCCAACTCCACGGTGAAGTACATCCTCACGCGTCCGGTCACGCGGATGGAGATGCTCTGCTCGAAGTACGTGACCGCTCTGGGCATGGTGACCCTGACGGTGCTCCTGCTCTGGGCGGTCTCCCTCGGCGCGGGGGCGGCCTACTACGGGCTGGGTGACCTGACGGAGAACGAGTACGTGATCTTCGAGGGAAGCTACGTCCTGACCCAGTACGCGATCGGGACCTTCTTCGTGCTGCTCGGCATGGCCGCGGTTGCGGCCATGGGCGTCACGGTCTCGACCTTCTCCAGTACGATGGGGGGTGCGATCATCATCGGGTTGATCCTGCTCTTCTTCTTCAATGCACTGTCGATCATTCCCGCGAGCCTGGGCTTCGAGCTCACGGTCGGCGGTGAAGCGTTCGCCGTGCCGTGGTCCACTCTGGGCTTTCCGAACCTGGTCCTGATTCCGCTCGACGTGCTAGACGACATCCCGACCGGCATCCCGATCCGCACCTGGTGGACGCCCGACATGCTGCGGATGGTGGTGACCTGCTCGCTCTACTTTGCGTTCTTCTTCGTCGTCTCGGCCGTCGGCATCCGCCAGCGGGACTTCACCCTGTGAAGCGACCCTTGCGACCGCAGCAGCGCCGGCTGAGGTGGGCCTGGCTGGTGGCCCCCTGCATGCTGGCATTCGGCGCCGGCGCCCAGGACGACGGCCCCTTCGCGCGCACGAGGCTCGAGTTTCCGGGCTCGATCCAGGACAGGCTGCTGCGCGACGTCGACGGCGACGGCCTGCTCGACGTGCTGATCGTCCACGGCGCGCCGGGAGATGCGCTGGATCACCGGCTGACGACCTGTCGGCAGGGTCCGGCCAAGGTCTTCGGAGCCTGCACCGGCTTCGACCTGCCCGACGCAGCCCGCGCCCTGGACGTCGGCGGGATCGACGCAGCGCCCGGAGCCGAGCTGGTGCTCGCCACCGATGCGGGAGTGCTCGTCGCGAGCTTCGGGGCCGAAGGGTGGACGACTCCCGAGGCCCTGACCGATCGGGCGACCGTGTGGACCGGTACCGACGCCGATGTCCCCCGACCCGCGGAGCTGCTCTTCGACCTCGACGGGGACGGCGTGAAGGAGCTGGTCCTTCCCACGCTGGCGGGCCCCCTCCTGATCGCCGCGGGTCGTGAGCCCCAGGTCCTGCGCAGTCCGGCGATGGTCACCTTCCGTCAGGGGGGCCGCGATGCGGACGTCAACTCGCTGCGGCGCGAGGGTTATCAGCGGCGCGTGACCACCGAGCATCGCACCCCGGACCTGTTCGTGGAGGACTTCGACGGCGATGGCCGCCTCGATCTCGTGACCCTCGTCGACAACACCTTCCGGGTCTTCCCCCAGGCCGAGGACGGGCGCTTTCCATCGATCGCGACCCGGGAGCTCACCCGCAGCGTGATGGACGATGAAGAGCTCAGCTCGGACTTCACCGGCGAGGCCAGCAGCCTGGCCCAGCTCGACCTCGACGGCCG
>JAJDAR010000539.1 GCA_029261775.1 Deltaproteobacteria bacterium | reverse complement strand
CATGGGCCGCGCGTGGTGGATCCGATGGACCTGGGGGGTGAGGACGATCCGGTAGAGCCACGACGGAACCGGCACGGTCACGTTCGCGTGGGCGATCGGGCCGAAGACCGTGACGGCCGCCGCGTAGGCGAGCAACACCGCCTGGGGCGCGCCGGCGAGGGCCAGCGGGGCATAGACGACGAGGTTGCGGAAGAGCATGTCCAGGGCGTGGCCGCGCGACGACTTGAGCACGTTCATCCGATCGACGTCGTGGTGCAGCGCGTGGATGGGCCAGAGCCAGGGTGCTTGGTGCTCGAGCCGATGCCGCACGTAGTCCAGCCCGTCCGCGACCACGAGACACAGCACCACCTGTGCCCACACGGGCCAATCCGCGGGCCAGAGGTTCCCGCCGAAACGGGCGCTGACCTGCCCGGCCAGCAGGGCCGCACCCACGACGAAGACCGCCTGGCCCAGCGCGTTGCCTGCGCCCTGCCCGATCACGCTGTGACCGATGTCGTTCCATGCCTGCGGGTCACCCCAGGTGCCGTGCCCCTCGCGCTCCGGGGTGACGAACTCGAGGGCGAACAGGAAGACACCGACGACGAGGGGGACGATCGCGAGACTCGGCTCGGCGAAGCCAGCATCGAAGGCGACCACGAAGGCCCCCGTGGTGGCCAGCACGAAGACCGGCCAGAGGATCTTGCGTGCCCCCTTCATGCTGCGAGCCGATCGAGCCGGCGCAGCGCACCGTCCGCGCGGAAGACACCGGCGGGATGGGCCTCAGCAAGCGGCCGGATCGAGAGTGTCCGCCGCACCTCTTCGAGGGGCAGGGGCAGGAGCTCCTCGTAGCGCTGGACCAGGAGCGGGGCGGCCTGAAGTCCTCGCCTCCGGGCTTCCCGCACGAAGCGCACGAAGGGCGGACCACCAGAGCGCAGCCCCTCGAACAGCGACGCGAGCTGGAGCAGCTGGAGCGTCCGGTTGGCCACGCCTTGTGCCCGGCTGAAGCTCAGCAGCGCCACCTCGCCGGCCGGGTCGGTCCCGTAGCCCGTCAGCACGTGCCAGAGATCGTGGGCCAGATTCAGGCGTTCCCAGAACCAGCGACGGTCGGGGTCGACGCCGGCATCGAGATCCGCGCCGCGGGCCTTCGCGTCGAGGATCCCGTCGACGGCGAAGCCGTTCTCCAGCGAGAACGCCACGTAGGCGCGACCGAAGCTCCCTGCGGGCAGCGCGGCCAGGGCCTCGCGGTCCGCCAGGTGGGCGAGCAGCGAGGGCTTCTCGGCGAGCAGCCGACGGCCCTCCGGTTGGCGCACGAAGTTCTGCACGGTCTGCTCGTCACCCCGACCGCCCATGGCCTCGATCAGCTCGAAGACCTTCTCGGTCGCGTCTGGCTCGCGGAGCAGCTCGCGCAGGACGCGGCTGGCCCGGCGCCACTGGATCGGCGGGCGCGGAAGCGGGGGCGCGAGATCGATGATCGGGATCGGGAGTGTGTCGGCTTGCATGGGACCTCCGAGGCGCGAGCCCAGCATGGCCCCCTCGACTCCTCGGGTCCCGATGCTCGGTTGAGGATTTCTTGAGGATCGGAAGCCGCCGAAGGCCCTGGAATCACACAGGTTCTGCGCGCGCAACGAACCCGGGCCGACGGCTTCCGAGGGCTGCCAGCCCGGTCTCCGCCGCCTCGCTGAGGCGGTCGGCCCGCTCCCGGTCGCCCGGCGCAGCCCGCGCCTGCAAGACCTCGGCGAGTCCCGCCTCGGCTGCGTGGAGGGCCGGCAACGCACCGAAGCCCTTCGCTGTGGCGATCGCGTCCTCGAACCGGCCGATCGCCTCTTCCAGATTCCCGAGGAAACCGGCGAGCTGTGCGAGGGTCGCGTGCACGCTCCCGGAGACGGTACGCAGCAGATCGTGCGAGACCATCCGCGTCGCGTACGGCAGGAGAAGGAGGTGCAGCTCCGCCGCGCGCGGGTGATCGTCCAGCGAGATGGCGATCTCGGAGAGCGCCGACATGCACACCAGCCAGTGTTCGTCGCGCTCGAAGGTCTCGAAGCCCTTGCTCGCCAGCGCCTCGAAGCCGCGCCGGGCCTCCTCGCGCTCACCCAGGGCCGAACGGGCCACCAGCTCCAGGACGTCGGCCAGCGGATTCACTCCGGCGAGGCTGCCGAGCGTCTGTTGCGCCCGCTCCCGCAACTCGAGCATGGCGGACGCGACGCGCCGGACGTCCCCCTTGAGCAGCAGGAGGTAGAAGACCTGGCCTGCGAAGAGCAGCTCCGCGAACGGCGCGGTACCGCGGCCGCGCTCGAGCGCACTTCGGATCAGGGTCTCGGCCTCTTCGAAGGCACCGAGGTTCATCGCCCGGCTCGCCTGCATGATGCCGGCGAGGAAGAGCAGCGACGGCTGTCGCAGCTCCTCCGCCACGGCCACGTAGGCATCGAGAGCCGCGTCGAGCCGCACCCGATCCCCGAGCATCAGGTAGGCGCCGATCTCGATCTCATGCGCGATCGACGCGACCCGCGGGTCGCCGAGCCGTCGCGCGATCGCCAGGGCCTCACGGCCGACGGCGAGGCGTTCGTCGAGGCGGTCCGGTCCCAGGGTCGCCCAGTAGCGGGCTCCGAGGGCGTCCGTCAGCACGCGGGGATCGTCTGCGCCGCGCGCTAGCTCGAAGGCCTCGCAGCTCAGCGCCTCCCGCGTGGCCATCGAGAGGCAGTAGGGCGGTGTTCCGGTCAGCAGCGACAGCAGGCGGGCCCGCAACAGCGGATGACCCTCGCCGAGGCGGTCCCGCGCCTCCTCGAGGAGTGCCAGGGTCTCGGGCTCGGGCGGAACCCCCATCTCGCCGAAGCCCCGGAAGCCGATGGCGGCGCGAGCGAGCAGATCCGCCCGGCCGAGGCCACGGGCCAGGCTCGCCGCCTCGCCCAGCTTCGCCCGCCCCGCGTCACGAGCCCCACCCGTGCGCAGCTCGTCTCCCCAGGCGATCAGGAGCTCACAGCGCCGCGTGCCGTCGTCCTCGCTGGCGAAACCCAGGGCCTGCAGCGCACGCTCGTAGTGGCGCGCGCTCTCCTCGTAGGCAAGCCGGGCATGCGAGCGCTCGGCGGCGCGCACGCTCCACGCCACGGCGCGCTCCGCCGTCCCGATGGCGATCGACTCGTAGGCGTGGTGCGCGATCTCGGCTGCGGGGGCGTCGGGGCGATCGCCGGAGATCGCGATCAGGGCGTCGGCCGCGCGCTGATGAAGCGAGAGACGTTCGGGCGCGCCGAGCTCCTCGTAGAGGGTCTGCCGGAGCAGCGCATGGGTGAAGGCGAAGCTGCCGGGACCTTCCGCCGTCTCCTCGACCACGCCCGCCGCCTCGGCCTCGCCGAGCAGCTCGAGGAGCGGCTCACCGCC
>JAJDAR010000538.1 GCA_029261775.1 Deltaproteobacteria bacterium | reverse complement strand
GCGCACGCGCTACGAGCTCGACGATCGCGGCTTCGACGAGGTGCCGCGCAAGTACCGCAAGTACTACCGCCGCTGGCTGGGTGACGACGTCGACGAGCTGGCCCCCAACGAGGTGCTGTGCCCGGTCTGCAAGGTCGTGGTGCGCTCCGCGCGCGAGCTGCGGGAGGGCGACCGCATCTACTGCATGGCCTGCATGACGCGCATGCGGGTGGTGCGGGGCAAGGACGGGCGCCTGGAGGGCCGGGTCGAGTACTGAGGGACGGGGTCCCGCTCAGTCGTCCGACGGCCCCGCCACGATCGCGTTCACGTCGTCCACCAGCCGCCGGATCTCGGGATCGAAGAGCTCGTGGGTGATGGCAAACCCGTTCTCGGTCGTGCGCGCCACCCGCCCGTGGATCTCGAAGGGCGCCACGGGCTGGACGAAGATGTAGAGGGTGACCTTGGTCCCCACCGGGGGGACGATCGAGGCGCCTTCGAGCATCGCGCCGGCGTAGGAGATTTCGGTCAGGACACCGGCCCCTTCGTCGGACTCTGCGGTGAGCAGAGCGTCGAACCGGGTCCGGAAGCGCGGGCTTCGTCGGGGGTCCATGCGGGTGGCACCTCGAGGTTTCGCCTACGTTTCGGCGGACGGTCCGCGGAGCTTGAACGGCTTTCCCGGGGACCCTTGGCAGCCGGGAGACGGCCCATGCCCGCCCGAAAGAAGGTCTCCCACGAGTTCCGGGACTACGTCCTGGGCCAGCTCGAGGGCTGCGGCGACGTCCGCGCGAAGGCGATGTTCGGCGGAACGGGCATCTACGTGGACGAGGTGTTCTGCGCGATCGTCACCGGCTCCTCGCGCTTCTTCCTGCGGGTGGACGACTCGAACCGACCCGATTTCGAGGCACGCGGCATGGAGCCCTTCAAGGGCCGCGGCACCTCCCTGATGCCCTACTTCGAGGTCCCACCCGAGGTCCTCGAAGACCCCACCGAGCTCACCCACTGGCTCGCCAAGGCCCGCACCGCCGCCCAGTCCGCCGCCACCCAAAAGAAACCCCGCAAACGCTAAGAGACGACCGGCGACGCCCAGGAGCGGGGACGCGCAAGAACGTCCCCGTTCTTCGTTCCCGTCCTCGGTTTCCGTTCCTTTGGGCGACTCGGGTCGGGTGACTAGTGGCTTGCGGCGTGTTGGCCGGCTCTGCGGCCGAAGAAGGTGCCCTCGCCGATGCAGGTGCCGCTCGAGTAGCCGAGACCGTCCTGGGCGATGTTGGAGGCGCAGCCTCCGGCGGCGTACAGGCCGTCGATGACCGAGCCGTCGGGACGCACGACCTGGGCATCGATCGTCACGCGCAGGCCCCCCAGCGGAAATCCGACGTAGTGCGCCTTGCCGACCGACATGTCCAGCGCCGCGTAGGGCGGGTTCACCAGCGGCTTCATCCACTTGTCGCGCTTGTGGAACTCCGGGTCGTCGCCCTTCTCCGCGTAGGCGTTGTAGTCGGCGATCGTCTTCTGCAGCGAGCCCTCCGGCATCTTCAGATCCCGCTCCATGCTCGCGACGTCGTCCCAGGCGTCGATCAGCTCCTGCCACTGGAAGAGAGGCCGCTCGTAGAACGAGTCGTCAGCGATCAGATAGGCGATGCCGTCCGGCTGGTCGGTGCACGAGATGCTGGTCTTCGAGTGATAGGAATCCTCGTTGATGAAGCGCTTGCCGTGCTTGTTGACGAGGATCCCGTAGATCAGCTGCTGCGGAGGGTAGAAGGGCGAGGTCAGCAGCGCCCCGTCCATGTGGTCGCACACACCGCCGACCGCCTCGCCAAGCAGGTGGCCGGCGCCGTCGTCGTACGTGCCGCCCTGCTTCTCGACGCGCTCGTCCGCCAGGCGCGGGCAGCGCTCGTCTATCAGCGCCTGGTTCATGCCGAACTGTCCGGCGGCCAGGATGACGGCCTTGCTCGCACGAGCGGTGCGATCGCCCTCGGTCGTCCGGTACTGCACGCCGACGATCCGATCGCCCTCGCGCACCAGGTTTCGCACCGCACAGTCGTAGGCGATCCGGACCCCCGCCTTCTCGGCGGCCTCGACCAGCTTCTCGATCAGCTTGGCACCCCCGGCTTCGCCCTCCATGGCGACCTTGTGGCCGCGGGGGGCCGGCTTTGCCTGCTCGTAGAAAGGCCAGGCGGCCTCGTTGCCGGACTCGATCAAGCACTCGGTCGTCATCTGCACCACGTTCTTCTCGCGGTGCCAGCTGTCCTCGAAGGGCACGCCCTTGGCGACGAGCCAGTCGAAATGCTCGACGCTCTGCTCGCAGTAGAGGCGGATCTTCGCCTCGTCCGGCTCCGGCGTGTTCGCCATGAGGTAGGTGATCATGTCCTCGACCGAGTCCTCGACGCCGACCGCCTTCTGCACCCGGGTCCCACCGCCCATGTAGAGGTGGCCCGCGGCCGAGGCGGTCAGCCCGCCGGCCCCGCTCGCGCGCTCGAGGGCCAGCACGCTGGCGCCCGCCTCGGCGGCCTCGATCGCGGCGCAGGCGCCGGCGGAGCCGATGCCGACGATCACCACGTCGGCCTCCTCGTCGAAGCGATCGATGCCGGCTGCGTCGATGACACCGTAGTCCTTGGAGCTCATCTGGGGTCCTCTGGCTCGAGGGGCCGGCGGCACCGGCCCGCTCCGCCCGCTGAATGGGCTCCGCAGTGTAGACCGGGCACCTTGCCGATGCGCACCCTCGCCCTACCTTCCCGGGGCGGGCCAAGACCGGCCCGCGCAGCGAGCCAGGAGGCACCCATGACCCTTGTGCATGCACACTGCGGTTCCGTCGCCTCCTCGCGGGTCTAGCCACCGCTTCCCGCACGTCTTCCTCCCGGGTCCCAGCGCCCGAGGTCCGGTTCCGCCGCCACACCCAAGGGCTCTGGGTCCCTGTGCTGAGGAACCGTGTCGATGGAACGACTCGAACATTACGGGTGGACTGCCGCGTGGGCGGCGGCCCTTCACGAACTGGATCCGGCCGGCGGCCTGCTGCCGGCGCGCGTGGCCGAGGAGCAGCGCGGCGCTCTGCGCCTGTTGTGGCAGGGAGGGGAGCTCCAGGCCGAGATCTCCGGCCGGCTCCGCTACCTGGCGATGGGCCCGGAGGAGCTGCCCGGCGTCGGCGACTGGGTCGCGATCTCGGCCCGTCTCGACGAGGGGCGCGCCACCGTCCACCATGTGTTGCCCCGGCAGGGGGCGCTCGTGCGCAAGGCGCCGGACCGGCCGGCGGATGCCCAGCTGCTCGCGGCCAACGTGGATTGCGTGCTGATCGCCCTCTCGGCCGGCTCCGACCTGCGCGCGCGCCGCATCGAGCGGACGATCGCGCTGGCGCGCGAGGGGGGGGCCTCCGCCGTGGTGGTGCTCACCAAGAGCGATCTCGCCGCCGATCCGGAGACCTGCCGCGCCGAAGCGGAGGCGTCCGCCGCCGGCCACCCGGTGCTGCTGCTGAGCGCGCTCTCCGGAGAGGGGCTCGGAGATCTCGCGCCGCACCTCCGGCCCCGCGAGACCGTCGCCTTGATCGGCCCGTCGGGCGTCGGTAAGTCCACGCTCGCGAACCGGCTCGCGGGCGAGCAGCTGCTGGCGACCCGGGACACCCGGGCGACGGACGCCAAGGGCCGCCACACGACGACCCACCGCCAGCTGCTGGTGTTGCCATCGGGCGCGATCCTGATCGACACCCCCGGTCTGCGCGAGGTCGGCCTCTGGGAGGACGAGGGCGGGGTCGAGGCCGCCTTTCCCGAGGTGGAGGTGCTGCTCGGGAGCTGCCGCTTCGGCGACTGTGCCCACGGGAGCGAGCCGGGCTGCGCGATCCAGGAGGCCCTGGCCGAGGGGCGGCTGCCCGCCGAGCGCTGGGGCAGCTACCTCAAGCTCAAGCGGGAGGTCGCGCACCTGGCGAGCCGCAAGGATGCCCGGGCCCGGCACGAGCATCGCGAGGCGATGAAGCGCTTCACGAAGCGGATCCGGAACCGGCCCGACAAGCGTCGGCCGAAGCGCGAGTGAGCCGACGCCGGCGGAGGGCCAGCCAGGCGCACCCGAGCAGTCCGAGCGCGCCGGGCTCGGGGGCGTAGAGCACGTCCCGGCCGTTCAGGTCGTCGGCGCGGAGGGCCGTGTACGAGGAGGCTGCGCACAAGACGGGCGGGATGCCGCACGGTGCGTTCGACATCAGCGCCTCGTTGTCCGGGAACAGCGAGGGTCGGATGCCGGCGTAGGGGTCGTTCGGGTCGACGACCATCCGATTGAACGGGTCGTCGTCGGTGTCGTAGTGGACCTGCGCCCCGAACTGGTTGTTGTCGTTGGGATGGCCAAGCCCCAGCGTGTGGCCGAACTCGTGGATCGTGAGACGGGTCAGGATGTCGATGCGGCGGTCGTGGGGCAGGGCGAGCAGGATCTGCAGACGATCCACGTTGAAGTAGACGAGCCCCAGCCAGATCTCCTGGCCGAGTGACGTCGTTCCGTTCGGGAGGGTGCGCACGCGCTGGCGGGTTCGAACGTCGGCGAGCCCGAAGAAGCCGTTGCCTGCGAAGACCGGATGGGATCCCGACACCGCTTCGAGGAAGATCTCATGATGGGAGCGCCGCGCGATGTCGAACTCGGTGTCGAAGTGCAGGACCGTCCGGCCGACGCTCCAGGCCTGGATGCCGGCCAGCACGGCGGCCTCGGCCTCGGCGGCGGTCACGCCGATGCTCGACAGCGCAGCGCCCAGCCCTGCATCGAGCCCTACCTGCAACCCGTCGTCGAGCCCCGTTCCGCCCGTCCCACCCGTCCAGCGGGCGGCAGCCTGCAGGAGCTCGGGCGTGGTCGGGCCGAAGCCGCGAAAGATGCTGAAGGCGTGAGCCGAGCCAGCCGGGAGCCACGCGAGCAGCAGCACGACGAGCAGACCCGATCCACGGCGAGACATCGCCGGCTACGGCTCGGCGATCAGTCGTACGCCGGAGGCGGTGAAGCCGAGCTCTCGCTGCGGGCCCCGGATGCTCGCCGGGTCACCGTCCTGCGATTCGGCCTCGTAGTGACGCGCGTCCTTCTCGGAGAGCGTCTTCACGGCCACCAGACCTTCGACGTAGGCAACGCTACCGGCAGAGTCCTTCGGGAGGAAGAAGCCGTAGTCCTTGAATCGCACCCGCACGCTCTGCGGGCCGTCCTTCAGGATCGTCCAGCAGCCCTTCTTCTGGCACACGTCGGTCAGCCGACCCGTCACCAGGATGGGTTCTTCGGCGAAGCGGTCCGGGTCCGCGGCGACCTCGGCGAGCGGCGTGGCCCGCTCGAGCGTCAAGCCGGCTCCGAAGTCGCGTCCGGCGGGTAGCTCGGCTTCGGCCCCCGACGGCCCGGGAAGCAGGCTCAGCAGGATCAGGATCAGCAGGATCTGGCGCATCAGGGGAGCCTAGCAACGCACGACCCGAGCCGGCTCGGGTAGACTCCAGGCCCTGAAGCGAGGACGTCGCCTTGGATCCCCACCGCGAGCTCGTCGATCTGCTCCGAGATCCCGTGGAGCGCTACCGGGCCCAGCGCGAGCTGACCGGGCCCGGGCGCACACGCGAGAAGCGCGGTCGCCCCCTGGCCCCCGGAGCCCTCGACGCGGTGATCTGGGGGCTCGGCCACGAGAGCCCGGTGGTGCGGCGCGGCTGCCTCGAGATCCTGGACCTCCACCCGGACCCTTCCGCCGTGCCGCACATCGTCGCGCGTCTCTCCGACCCGGTGCCGCGCGTCCGCTGGCACGCGGTGCACGCGCTGATCTGCGACGCCTGCAAGCCGGGACACCGGCTCGAGGACGAAGGCATCACGCGACTCATCCGCGACAGGGCTCGGAACGATCCGAACCCGAAGGTGCGCCGCGAGGCCGAGCGAGGCCTGGCCGAAGCCGGGCTCGGATTCGGCTGACCATTGACGCTGGGAGGACCCCGTGAGCCGACGCTACGCAATCCTGATGATGAACGACGAGAAGGCCTGGGCAGAGCTTCCGCCCGCAGAGCAGGAGCGGGTCGGGCGCTGCCACGAGGAGCTCCAGGTTGAGCTCCGCGCTGCCGGAAGGCTCGTGTCGTTCTGGGGCTTCGGACCGAGCGAAGAGGCCCGAACCCTGGAGCGGGACGCCGACGGTACGATTGCGATCTCATCGGGGGGCCTCCCGGTGGGACGCGAGGTACTGGGCGGCGTCTACGTGATCGAAGCCGAGTCGATCGACGAGGCCCTCGTCTGGGCCGAGAAGGGGCGCTTCGTTCCCGGCACGAACGAAGTGCGCGAGGTCGTCGGCTAGTCGGATTCGATGGAGGCCAGGGGGCGGCTCGAGGGTCGTCGCGCTGCGAGGCGCGAGCGCCGCGTCTGCCCGTTCAGGCCACTGGCGCGAAGAGCAGGCGGACGAAGGAGAAGCAGCCGATGGCAAAGAGCGCCACGAGCAGCACGAAGACCGGCCAGAACGCCGCCAGGACCACGAGGTTCCAGACCTGCGCGAGGCAGACGACGAGCAGCGGGACGTTGATCGCCAGAAGCGCCGGCAGGCTCTGCTGCCTGCGACCGCTCCCGGCGGCGGCCACCACGGTGCGGATGCTCTTCGAGCCGAAGTAGAGGGTCACGAGAAGCCCACTCGCGCTGACGACCCGCCAGGTGAGGGGCTCCTCGACTCCGGCTGCCAGCAGTGCCAGGCCCCCCAGGCTCAAGAACAGCGCCCCGAGCGAGGTCGCCAGCAGGTTCACGAGATTGAGGCGATGGAGGGCGTGCAGCTCGCGTGCGCCGCGCTTCGCCAGGGCTGTCACCACGCCGGCGAACCCCGCAAGCCCGAGAGATGTCTCGACGATCAGATGCAGTGACTCACCCGGATCCAAGATCGCGAACCTCCCTGACCCATGCACCCGGAACGCTACCAGATCTCGGGCTGTGTCAGCGGTTGCTGGCCCTGCCAGCCGGGAACCCAGCTGAATCTCTCTGTTAGGCGTCGGCCACGTCGCCCAGTGGATTCTGTTTCAACCACTCGACGATCTGCGGCATCGCCTGCTCGAAACCAGCGGGCACGTTGATGCTGATGAACCTGCATTCGTCCTCACCATGATTCTCGAAGTCATGTGACACACCACCAGGAATCAAGGCGTAGCTGCCGCGCGGAGCTTCCGATCTCTCGCCGTCAATGAGGAGGCTGAGGGTCCCGGCCAGCACATAGAAGATGTGGTCATCCGCGTGCGAGTGGGCACCCGGGCCGTGCGTTCTAGCCTCGAGACACCACTCGGAAATCGAGTAGCGCGAGGCCGTTTCCTTCTCATCCGCAAAGAAGACGGCGCGCATGCGGCCCATGTCGTAGGTACGCCCCTGGTCGGGCCTGACGATCAAGGGCTTTCTTGCCTTCCTGCTCGAGGTGCTCACGGCCAACTCCTTTGGTCTGGGACAGTGTCTTGCTGGGCGGCGGGCTGGATCTACGCCTTCATGGCCGAAAAGACTGCAGCGGTGTCGAACATCCCCTCGTAACCGCGGATCAGACCGCTCTCGTCGAACACGAAGGTCGAGAAGCCACTGTAGCGAGGCGCGGACGCCTGCATGGATTCCTGCCGCTCGTTCCAGCCCAACACGAGACTGTTCCCATCGATGGAATACCATTCTTCCTGGTTGACGACTCTGGGCCACGACTCGGAAAAAACACGGAGCGCAGCTCGGCC
>JAJDAR010000537.1 GCA_029261775.1 Deltaproteobacteria bacterium | reverse complement strand
GAGGGTGAGGGTCAGATGCGATCCCCGCTTGTCCCGGGCCATCGCGTGGATCTCGTCGACGATCAAGGTCTCGACGCCCCGCAACGTGGCCCGACTGCGGTCGGCCGTCAGGTACAGGTACAGCGATTCCGGCGTGGTGATCAGGAAGTTCGGGGGCTTCTTGACCATCGTCTGGCGGCGCGAAGCCGGGGTGTCGCCGGAGCGCGTCCCGAGCGTGATCGGCGCGGGCTCGAGCCCCAGCTCGCGGGCCACCTCCGCGATCTCGGCCAGCGGGGTCTCGAGGTTGCAGCCGATGTCGACGGCAAGCGCCTTGAGCGGACTGACATACACCACCTGCGTGGTGCCCGTGATGTCGCGGCCCGCCGCATGCGCGCGGTACAGGGAGTCGATGCTCGAGAGGAATGCGGCGAGCGTCTTGCCCGAGCCGGTCGGGGACGCGATCAGCGTGCTCTCACCGCGGCGGATCGCCGGCCACCCGGCGACCTGCGGCTCGGTCGGTCCGCCGGGGAAGCGCCGCGCGAACCAGGTGCGCACCGCCGGATGGAAGTCGGCGAGCACGTCGAAGCCGGCTGCGCGATCCGAGGCCAGCGCGTCGCGGGGGGTTGCCTCGCTCCGGTTCAGCTCGGGTTCGACGGACGCCACCGACGGATCCTATCCCTCCGTCGGTGGGGCGGCACGGATCGGCCCATGCCTGCTGACAGCACGAGTCAGCTCGTCACAGCGACTCCACGCAGGCCGGGCAGAGGGTGTCGCGGGGAGCGCCGGGGTCGTCGCACACGCCCAGGAAGCCTCGCTCGCCCCGCGCCAGTCCGGCACCGCACCCCGAGCAACTCGTCGGGCGGTTCAGGACGAGCTCGTTCCAGCCGCGGACGTGGGGGAACTCGGAGCCGGGGGGCGCCGCGCGCTCGCCGGGTTCGGGCCGGTCCCTGGCCGGGGAGGCGATGCGCCGTGCGTTGCGGCGGACGTTGCGCGCCAGCCTGGCGGAGCCGCCGACGATCTCGTCCACGTCCGCCACGACGCCGTCCACGAGGTGGAAGGTGTCCTCCAGCACGCTCCGGATCAGGTGCGAGACGGTGAGGCGCCGCCGCTGGGCTTCCTGCTTCAAGGTCGCCTCGAGATCACGCTCCACGCGGGTCTGGATCAGGCGGTCCTTGCGGGGGCGGGGCGGGTCGCCGTGGTCCGGCATCCCGCGGAATGTACTACGTGCGCTCGGATTCGCCCTTGGCCGCTTGCCCGCAGCAGGACCGGAGGGGCCGAAATCAGCGGATCCGCCGGGTTTTCTGCTTTCCCGGGCCGTTTTTTCTTGCCCGGAAGTGTCATCGATTGTATTACAAATTGATGTTGACCGACCACGAACCGGATCTCGTCCGCAGCGCCATCCGCCGCGAAGCCCTCGCCCTGCTCGCCCACGGGGTGCTGATGCCCTTCGGCGCGCGGCGCCCGAGGCCCCGCCCCGAGCGCCGGCGCGAGCAGCGCACGCTCGTGTTCGTGCACGGCCTCGGCACCAATCGCTCGGGCTTCTTCCCCCTCCAGGCCTACCTGCGGCTGCACGGCCACCGCCGCCAGCTGGCCTTCAACTACCGCAGCGGCGGCTCGATCGAGCGGCTGGCCCTGCAGCTCAAGCGCGCGATCGACGCGGGCGTGGGCGGAGGCCGGATCGATCTGGTGACCCATTCCCTCGGCGGTCTGGTCGCGCGTTTCTACCTGCAGCTGCTGGGCGGCGCGCGGCGGGTCGACCGGCTCGTCACCCTCGGCACGCCGCACCACGGCACCCACGCCGCCAACTTCATCCCGTCGGCGTTCGTGCGCCAGCTGCTGCCGGAGAGCCCCTTCCTCCAGCAGCTGAATGCCCAGCCGCCGCCCGAGGGGCTCGAGGTCCTCTCTATCGTCGCTGGCCGCGACCTGCTGATCCAGCCCGTGGCTTCGGCCCGCTGTGGTTTTGGCGAGAGCGTCTCCTTCGACGACCTCGGTCACGTGGAGCTGCTCTTCCGTCCCGAGGTCTTCGCGGCCATCGCGGCCCGCCTGGGCTCGCCTCGGCAGCAGCTCCCGGCCGGTCCGATCGCAGACTGATCGAAGGCGCCATACGCTCGCGGGTGTCGGTTGGCCGCCAGGCGGCGCGCCGAGACGGCGACTCCGGGCAGCGCGACGGGTCCGCGGGCCCGCCAATGTAGAAGTTGTGTACATCTTGCCCTCGGTGGCTGGGGAGCCGAACCCGCCCGCCTACCTTGCCGGCCATGCAAGCTGACTCCGCCGACGGACGCGGCCGCATCCTTCGCTACAAGGCCGACCGTGGGCCCGTCGCGTACGTGGTCGTCGCCTTCCTGATCCACCTGGCGATCTGGGCCACGGCGAGCCCCGGCTGGGCGCTGGCCAGCGTGCTGCCCATGACCCTGCTCGGTGTCTTCGTGGCGCCCATCAACCACCATCACCAGCACCTGAACACCTTTCGGCCCAGGGCGCTGAACCGTGTGTACGAGCTGCTGCTCTCGCTCCAGGCCGGAGTCGGGCCCTACGCCTGGGTGCTGCACCACAACCTCGGGCACCACCGCAACTACCTGAACCAGCCCCCCTGCGAGGAGCCCGACGAGAGCCGCTGGCGGCGGCGAGACGGGACGACGATGGGGCGGCTCGAGTACAGCATCGCCCTCCTTCTGAGCCACCAGCCCGACATCTTCCGGGTGGGTCGGCGGCACCCGAAGGTCCTTTCCCACCTGCTGTGGATGAAGCTGCCGCTGTACACCCTCCTGGGCGTGATGCTCTGGTGGAATCCGGGGAACACCCTTCTCGTGTTCATCGTCCCGGCCTTCTTCACGCTCTTCCACACGATCTGGGCCACCTACGAGCACCACGCGGGCTGCGAGGCCACGTCCCATCTGGACGCCAGCGTCAATCGCATCAGTCCGGTCTACAATCTCCTGACCGGCAACCTCGGGTACCACACGGCCCACCACAAACGGCCGGGGGCCCACTGGTCGCTGCTCCCCGCGTTGCACGAGGACATCAAGGACTCGATTCCCGAAGGCCAGATCCTGACGAGCTTCTGGTAGGGGCTTCGGGTCGGGGTCCGCCACTTCCCTCCGGAGCCCCGATGAGCTGGAAGCCCGAGCTGGATGAGATCGCCCGCCGCAAGCAGCGGGCCCAGGAGATGGGAGGCGAGGAGCGCGTCGCCCGCCATGTCGCGGCGGGGCGACTGCCCGTTCGCGAACGGATCGCCCGGCTCCTCGACGGAGGTTCGTTCCGCGAGGCCGGCTCCCTGGCCGGCAAGGTCGCCTACGGAGACGACGGCGAGATCGAGAGCTACACGCCGTCGAACTTCGTGACCGGGCGCGGGGCGATCGACGGTCGGCCGGTCGTGATCGGCTGCGACGACTTCACGGTCCGCGGGGGCGCGGCCGACGGCGCCGTCGGCAACAAGATGGGCTGGAGCGAGAAGACCGCCCGCGAGCTGCGGCTCCCGATCGTGCGGCTCGTCGACGGCACCGGCGGTGGCGGCAGCGTCAAGACGAACGCCGAGATCAAGCGCTCCTACGTCCCCGCCAATCCGGACTGGGACGTGGCGGTCGCGTTGCTCTCGGAGGTGCCCGTGGTGGCCGCTTCGCTCGGTCCCGTAGCGGGCCTCGGGGCGGCACGGGTCGCGGCCTCGCACTTCTCGGTGATGGTCCGCGGATCGAGCCAGCTCTTCGTGGCGGGTCCGCCGGTCGTGGCGCGGGCCTTCGGCCGCGAGGTGGGCAAGGAGGAGCTCGGAGGCTCCCACATCCACGCTCGCGAGAGCGGCGCCGTCGACAACGAGGTGGCGAATGAGGACGAGGCCTTCGCGCAGATCCGACGCTTCCTGTCCTACCTGCCGACCTCGGTCCGGGAGCTGCCGCCGCGGATCGATGCGGGCGATGATCCCGGGCGTCGCGAGGAGGCGCTGCTCTCCTTCATCCCGCGCGATCGCCGCAAGGTCTACGACATGCGCAAGCTGCTGGGCCTGGTGCTCGACCACGGCAGCTTCTTCGAGATGGGCCGCTACTTCGGCCGCCCGCTGGTGACCGGCCTGGCGCGGATCGACGGCGTGCCGGTCGGCGTGATGGCCAACGACCCGAAGCACGCCGCGGGATCGATCGACGCGGACGCGGGCGAGAAGATGCAGCGCTTCGTGGACCTGTGCGACACGTTCCACCTGCCGGTCGTCAACTTCGTCGACAACCCGGGCTTCCTGGTCGGCACCGAGGCGGAGAGGCGGGGAACGATCCGCAAGGGGGTCCGCGCCCTCGCAGCGGTCTTCCAGGCGAGTGTTCCCTGGTGCTCGATCATCGTGCGCAAGGCGTACGGCGTGGCGGGGGCGGGCCACTCGAACCACACGCGCTCGAGCCCGCGCTATGCCTGGCCCTCCGGAGAATGGGGCTCGCTGCCGATCGAGGG
>JAJDAR010000536.1 GCA_029261775.1 Deltaproteobacteria bacterium | reverse complement strand
CCGGCAGGCTCGCATCAGATCCCGTTGGCAGCCCTTGCCGCTCGGGGTCTGGAAAGGTGCGATGGCCCCGTCCTTCAGGCTGCGCTCCGGGTCGGGGACGACCTTCTCCAGGTCGAGGCCTGCGACCCGCCCGAAGCCCTGACACTCGGGGCAGGCTCCGAGCGGGCTGTTGAAGGAGAACAGTGCGGGCTCGGGGCTGGGGTGACGCCGGCCGCACTGCTCGCAGGCGAAGCCCTCGCGGAGCGCCACGCGTTCGCCCTCTTCGGGCACGAAGACCGCTTCGCCGAAGCCGCGCGCGAGCGCGCTGGCGATCGCTTCGGCCAGCCGCGTCCTCTCGGACTCGCGAACCGCGAGGCGATCGACGACGCTCAGCCATTCGCGTCGCTTGCGGCGCAGCTGGCCATCGGTCACCTCGAGCAGCTCCCGGCGTCCGCCCTTGGGGTCGAGCAACCGGGTCCAGCCCTCCCGGGCCCAGCGCTCGCGCAGTTCCTCGAGCGGCTCCTTCGCGGGCAACCCGACCGCCAGGCTGCCGCGCTGCCCCTCGTAGCGCGCGAGCAGACGCCGCGTCCAGGCCTCCACAGTGCCGGCTTCCACCCGTGCACCGCAGCAGCGCGTCTCCCCGATCCGTGCGAAGAGCAGCCTCAGATGATCCAGGATCTCGGTGGCCGTCCCGACCGTCGAGCGCGCGTTGGTCACCCGGTTGTGCTGCTCGATCGCGATGGCCGGCGGCAGGTTGCTGATCAGGTCGGCCTCGGGCCGGGGCAGACGCTCCAGGAACTGGCGGGCGTAGGTGGACAACGATGCGACGTAGCGGCGCTGGCCTTCGGCGTAGAGCGTGTCGAAGGCCAGACTCGACTTGCCCGAGCCGGAGACGCCGCTGATCACGGTCAGGCGCCCCAGCGGGATCTCGCAGCAGACCCCCCGCAGGTTGTGCGTCCGCGCGTTCTCGACGCGGATCGAAGCACGGCCGGTGCGCCCGGCCGGGTCCGGGGACGGGCCGGCGGTCGGGCCGTTCCCGGCTGCGGACGGATGCTCGCCGGCGGTCACCGGGCGGGGAAGATCGTGCGCAGCTTCATGGCGACGCCGAGGTCTCCTTCGACTTCGAGGCGACCCTCCATGTGCATCACGTCGATGTTCTCCTCGCCGGCCACCACCCCGAAGAAGTCGTGGGCGCAGGACCGCATGAGCACGTCGGGCTCACTGGCAACGCCGCGTTGGATGTCGAGACGACCACCGTCTATGCGCAGGACCAGCGATCCCCCGTCGTCTCCCAACAGATCGAAGTGCACCACCGCGTGCACGTCGCGGGCCGCCGACGCATCGAAGCACTTCTCGAGCCACTGCATCAGCTCGGCGAGACACTGGGGGGGAGGGGTGGTCACGGCTCGCGGAGTGTACCGCAGCCGCTTCGCCCCTCTGCTCGCGCCGGACGGCCGCGGCTTCGGGAAACCGTCGGGACGGGCGGGCCTTCAGGAAACCGTGGACGGCTCGTCGAAGATCAGGCTGATGCTGAGATATTCGCCGTTCTCGCTCTGGGCCATGTGGATCACGTTGACCTCATGGGTGGAAAGGAACTTGTTGATCTCCTCCTCCACCTCCTTGACCAGACCGCGAACGACCAGACACCGAAGGGCCATGGAAGCTCTCTCCTCTATTCCTGGAAACGCTCGGCCTGCCGGCTCGCCTCGACGGCGTAGGCTTCCTTGCCGAGCTCGGACGCCGCCTCCGCGACGCGCCGCCAGGTCGCGCCGCCCACCTCGCGCTCGAGCGCCGCAGCGGCCTCGCGGACGAGGAACGCGTCGCCTTGTACGACTCCCTCTTCGAGCAGCTCCTCGAGCCGCTCCTGGGCCTTGGCGCGCCGCAGGAAGATCAGGGCTTCCAGCACGCGCCCCTCCGAAAGGTACGCCTCGGCCAGCGCCAATGCCCGGCGCTCGTCGTGCTCACTCTCGATCACGTGGCGCCGCTTCAGCGGGTCGGGGATGCGGGTGGCCATGTCAGTAGCGGGCCACGCTGCCGTCGACCGTCAGCGACCAGGCGTCGATCCCACCGACCAGGTTCGCGACGTCCGTGAAGCCGGCGGCTTCGAGCAGCTGGCAGGCCTGCGCGCTTCGGCCGCCGTGATGGCAATGGGCCACGATCGGCCGGTCCTTCCACTCGGCGAGCTCGGCCACCCGGCTCTCGACCTCGCCTAGCGGGATCAGGGTCGAGCCCTCGATCCTCGCGGTCTCGAACTCTGCGGGCTCGCGTACGTCGAGCAGCAGGAACGCTTCGCCGGCGTCGAGCTTCGCCTTCACGTCGGCCGCGGACACTTCCTTCAATGGGGTCTCCTCCGTCTGCGGCGAAACGCCGCAGAATCCCTGGTAGTCGATCAGCTCGGTCAGCGTCGGCTTCTCGCCGCAGACCGGACAACTCGGATCCTTCTGCAGGCGGTACTCGGAGAAGCGCATGTCGAGCGCGTCGTAGTGCACGATGCGCCCGATCAACGGCTCGCCGATGCCCGTCACCAGCTTGACGGTCTCCGTCGCCTGGATCATCGCGATGATTCCCGGCAACACGCCGAGCACCCCTCCCTCGGCACACGACGGCACGGAGCCGGGCGGCGGGGGCTCGGGGAAGAGGCAGCGGTAGCAGGGTCCGCGGGTCGCGTCGAAGGTGCTGGCCTGGCCCTCGAAGCGCAGGATCGCCCCATAGACGGTCGGCTTGCCCAGCAACACGCAGGCGTCGTTCGAGAGGTAGCGGGTCGGAAAGTTGTCGGTCCCGTCGACGATCACATCGTAGTCGGCGAACAGCTCGAGCGCGTTGCCGGAGTCGAGACGCTCGGGGATCGCCCGAACCGTCACGTCGGGGTTCATCGCCTCGATCCGCTCGCGCACGACATCGATCTTCAGCCGGCCGACGTCGGCCGTGCCGAACAGGATCTGGCGCTGCAGATTGGAGGGATCGACGACGTCGAAGTCGATGAGACCCAGCGTTCCCACGCCCGCCGCCGCCAGATACTGCGCCACGGGACAACCCAGGCCGCCGGCACCGATCAGCAGCACCCGACTCTCGAGCAGGCGCCGCTGGCCCTCCACCCCGAACTCGGGGAGGTTCAGGTGGCGCCGATAGCGATCGAACTGATCGGGGCGCAGCAGCGGCGTTGCGGATGCGGCCATCCACGAGAGGCTAGCGAAGGCCCACGACCTGGGGTCGGGCCTCGGCGCCAGGTCCTTGGGGAGGGGGCGGTCTGCCCCTCTCGAGGCCTAGTCGTCGCTCGCCGAATCCTGGGGTTCCTCGTGGATCGTCACCTCGTAGGCCAGCCGCGGGTTGTCCGTGAACTTCCAGCAGGCTCCCACCCACAGGCCGTTCTTCAGGTCGTCCCAGCTCTCGGCCTTCTTCTCGCCGGCCCGGGTGTCGACCACGGCGACCTTCTCGGCCCGCTGGAACTTGACCTTGTCACCCTGGTTGTTGTCCAGGACAAAGCCGGCCTTCTTCCCGCTCTTCTTGAACTTCTGGATCTTGCCGGTGAACTCGCGCATGCCCTCGCAGTCCGCGGACGCGGAGGATGCCATGAAGACCGGGCCTGCCAGGAAGGCCAGACCGGCCAGGACGATGAAGCTCTTGCGCATATCCTCAAGCTCTCCCTTGTGAACGGCCGCGGTCGGACCGGGCCGCGAGATGGGTGTCGGGTTGGACGTGGGGCCGCCCGGGAAGATTCAGTCCTCGCCGCCGCCCCGGTGAACGACCCGGAGTGATAGCCGAATCGCGGATCAGGACAAACCGCAGCGACTCCACCGGGCACCCGCAGGGCCCACCCGGGGCCAGGCGTCAGGCTGGTGGTGCCGGAGGTGGGATTTGAACCCACACGGCCGTCTCCGACCGGCGGATTTTGAGTCCGCTGCGTCTACCAGTTCCGCCACTCCGGCCCAACCGGGCCCGCCGCCGGCGCCCGAGAGGCGCGTCGGGCGGGAGCATCGCATCGCCTCCCCGCGGCGACAAGCCACTCGCCATCAGCCATCAGCCATCAGCGCGCGGCACGGCCGGCCGCCGGGTCCCCTGCGCTCCACCCCCCGAGTGCCAGAACCCGTTCGAGGAGGCCTCGAGCAGCGGTCTCCCCGACGAGCCGATAGCCCTCGGCCGAACAGTGGGCATCGAGACGCCAGTAGAGGGTCTGCGCGGGATCCGGGTGGGCCCGGAATGCGGGCAGTGCGTCGAACACCGCAACGCCATGACGATCTCCATACGCCGCGACGCGGCTGGGGAAGATCCCGGCATCGAGGTTCGGCCCCAGCTCTCCCATCTGCTCCCGGAAGGGGATCACCACCAGGGCCAGCTCCGCGCCCAGCTCCGCCGTGTTGGCGCGCAGGCCATCGAGGTGCTCGTAGAGCAGCGCGTACCGCTCGCGGGACGTCGGGTCCTGCTCGATCTGGTAGACGTGGCGGTGGGGATACACGTAGCCGTAGCGCAGACGGCGGATCGCGGGCGCGCCGTCCAGCAAGGCCATCACGCGGCTTCGCTCCAGCCAGCCGGGCACGCTGTACCACTGCTGGCGGTCGTGCCAGCGCGCGCGATTCGCCGGAGTCGACGTACGCCAGCGCAGGTGACCATCCTCGGCACTGACCATGAGCGGGGAGCGGTTCTCGGTCAGGTCGTTCGGCGTCATGCCGTGCAGCACGATGTCGGGTTCGAAACGCGCGCCGAACTTTTTCACCCAGCGCCGGGCGTGGACCGTGGCGTAGGCAGGATGCCCGGCGTTGATCACCTCGACGCGGCCGGCCCCGAGCAACCGATCGAACTCGGCCTGCATCACGCCCGGGTAGGTCTGCTCCAGATCCACCTGCGAGCCCGCCGTGAACGAGTCACCGATCACGAGGATGCGCACGACCCCTTCCGGCTTCTTGCCGTAGTCGCGGTCCGCTCGCACCGCCTCCCCGTTGGTGCGCCAGGTCGATCGGTACTCGCGCGTCTGGATCTGCCGCTCGATGTTCGGCTCGTAGACGTGCCCCAGGTCGGGATCGGCCGCGTGACGGCGGTCCACGCTGGGCTCCCGCTCGAAGGGATAGCTGGGCTCCAGCAGGGTGAGCGCGGCCTCTCCGATCAGGACGTTCGCGAGCAGCGTCGCCGCCACGGCGACCACGCCCGCCCGAAGCCCGGCCAGCCAGCGGGGCACCGTCCAGGCATAGCTGCGCAGGAAGACGGCGAGGCCCGCTCCGTAGACCACGATGAAGAGAAGCTGTCGCTTCGAGAAGCGCCAGACGGTCGGGCGACGAGGAAGATCGGTGAGCGCGTAGAGGAGCGGCACCGACAGGACGACGGCCGCCAGCACCACGGGGGCCCAACGAGCCCAGGAGCCACGCCCCTGGCCAGCACCCTCGTTCCCAGACACCAGCTCCCCCCTGACCTTGCGGCTTGCCCGCCCCGAATTCTAGTCGGCGGCCCGCCGCCCCCCCAGGGACCCCACCTTCTTCGCAGCTTTGACAGCCCGGATCGGGGCAGATAGCTTGCCTCGCCCTGGGGCTGTAGCTCAGTTGGGAGAGCGCCTGAATGGCATTCAGGAGGTCGTGGGTTCGATTCCCTCCAGCTCCACCAGGATTTCCCGCCCGCGGGCGTGTCGTCCCTGCCGTCCGACGGCCAGACGGCCCTGTCCCCGCGTCGGATCGACGGCGCCGCCAGCGCCATCCCGCCCGGCCGCCGAACGGCCTCGGAGACGGAAGCGGCCTGCGCCCCGAGGCGGCCGCGCTGGGATCAAGGCGGGCCGATGCCCGCCAGGGTGCCGAGGACCAGCAGGGCCAGGATCAGGGTTGCTCCGGCGAATCGTGAGTTCATCGTGACCTCCCGGTCGGGGGCGCGAGCGGGGCGCGGATCCATGGCATCGGCCGGAGCGTCGCGCGGCGCGAGGCGGCGCGCCGTGAAGCTCTTCACTCCCTTGGCGCACCGTGCAGGGCGGCCCAGGTCACCGGAGCGAGCACGAAGCAGAGCGCCACGCCCAGGCCCGTCGTCACGCCGATCGCCCGCAGTGCGGGGTGGCTCGACAGCGCCAGGGCGCCGAACACGAAGATCGTCGTCAGGCACGAGGCCAGCAGGCTGAGCAGCGTGGGCCCGAGATGGGACCGGTCCCCGGCGCTGTCGACCAGGAAGATCCCGTAGTCCACGCCCATCCCCAGCACGAGCAGCAGGCTCACCGCGTGGAGCAGGTTCACCTCGACGTCGAGTGCGGCAAAGCCGCCCAGCAGCAGGAGGGCCGTCGTCGCCGCCGGGAGGAACGCCGCAAGCGCCGGACGCGCGCGGCGATAGCGGAGACCGAGCACGGCGAGGACGAACAGGCTGCCGACGCCGATCTGACGCAGGGTCGTCGCGCGAAAGGCGCCGAAGCTGCGGTCGATCAGCGCCGTCTGATCGAACAGCCGGGCGCCTTCCACCCGGTCCAGCCTGGCCTCCACCGCCGCCAGATCGCGCACGCCTCGCAGGTAGGTCACGGCCAGCAGTCCCTCGCCCGCGTCGAGCACCGCCGACTCGACCAGTGGGGCGAAGGGGCTGGCCCGCAGGTCGGACAGGGTCAGTGGAGGCGGGGCCGCCGCTCGCAAGTCGCCCAGGAACGGCTCGAAGGCGTCGGGCCGGAGCCCCTCGGCCGCGAAGGCCAGACGGAACCGGCTCGCAGCGTCGGGATCCTGCCAGGCCCGCCGGTTCTCGAGCTGCAGGCCGGGCGCCCAGAGCAGCGCATGGAGGGAGCGCTGCCCGGCGAGGGCCCCGGCCGCGACCAGCTCTTCGAGCTCGCGGTGGAGGCGGTCGGTCCCGGTGAGCAGCGACGCTTCGTCGGCGGCTTCGAGCAGCACCAGTCGGCTCGTGTCGAAGCTCGAGAGCTCTGCGCGCACCCGCGCGTCCTCGGCGACGAGCTCGGGGTCGATGTCCGAGAGCCCGCGCAGGTCGTCGCCGAAACGGAGGCTCGGCGCCTGGATCCCGGCGAGGACCAGGGCCAGCAGGGGAACGGCCAGCCACCGGGATCGATGGCGGGCGAGCAGGCGCACCGCGCGCGCGAGGCCCTCGGCCGTGGCGGGTACGGCGGTACGATCGGCCCGTGCAGTGCCGAGCATGCGCGGCAGCACACCCAGGGTGACCGCCAGGGCGGTGGCGATGCCGGCGATGCCGAAGAAGCCCATCTCCCGGAAGCCCGGAAAATCGGTCAGCAGCAGGCCGGCGAAGCTCGCGACGGTCGTGCCTGCGCCCAGCAGCAGGGACGGGCGCAGGCGGCGCGCCGTCTCGGAGGCCGCGGTCCCGGCGGGTGCCAGCATCTGATGGTTCACGAGATGGATCGCGTAGTCGATCGCCACGCCGACCAGGCTGGCTCCGAAGACCAGGGTGAGGAGATCCAGATCACCGAACACCAGCAGCGCCAGGCAGGTCGCCCCGACCACGCCCGCAACCGGGGGCAGCACCGCGAGCACGAGGAAGAGGGGCCGGCGAAAGAAGAGCAGGAACAGACCCGCCACTCCGAGCAGCGAGACCGCGAGCATCGCTGCGGCCTCGCCGCGCATCCGCTCCTCCACCCGCACGGCGAAGCGATTCACGCCGCTCACTTCGACGTGCAACTCGGCGGCGGGCCAGGCGCTTCGGGTGGCCTCGATGGCTGCGTCGATCTCGCCCAACAGCGGGGCCTGTCGACCGGTTTCGAAGGCCGAGGGGCGGGTCTGAAGCAGGACGAGCGCATCGGCTCCGGCGCGGCCTGCGTACTGGCCGTCCACCAGTCGCAGGCCCGGATCGGTCCCGCGGGCCCGCGCCACGATGCGCGCCATGGCCCCGAGCGGATCGCGCGCCAGCAGACCCGCGCGGGCGCCGCCTCCGGGCATGGCCAGCTGCTGCCGCGTGCGGCGCGCCGAGGCGCGCAACGCGTCCTCCGACCACAGCTCCGCCGGCGGCGGCTCGTTCGGGCCGGAGCCGTCCGACAGGAAATCGTGGCGACGCGGGAAGTAGATGCGCTCGAGCGCGGCCGGCAGGTCGGGATCGGGTCCGGCCCTGGCCCATGCGACTTCGGGCAGCGCCCGCAGCCGGCCGGCGAGATCCTTCGCGGCGCGCCGCACCTCCGCGCCGACGCGCCCTCGAAGGCTCAGGACCATCGCCCGCGGCAGCTCCGAGCCCGCGAGCACGCGGGAGACGGCGCTCGCGGTTCCGGCATCCCCCTCCGGCAGAAAGTGCGTGACGTCCGCCCGGAAGCTCATCCGGCTGCCCGCGAACCAGAGACCCACGAGCAGGGCCGCGCCGAGCGCGAGCCCGGCCCTCACGGCGAGCCGGCTGCGCCGGGCGGGCCGAAGAAGCGCGCCGTCTCCTCCGCGGAGAGAGCCCGATCGGGATCGACGTCGAGCAGCTGGGTCGTCGTTCGCCCGCCACCGGGCTCGTGCACCTCGATGCGGCGCACGACGTCGTCCTCGCCGGCCAGCACCACCCGGGAGATGCGTCGCCGGACCGCTTCGCTCCTCGGCGTCAGCGAGAGCTCGAACGCGGTCCCGTCGACGCGAAAGCCGAGCGCGTAGCGCTCCCGCAACCCCGGGAGATCGCCGCGGAACAGCCGTGCGAACTCCAACAGGAACGCGCGCGCGGCAGGGTCGGCGCCGAGGTCGACCGGCGGAGCTCCGGGCGTCTCGAGACGGATCGACTCCCCCTCGAGCACGAGGCGCGACGGCTCGGGCGACTCGGTCACCCGCGCCAGACGATCCGGCGGATCGACGGCCAGCCAGCCGCGGACCGAGAGCGGTTCGGCGAGCAGCGGGCTCTCGATGCGTTCCTCGAAGCGCGCGTGCAGGCCGCGGCTCGTCGCGAGACGCGCCATCAGCTGCTCGAGTCGCCCCTCGCCTCCCGCCGGATCCGCGGGAGAGCCGTGGGCGAGCAGGCTCGACAGGAGCACGAGCGCCAGAGACGGGCCGGCGATGGGCCGGCGCCCTCCCCCTCTCACGTCCGGCTCCGGGGAGCAGACGGACGCGGGGGAAAGATCCTGCGCAGGATCGGCTCGAGCACGCTCCCCTCGTAGCGCCGGAATCGCCAGGCGCGGACCAGGAACTCCGCGGCGAACAGCACCCCCATGACCAGGTAGGCCACGAGTCCGGTGTAGAGCGTCCAGGTCCACGCCGACGCCCACGCGGCGAGCCCGGCCGTCAAGGCCGCGTTGAGGGCGAAGAACCCGCACCAGACCCACGTGAAGATCCGGCAGTGCCCGATCTGCGCCGGGCTGAGCTCGGGGTCCTGGAGTCGGGCGAAGGTCTCGATCATCGAAGGCCGCGCGCCCCGCAAGCTTCGCGCGAAGGCGAATAGCAACGCCAGGTTGATGGCGACCGGAAGCTGGAGCAGCGCGCGCTCGTCGTTCGACAGCAGGGTCGCCAGGAGCACGCCGCCGACCAGCGCGACCGGCAGCAGGAGACCGCGCGCGGCCTCGAAGCGCAGGGGAGCTCCGCGCAGGACGGCCCGCACTGCGACGAGCAGGACCAGACAGGCCGCCACGACGCGCGGCTCGAACACGAACAGCCCGGCGAAGAGGAGGAACGGGTAGGCGACGGCCAGGGCGGCGCCCGTCCAGCGAAGAGCCCGGCCGAGGCGCGATCCCGCCTCGCGCGGCTGCCCGCGGTCGGGACCGGTCATCGGCGGCTCGGGGCCGGTCATCGGCGGCTGCGCGGCAGGGCGCCACCCATCCGCTCGAGCACGAGCCGCGTGTGCATCGCCGAGATGCGCAGGTTGTCGCGCAGCATCTGGAAGTGGGAGACGCCGCCCTCTTCGGGCCTCAGGTAGCGCACCCGGGTCGGCAGGTTGACCACGGCCCGTCCGGCCCAGACGAGCCGCACCGGCAGCTCCTGGTCGAACTGCATGCGGTTGCCGCGCGCCCTGGCCCGCAACGAGGCCTCCAGCGGGTAGACCCGGAACCCGCACTGCGGGTCCTCGATCACCCGTCCGCCCGTCTCGAGATTCACCCAGAACTGGCTGATCCGACGTCCGATCGCGCGACCGCGGGGCTGGCTGTGGTCGAAGACGGGCCGGCCCAGCACGACAGCGGCGGGCCGGGCCCGTGCCGCCTCGAGAAAGCGCGGAAGGTCGTCCACGTCGTGCTGGCCGTCGGCATCGATCTGCAGGGCGTGGGTGAAGCCGGCCTCGAGCGCCCGGACGAAGCCGGTCTTGACCGCGGCGCCCTTGCCGCCGTTTCGCTCGCGGCGATGGACGCGTGCGAGCCCCTGACGCCCGAGCCGGACCGCGGCGAGGCGCCCCGCGTCCCCGCTCCCGTCGTCCACGATGATCACGTGCTCCGCGTGCTTGCGCACCGAACGCACGACCGCCTCGAGCGTCCGCGGATTGTCGTAGGTCGGGATCAGGACGCAGGGCCGGAAGGAGGCAGGCATGTCGAGCTCGGCCTAGCGCGCCCGGCCGAAGACGAGCGACGTGTTCACGCCCCCGAACGCGAAGTTGTTGCTCACGATCGTCGTCGCCTCGAGCTTTCGGGGCTCCCCCTGGATGTAGTCCAGCTCGCCGCAGCGCGGATCCACGCGCTCCAGATGCAGGGTCGGCGCGAACCAGTCCTCGCGCATCATCTCGAGCGCGAGCCAGGCCTCGATCGACCCGCAGGCGCCGAGCGCGTGGCCCAACGCACCCTTCAGGGACGCGAACGGAACCCCGGCTCCGAAGACCGCCGCGGTCGCCCGGCTCTCGGCGATGTCGCCCACCTCGGTCGCCGTTCCATGGGCATTGACGTAGTCGATCTGCTCGGGCGCGAGGCCCGCGTCGGCCAGGGCCAGGCGCATGACCTGCTCCATGCCGGCCTGGTCGGGGTTCGTGATGTGGCGCCCGTCGCAGTTGGTGCCGAAGCCCAGGATCTCGGCGTGGAGGGTGGCGCCCCGGGCGAGAGCGTGATCCCGCTCCTCGAGCACGAAGGTGCACGCCCCTTCGGACACGACCAGGCCGTCACGATCTTCGTCGAAGGGGCGAGGCGTCGAGTCCGGTGCGTCGTTGCGGGTCGAGGCCGCGAACAGGATGTCGAAGACCGCGGCATCGATCAGCCCCAGCTCCTCGGCACCCCCGGCCAGCATGATCGTCTGCTGCCCGTGCTTGATCGCCTCGTAGCCGTAGCCCAGGCCCTGGCTCGCAGAGGTGCAGGCCGAGCAGGTCGGGAGGATCCGGCCGCGCACCTCGAAGAACTGGGCGAGGTTGGCCGCACAGGTATGGCTCATGAAGCGGACGTACTCGTTGGCTCCGATCCCGGACAGGCTGCTCTGGCCGTAGAATTTCTCGGCCCAGCTGTCGAGCGCCCCGGGGCTGCCGGCCGTCGAGCCGAAGGCGATGCCCGTCGAGCCGTCGCTGAGCAGAGAGCTGCCCGTGAGCCCCGCCTCGGCGATCGCGTGCGCGGTGGCCCAGGTCGCCATGGCCGAGTCTCTTCCCATGCTGCGGGTCTTCTTGCGCGGCCAATCCTCGGGGATCTCGAAGCCCGGGACGGGAGCGGCGAGCCGCGTGCGCAGGCCGCCCATGCGATCCCACTCGGGCATGGTCACGACGCCGGAGCGGCCGGCCAGGAGGGCGTCGCGCACGGTCTTCCAGTCCTGCCCGAGCGAGCACAGACCGCCGATCCCCGTCACGACCACCCGCTTCACCGCTCTTCGCCTCCCGCCCAGAAGTCGTAGAAGTTGAACCACTGGCGGTGGAACCGCCCGGCATAGTGTTCCAGTCTGCCAGCGTAGGCGCCGCACAGGGCCCGGGCCCGGTCGTGGCGGGATCCGCCCGTCTCCGACGGCTCGTCCACCTCGAGCGGCTCCGCGAAGACCTCATAGGTCCGCTCGCCTCGACGCAGCCCCAGGATCAGGAAGGCCGGACAGCCGAGGACGCCCGGCAGCAGGAACGGCGACTCGGGGAAGCGCGCCGGGGCCCCCAGGAAGGGTACGCGCACGACGCGGTGGCGATCGCCGGGCTCCACCCGATCGCCCAGGATCGCGACCCATTCTCCGCGGTCGACACAGGCCTTGATCTCGAAGGTGGTGCGGGCCGAGGACGGATCGGCGCCGATCACCCGCATCTCCGCGTCCGGTGAGATGCGGCGGAACACCTCGTTGATCTTCGGAGCGTGATCCGTGTACATCAGCACGTTGACCTTGACCCGGTCGAGGCTGGAGAGCACGCGCAGCGCGTCGAAGCTGCCGAGGTGCGCCCCGTAGAGGATCGCTCCGCGGCCCTGCTCGGCCAGCGCCTTGAAGTGCTCGCGACCGTGGAAGACGAACTCGAACGCATCCTGGCGCCCGCCCCACAGATCGACGCGGTCTGCGATGGAGAGCGCGAACTCCCGGTAGTGCAGGAAGCTCTCCCAGAGCCCCGGCGAGAAGTCGGCGTCGGGTACCCGCGCGCGCAGCCGCTCCATGTAGTCGAGGGAGGCTGCCCGGCCCTTCCGATCCGTCGCGAAGAAGTAGCCGACCACGCCCAGGATCAGCGGCAGGGCCAGGAAGCGGCCGAACAGCCGATAGCACGCGACCGTGAAACGCAGCCCGAGCAGGGAGCCGCGCTCCTGGATCCGGCTCCAGTGGGTCGGGCGCTCCGTCATCGGGCCGGCTAGCGGGACCGCTCGCCGCGGATCAGCTCGACCACGTCCCGCAGCGTGACCAGCTGGGCCAGGTCGTCGGTGTCGAACTGGAAACCGACCTCCTCCTCCACCGACACCGCGAGATCGACCGCATCGATGCTGTCGAGATCGAGCCCCTCGAAGTCCGAGTCGAGCTGGATCCGCTCCTCCGCGAGATCGAACTCTCGCACCATGATCCGGCGCAGCAGGGCGAACAGCTCGTCTGCGCTCATGCTCTGGGCGTCAGCCTTCGGCACGTCCCAACCTCTTCTCGAAGGTTTCTCGGTAAGTCGCTGTCAGCGCTCTGGAAGCCCTCGCCCTGGACGTCCCTGCGGCCTCGCTCCGGATGGGCTCGCCGACCCTGAGGGTGTACAGCATCCGGGTCGCCGGAACGTCCCACCAGGGCTGGCCCCGCATCAGGCCGGGCGGCTCGCAGGTGATCGTCACCGGAACGGCCGGCAGGCGGGCCGCCAGGGCGACGTGGGCGGCCCCGCGTTGGAAGGGGCCGAGGCCTCCGCGCGGCGAGCGCGTGCCCTCCGGAAACAGCAGGACGACCCGGCCCGCCCGGAGGCGGGAGACGCAGGCCTCGAGCGTGGACTCTCCGCTGTCGTTCGGGATGTAGCCGGCTCCGCGGACGACGCCGCGTGTAAACGGGTTCGTCCAGTGCGCGCGCTTGACCACCACGTCCGCCTGCGGGAGGCGGGAACCGAGAAGGACGTAGTCGATCAGCGACGGATGGTTGGCGATGACCAGACACGGACCCGCCTTCGGCAGCCGTCCGTCGCCGACCTGCTGCACGGCGATCACGCCGACTCCGCGCATGAACCCCACGAACATCCGGAACGCGTGGTGGATCGCACGCTGCATGCGGACCTCGCGCTGCTCGGCGCTCCGCGAGACCAAAGCCAGGACGGGGTACGCGATCACGCCGAGGAGCAGCGCGCCCACTCCGAAGAAGGCGAAGGAGGCTCCCGTTCCCGCGATCCGAAGCCAGCGGTCCAGGCTTCCTGCCAGAGGCGAACCACTCAGTCTTCCGACCCTTCCGACACTTCTCGACCCGGATCCGTGCGTGCGCGGCCCGGGCGGCGCTTCCGCGCCCGTGCCCGTGTCGCCGTCAGGGTACCGGATCCCACCGACGTCAAGGGCGGCCCCGGGGGGTGATCAGCCCCCGGTGGGCCGCGACGCCGCCATCAGGCCGTACAAGCGTCCGTGCCCGCCCCCGCGAATCGCATCTGCGATGATCCCGTCGGGATCGCAGCGCTCTGCGTGCTCGATCAGGCGCTCGAAGGCGTGCATGAAGCTTCGCGTGTGACCGCTCCGGATCTCGGTGCCGAAGAAGAGCCCCGTGGCCTCGAGGGTGCCGCTGTAGGTCAACGAGAAGACCTTGCGATTGAAGGCCGTGTCGTCGCCTAGCCCCATCGAGTCCCACAGCTGCTCGATCCCGGGCCCGCGGTGGGCGTCGTCGTCCATCTCGGCCAGCATGGAGGTGACGAGGAAGCCCGCGATGGTGCCGAGCTGCTGCTGCACCATGTCGGCCACGCGGATGAAGGTGTCCTGGCGCGAGTGGAGCTCGTCGGCCGCGATGGCGCGCGACTGCACCTCGGCCTGCTCGGCGGTGCGCCTCATCTCGTGGATCTGGGCACGGATCGCGTCGGTGTTCTGCTCCAGCTGCTGGCGCTGCAGGAAGAAGCCGACGACCAACCAGAGAAAGGCCAGAGGCGCGAACGCGCCCTCGAGGAAGCCGCCCAGGTCGGGCGCCCGTTGCTGGATGAAGCCCATCCAGCCCACGACGCCGGAGATGTAGAGCGCGCCGAGCACGAGCCACACGACCGTGAGCCAAAGGCTCAAGCGGAGCTTCCAGTCGGCTGCGTCGGGCGCGGTGGCGCTGGGAAGGGAGTCGGGCGCGAGCGCATCGCTGGCCATGGCGGGTTCCTTCTCGATGGAGGCCGACCGGGTGGCAGGCCGCGGACCTTGGACTCAGAGGGCTTCGGCGAGGCGGGCCGCAGCGAGCAGGCCCGCCTCCAGATACGTGGGCCCGGTGCAGTCTCCGACCCGCACCGGATCGAGCCCGGCGGCCGCCAGCGCGTCGGCTGCGTCGGGGGCTGCGCACAGACCCGCGGCCACCAGGATGCCGTCGACCTCCCGGCTCGCGACCGCGCCCTCCGCCGCGAAGGACAC